>NZ_MVBK01000040.1 GCF_002000365.1 Thioalkalivibrio denitrificans | reverse complement strand
CCGGTGAGATATGCGGGCTACACGTGACGCAATGCCACGATGGGATCCATGCGTGCCGCCTTGAAGGCGGGTTGCAGACTTGCCACGGCCGCCACCAGAATCACGATGCCGCTCACCGCCAGGATGTCCGCCGGACCCAGTTGCGGGGCGAGCAGGATATGCTGGCGTCCGAAGGCGAAGCTCACCGGCCAGAGATTGAGCACCTGCACCAGGATCAGGCTCAGCAGTGCACCCACCAGCGTGCCCGCCAGCCCGAGCAGGATACCCTCGCCCACGAACAGTCCCATGATCCGCCCCGGCGGCGTGCCGATGGCCGAGAGGGTACCGATCTCGCGGATACGTTCGTAGACCGCCATGATCATCACGTTCATCACCGCGATCAGCACGATACCCACCAGCATGACCCGGATGAAGAGATCCAGCAGATCGATCATGCGGGCGATATTGGCGAACGGCGAAAGCTGGTCCCAGCCGTGCACCTCCAATGCCGGCTGACCCCGGGGTGTCGTCACGGTCGCCAGCGCACGGCCCAGGTGCGCCATCACCCGCTCCATGTGGCGCAGGTCCTGGAGCCGGATGGCGAGCTCGTTGATCTCGGGCCTGTCAATGCGCAGCAGCTCACGGGCATCGTCCATGTGCAGGTAGCCGTCCCGCCCGCCGGGGCCCGTGACCGCCTCCAGGATGCCCTGCACGATAAAGGTCCTGCCATTGACAGAACCATCCAGGTTGGTGGCCACCAGCACCACGGTATCGCCCACCCGGACGTCCATGCCCCGGGCCAGCAGTTCCGGGATGAGCAGCCTCCCGGGGTCCACCAGCCCCTCCTCCACGCTGCCCGCCACCAGCCGTCCGGCCAGCAGGGGCATGGCGGCCGCCTCGCGTTCCGGAACCACGCCGTTCAGACGGATGGAGGTGGTCTCCTCGAAGTTGCTGAACATGGCGCCGAACTTCAGACGCGGGGTGACGGCCTCGACCACGTCCAGCTCATCCAGCGCCCGCTCCACCGCCTCCACCATCTCCGGGGTCATATTGAGATTCAGGGGCAGGTTTTCCAGGGAGGCCACGTAGCCGCGGTGGTGCACCTGCACGTGGCCCAGCATGGAGTCGGTGATCTGGCCCACCATGATGTCCCGGAACGAGCCCGACACGGCCATGAACACCAGCACGGCCACCATGCCCAGCACGATCAGCCCCGAGGTCAGCAGGCTGCGCCGCCAGTAACGGGCGAGATTGCGCGCCGAAAGCCCCAGGACGCGGATCATGACCCGCCCTCCCCCGATGCCACCAGGCGCCCGTCCTCAAGAGTGTGCACCACCTCGGCGGCGTCCACGATCTTGGGATCGTGGGTGGAGAAGACGAAGGTGGTGCCGAACTCGTCACGCATGGTCCGCATCAGGTCGATGATGCGCAGGGCCGTGTCATGATCCAGGTTGGCGGTGGGCTCGTCGGCAAGCACCAGCCTGGGCCGGGTGGCCAGCGCCCGTGCCACGGCCACCCGCTGCTTCTGTCCGCCGGAGAGCTGATCCGGGCGCTTGTCCGCCCGGTCCGCGATGCCCACCGCTTCGAGCAGCTCCCCCACACGGGCGCGGCGTTTTGCCGCGGGCCAGTTCTGCACCATGCGCAGCGGGTACTCCACGTTCTCCGCTGCGCTCAGCACCGGCACCAGGTTGAAGTCCTGGAACACGAAACCCAGGTTTGCGCCGCGAAAATCGGCCGCCGCCCGGCGGTCCAGACGGGCCACCTCCCGGCCCAGCACCTCCAGGCGGCCGGCACTGGGCTTGTCGAGGCAGCCGATCATGTTGAGCAGCGTGCTCTTGCCGCTGCCCGAGGGCCCCACGAAGCAGACGAAACCGCCGGGCTCGATGGAGAAATCCACGCCGCGTATGGCGTGGACCTCCACGTCACCCGCGCGGTAGTGCTTCTCCAGGCCGGTCGCCATTACAAGACTCATGCAAGACCTCTCCATGTCAACGGACGATCGCGGCCGCGGCACGATCAGGGAACGTAAAAACGCTGCCGTTCCGGATCACAGCGGGTATACCGGGGGACGACAAGTATCTAAAAAGCCTAGACCCTGAGGGCAGGGGCCACAATGCGCGCCGTCAAGCACCAGGAACAAGGCATGGTCCCGCTTCATACGTGTATCCTGTATCGTGTCGCCAGCGCATCACCACCTGCCTTTGGGGCTTTCCATGGAATTCTTTCAGGATTTCGGACTCTTTCTCGCCAAAACCCTCACCCTGGTGGTCGCCGCGCTGGTGCTCTTCAGCGCCTTTGCCGCCCTGATGGGTCGGGAACGGGACAGGGAGCGTGAGCAACTGCTGGTCAAGCGCCTCAACGACCGCTACCGGGATATGGAGCGCACCATCCGCCACGGCATGCTGGGACGGCGCGCGGGACGCAGGCTGCTGCGCCAGTTCAAGCGGGAGACCAAACAGGCGGACAAGGAACGGGACGAGAACCGCCCTCGTGTATTCGTGCTGCGCTTCAGGGGCGACATCCGGGCCAGCCACGTAGACAACCTGCGCCAGGAGATCACCGCCATACTGACCCAAGCCCGATCCGGCACCGACCGGGCCGTAGTCTGCCTGGACAGCGGCGGCGGCCTGGTGGCCTCCTACGGCCTCGCCGCCGCCCAGCTGGCGCGCCTGCGCGACCGCAAGATCGAGCTGACCGTGGCCGTGGACCGGATCGCCGCCAGCGGCGGCTACCTGATGGCCGCGGTGGCCAACCGCATCGTGGCGGCGCCGTTCGCTGTGGTGGGATCCATCGGCGTGGTGGCGCAGATCCCCAACGTCAACCGCCTGCTCAAGCGCCACGACGTGGACATCGAACTGCACACCGCCGGCCAGTTCAAGCGCACGCTCACCGTGCTTGGCGAAAACACCCCGGAGGGCCGGGAGAAGTTCAGGCAGGAACTTGAGGAAACGCACCAGCTGTTCAAGGGCTATCTTAAGCGCTACCGGCCGCAGCTCGATCTGGAGAAGCTTGCGACGGGGGAACACTGGTACGGGGAGCAGGCCCTGCCCCTCGGCCTGGTGGACGAACTGGGCACCAGCGACGACCTGCTCATGGACATGGCCCGCGATTACGATCTCTACGAAATCCGCTACAGCAAGCGCCAGCCCCTGAGCCGGCGCATCACGCTGGCCTTCGAAAGTGCTCTGGATCGTGTGTTGTGGAGAAACACGCCGTGAGCACACGAACGCCCTGATCAGGCTCAGGCACCACCGAATCCGATCACGTCCATGTACACGATTATCAAGCACCTGCACATGCTGCTGGCAATCCTGTCCCTGGCCGGTTTCATGGCCCGGGGGGTGTTGCGGCTGCTGGACTCGCCGCGACTGAAGACGCGCTTCGCCCGAGTGACGCCTCACCTGGTGGACACCGCCCTGCTGCTGAGCGGCCTGTGGCTGGCCTGGATCTGGCGCATGCACGAGCACCTTCAGCCATGGCTGGTGGCGAAGCTGGTGGCCCTGGTCCTGTATATCGGGCTGGGGATGGTGGCTTTCCGGTTTGCAGGCACCACCGCGGGCCGGGTCGTGGCCTGGCTGGCCGCTATTACGGTATTCATCTACATCTTTTCGGTGGCTCGCACGAAACTCGTGCTCCCGGTCCCTGTCTGAAATCTGCAGACGAGCCCGGACCATCTCAGGCGTCTGGTCGCGTTCGACCCTACGTCCACACGAGCTTACGGGCCGCTCGTCGCCGCGTGGGCCGTTTCGACTTGCACGTTGATTCGGCCTTGATGGAGAATCCGGAGCCGGGCGCTGTATTCCCGGGCGCGGAAGTGCAGTGCACAATAAGAAACCCAAGCGATGCCGCACCCCGCGGCATCGAGCAAGAGCCGGTGGACCCTCATGCCAGCCAGTACCCCGTACGTCCAGGTTCTCGACATCGAGCAAACGCTGGCCGAGTTGAATGCAACGGTCGAGGCGCTGCGCCAGGAGCGCGACGACCTGGAGATCGCGCTCACCACGGCCGTGGAGCACGGCGACGCCATCGAACAGCAGCTGGAGACTGCCAACCGGCAGCTTCAGGGGGAGGTGCGCGAGCGGCGCATGATCGAGAAGCAGCTGCGCCACCTGGTCACCACCATCACCCAGAAAAGCCGCGATCTGGAAATGGTGCTGCAGACCATTACCGAGCACGCGGACCAGATCGATCTCCACTGGCTGGCCCGGTACATCGAGTCGGAAAACGCCGCCCGCCATGATGCCCTGACCGGCCTGGCGAACCGCCGCCTGCTGGACGAGACCATGGAGCGCGAATGGGCGCGGGCCCGCCGGCAGCAGCAACCGCTCGCCATGCTGCTGTGCGACGTGGACAACTTCAAGCCGTACAACGACTGCTATGGCCACCCGACCGGAGACGAGTGCCTCAAGCGGCTTGCGGGCATGTTGAAGGGGGCCCTGCGCCGGGAGGGGGACCTGGTCGCCCGCTACGGCGGCGAGGAATTCATCCTGCTGCTGCCCAACACCGACGAGACGGGTGCCATGCGGGTGGCCCACGGCATTCAGCAGACGCTGTCCGAACTGGATATCCGTCACGAACGGGCGCCGTTGGGCCGGATCACGTTCAGCATCGGTGTTGCCGCGACGATTCCCGACAGCGACGACGAAGGGGAACTGTTCGCCGAGGTGGACCGGCGCCTTTACCTGGCCAAACAACAGGGCCGCAACCGTATCGTGGGCAGTACCGATCAAACTACGGGGGAGGATATCCATGAGCGAGGCGCACGGGGAGATCAGGACGATTCAGCGGGACCGGAACACCGAGTCCCTTGATCTCTCGTTCTGGCCCGGATCGGTACCGCTTCGCCAGCGCTGGCGCAACAACGGCCTCTCCGCGGATTTTCTGGGCGATTACGTCACCACCTTCTTTCCACTGGACGAAAACGATCCCGCCACCCGGCAGCGGCAGAGCGAGATCCGCGGGGCCGTAAGCTTCATCGCCAACGAACTGCTCGAGAACGCGATGAAGTTCCACGATGACTCGCTGCCCGAGCCCATCACCATGCGGCTCTTCCTGCACCAGGAAGAAATCATCTTCCAGCAGATCAATTCCGCGGGACAGGAGGCGGCGGATCGCTTCCGGGCCTTCGTAGACCGGCTGCGCAACTCGGACCCGGGCGAACTCTATATCCAGCAGCTCGAGGAAGGCGCGGCCTCCGAGGGCAGCGCCGGTCTGGGCTATCTCACCATGATCAACGACTACGGGGCCGACCTGGCATGGCGTTTCGAGCCCCTAGACAACAATGGCTACCGGGTCACCACCCAGGTGGTCGTAAGAATCTGACGGAGCACACTTGCATGAATTCTCTATCCGGAGAAGGTTACGTGGTTGAACTGGACGCCGACCGCGACACGGTGCGAATGGCCGGGGCCCTTAGACTGGGGGGGCTCTCCGAGTATGGGCCGATCTCCCAGATGCTGGAAAGCGCCCTGGACGGCCGCTCGCATCTGACCATTGACCTGACCGGCCTGGAATTCCTCAACAGCTCCGGGATCGCCACGCTGTCCAAGTTCGTGATCAGCGCCCGCAACCGCAACGAATGCGCACTGTTGATCCGCGGCTCCAACGACATCGCCTGGCAGGGCAAGTCCCTCAACAACCTGAAGCGCCTCATGCCCGCCCTCGAGCTGCAGTTCGACTGAACGTGACCCTCCAGCCGAGGATTCCGCTGTGAACGACTCCGGAGCGGCCGAACGCCGGATTGACAGCCATATCCCCTTCACGCGCAGCCTGACCTTCCGGCAAGCGGCCGTGACGCTGTTGATCGTCGCCCTGCTCGGCCTGTTGGGCGGCGTGGTGGAATTGGGCGCCGACTGGCGCTCCATGCGTGCCGAGATCCAGGAGAACACCCTGCGCAGCCTGGAACTGGTACGCGGCTCCGCGAGCCAGGCCGCCTTCCAGTTCAATGACGATCTGGCGGCTCAGGTGGTCGACGGGTTGTTCGCGCACCGCGAAATGGAATCGGTGGTCCTGCGGGACAACTTCGGCGGCGTGCTCACGCGCCGCGACCGGGAGGACACACCACCCGCCGGGGCCGTGGTCAGCCGCCTGTTTGGTGACATCACTGATTACTCCGTGGATCTGCGCTACGGGGCGGTTCCCGAGGCGTCCACGGACGTGGGCGCTCTGGAGGTCACGCTGGCCGCCGGAGAGATCGGCGCGCGCTTCACCGATCGGGGTCTCGTCATCTTCGTGGTCGGGCTGATCAAGGCGGTGGTCATCTCTGCTCTCGTGGTGCTCATCTTCTATTTCATGATCACCCGCCCGCTCATTGGACTGCATACGGCCATCACCCGCATCGATCCGGTCCGGCCCGGCGACTGGCCACGACCGCGTTTCCCGCGTCATGAACGGGACGAACTGGGCCAGATCGTGAGCAGCCTGGATCACCTCATGCAGGCCTTCCAGCAGGGTCTCGAGCAACGCGACCGCGCCCGGGACGAGAATATGCGCCTCGGTGCCGAACTGGACGTCTCAAGACGCATTCAGCACATCCTGCTGCCCTCCCGGGACGAATTGGACGCCATCGAGGGGCTGGACATTGCCACACACATGGAACCGGCCCAGGAGGTCGGCGGGGACTACTACGACATCCTCAGCCACGATGAGGGCGTACGCATCGGCATCGGCGACGTCACCGGACACGGCCTGGAAAGCGGGGTGGTCATGCTCATGACCCAGAGCGCCGTGCGCACCCTGCTGACCAGCCGTGAGCAGGACATGGTCCGCGTCATGGACGTGATTAACACCACCATCTACAACAACGTGCAGCGCATGGGCTGCGGCAAGAACCTCACCCTGGCGCTTTTGGATTACCGGCGCGCGCTTGAGGGCAGCGAACCCGGCGTACGCGGCCATATCAACATCAGCGGTCAGCACGAGACCGTCATCATCGCCCGCCGGGACGGCAGCATGGAAGTGATCGATACCGACGAACTGGGTTTCCCCATCGGACTGGTTGAGGAGATGGCGCATTTCGTCGGTCAGATCAGCACAGACCTGCACGAAGGGGACGTGGTGGTACTCTACACCGACGGCATCACCGAGGCCGCCGACGAGCAGAATCGCCTCTATGGCCAGGACCGGTTGCTGGAAGTGATTGCCCGGCATCGCGACGAGAGCGCCGAATCCATCAAGGACACCATCATCAACGACGTCAAGCGCCACATGGGCAACCAGATACTCTACGATGACCTCACGCTGGTCATCCTCAAGCAGAAATAGACCCGGAATCACGGGACACACGATGGGAGAAATCGCATGACACGTGCCCTTTTCCGCAGCCGCGCCATACACCACATCCTCTGTGGCCTGATGCTGGTCGTTGTCAGTCTGGCGTGGAGCAACGTCAGGGCGACAGGGCTGAACGACCTGCAGTGGATCACCGAGGAGTTCGCCCCCTACAACTTCAGCCAGGACGGGGTCGCCGCCGGCATCGCCGTGGATGTCCTGATGGAGATGTGGCAACGCCTCGGCGTGGAGCGCACTGCGGCGGACATCCAGGTGCTGCCCTGGGCGCGCGGTTACCGCATCACCCAGGAACAACCCGGCACGTGCCTCTTCTCCACCACCGTCACGGATGCACGCCGCGAACTGTTCGTGTTCATCGAGCCCCTGATTGACTCCAACGTCAGCATCATCGCCGCCAGGGAACGCGGCCTGCAGGTGGACAACGTGGAGGACATGAGCGGGTACCAGATCGGTGTGGTGCGCGAGGATATCGGCGACCAGGTCCTGCAGGAGGACGGTTTCACGGGCACCTATGTGCGTACCGACTCGGCGCGCATCCTCATGCGCATGCTCCACGGCGGTCGCTTCGATGCCGTCTCGTACAACTTCGTCACCGCCAGCTGGACCATGCGTGAGGAAGGGATCGACCCCCGCCTCTATGAACCCGTGTTGACCCTGCGCGAGGGGTACATGGGCTATGCCTGCCACAAGGACACGGATCCGGAACTGATCGCGCAATTGCAGGAGACACTGGATGCGCTGCGCGAGGACGGCACCGTGGAGGCCATCATCCAGCGCTATCTGGAGTGATGTCCGGTTAGCCCGGACATTGCACCAACAGGTTGTTCAAAAGTAAGGCGGAGGAGGCTCTCGGGAAGGAGCGAAGTATGTCCTGCGATACTTGTTGTAGGAGCCCAGCCCTCTGGGCGAACCGGCGTTGTACCCGTGCTGCGTTCGCCCATAGGGCTGGGCTCCTACAACCGGCCCTACCTGCCAGCAGCCACCCCGGATGAACAACGTATTGAGAGATCACAGTTAACCCGGACAGGCTCTGCGCAACGCAACCACGGCTGTCGGCCTGAAGGCCGGCCTAGGAGCCTGCCGGACTTNNCTAAGTCCGACAGGCTCCTACGGTTCGATCCGGATCGGCGTCCCGTTGGGCACGGCGTGCCAGATCTCCTGCATGGCCGCGTTGGTCACCGCGATGCAGCCCTCGGTCCAATCCCGAAGCTGCTGGAAGTTCTCAAACCACTCCTCCCCGTTTTTCTGCCCGTGGATCATGATATTTCCACCGGCAGAGACGCCTTTCCTCGCCGCGCGGGCGATATCCTCCTCGTTCGGATAGGAGATGCTCAGGGAGAGGTGAAAGTCACTGTTGGGATTGCGCCAGTTGATGTGGTAATCGCCCTCGGGAGTACGCTGATCACCCTCTTTCAGCTTGTGACCCACCGGATTGCCCCCCAACGCGATGCGGTACTCCCGGAAGGGTTCTCCGTTCCTCAACAGAAACAGCCGGCGCTCGCTCTTGCGCACCAGCACCTTGTCCGCTTCAGGCAGACTGTCCGCCAAGGCCTCCACGGGCGTGTAGTCCGCATGGGCACCGAAAACGAACATTCCCAGGCTCAAACTCGCCACCAGGCCAGGAATCAGCCGCATGCGCCGTCTCCCCTGTTGTTGTTGCGCGTGGCTCCCCGAATCGTTGTGAATCGTAGCGCAACCAGTAGAGACGTTGTCAAGAAGTTTTCATAACGGGCTGATTAAAGGAGCGAAACCGGCGAGACACGGTAGCAATCGCTAGCCCGCAGTCCGAGTGTCATGAGTCACCTATGTCATCTTATTGTCATGCCATGCTATGCTGCGTTGCAGCAACCGACACACCGGTGATTGGCCCTTCATGTCCGGCAACCCATCCGTCCAGAGCATGGCAGAGACTGTTCAGCCGCTGGATTCCGCACAGGCAGAGGCGCTTGAGCATCTCGCGCGCGTACGCCGCGAACTGTTGAGCGCTCCCGCCCCCCGACGCATCTCGCCCCTCGCACGTCTGCTGGGCAGATCCGCCCCGCCGGCCGCCCCCGTGCGCGGGCTCTATCTCTGGGGAGGCGTGGGTCGGGGCAAGACGTGTCTGGTTGACAGCTTCTTTGACACCCTGCCCTTCGATCGCAAGCTGCGGCTGCACTTTCACCGCTTCATGCAGCGGGTGCATGCTGAACTCAGGACACTGGGCCACCAGGCCAATCCCGTGGACGAGGTGGCGCGGCGCCTGGGCGAATCCCGCATCCTCTGCCTGGATGAGTTCTACGTGTCGGATATCACCGATGCCATGCTCCTGCACAAGCTCCTGACCGGCCTGTTCCGCAACGGCGTCACCCTGATCACCACATCCAACATTCCGCCCGACGACCTCTACCGCAACGGTCTGCATCGACACCTCTTCCTTCCGGCCATTGACCTGCTCAAGCAACACCTGGAGGTGTTTCATCTTGAGAGCGGTGTCGACTATCGCCTGCGCTCCCTGGAACAGGCCGAAATCTATCACGCCCCGCTGGACGACGCGGCGGACGACCGCCTCGCCGAGGCGTTCCGTTCCATTGCCCCGGATACCGGCGAGGTGGGAGGAGAACTGGAGGTCAACAGCCGACGCATCCCCGTGGTACGGCAGGCTGACGGGGTGGTCTGGTTCCGCTTTCCGGACATCTGCGACGGCCCGCGCAGCCAGCTCGACTACGTGGAGATCGCGCGCATGTGTCACACGGTGCTGGTTTCCGGGATTCCGGTCATGGACGAGGGCATGGAGAACCAAGCCCGGCGCTTCATGGCACTGGTCGACGAGTTCTACGATCGCAACGTCAAACTCATCGTCTCGGCGCAAACCCCGCCGGATCGCCTGTACCAGGGTAAATGGCTGAGTCGCGAGTTCCAGCGTACACACAGCCGGCTCCAGGAGATGCAGTCCCACGCCTACCTGGAGAAACCCCACCTGCCCTGAGGCCCGTCGGCCGGCCCGACCGTGGGGCACTCACTTGCGCTGATAGGTACCGACCAGCCGGTTCATGCCGATGACGTGTGGTTCGACCTGCGCCAGCAGTTCCCAAAGCGTAAGCCCCGGCTTCAGTTGCACCTCGCTCTTGAGGGCCAGCACCCAGAAGTAATAGCGATGGGTCCCGTGTCCCGGCGGCGGCATGGGGCCGCCGTAGCCCGGCTTGCCAAAATCGTTGCGTCCCGGCGTGAAGTCGCCGACGCCTTCCGGCAGACCCTCGACCGAAGCGGGGATGTTGTAGAGCACCCAGTGCACGAAGCCGTAGGTGCCCGAAGGCGAGACCAGCGGCGCATCCGGATCGTGGCAGACCACCGCGAAACTGCGCGTGCCTGCGGGCGTACCGCTCCAGGTCAGCGCCGGTGAGACATCGTCGCCCTCGCCGGCATGACGTTTCGGAATCGCGCCTCCGTCACCAAAGGCGGGACTGGTCAGCTGCATGTCGGACAGTGCGAATCCCATGGCAATCTCCTCCGGAATCGGGCGGGGACGACCACTATTCCCGAGAGGCGGCGGGCGCGTCAAACAGGGCGGCCAGGGCGTCGCGCCCGGGCTCCGGCATTGTCCCGTCGGGGCCCTCCACCCTAGCGCCCTCACCACCCACCTCGCCGATCTCCGCACAGGGGATCGAGGCCGATGCGAGCGCCCGAATGATGCCCGAGGCATCCTCCGGGGCCACGGTCAGCAGCAGCGCCCCGGATGCGATGGTGGTCAGCGGATCGAGCCCCAGTGCACCACAGATGCGCGCCGCGAGCGGCGGCACCGGGATGGCTGCGGGATCCACCCGGATCAATCGGCCACTGGCCCGCGCCAGTTCCCAGAGGGCCGCTGCCACACCGCCTTCGGTGGGATCGTGCATGGCCGTCACCCTGCCCGCCCCCAGCGCGATGCGCGCATCCTCCACAACGCTGATCCCCGGCTCGTCGACAAAGCGCCGGGCACGATCAATGTCCGCAGGCGACACAGACTCCCGCAGCCGCTCGCTGAACTCGGCGGCGAGGATTGCCGTACCCTCGATGGGCACACCTTTGGTCAGCAGCACCCGGTCTCCGCTTCGGGCCCCGCGCGGCGTCACCAGTCGGTCGCGTGCGACCTCGCCCAGCAGCGCACCCACCGCAATCGGGTGCGCGAGGCCATGGGTCACCTCAGTGTGTCCGCCGACCAGCGTGATGCGGAGTTCCCGGCAGGCCTCCCCGATCTGTCCCATGATCCGTTCGGCCATGGCGAAGTCCGCGCGCCCTTCCGGCAGCAGGAGGGTGACCATCAGCCAGCGAGGCTCGGCGCCCGTGGTGGCGATGTCGTTTGCATTGACCCGCACCAGGTAGCGGCCGGGATCATCGGTGACGAATGTCACCGGATCCGACTTGCAGACGAGGAGACGCTCGCCCTGATCGATGACTGCGCAGTCCAAGCCCACGCCCGGACCCAACAGCAACTCGGGGTGTTCGGTCGGGGCGAGGCCAAGCAGGGCCTCCAGCAGATCTGCAGGAAGCTTCCCCACCGGCAGGCATGGTCCCGCATCGGGAGGCGCACCATCGGTCATGATGTGATCTCCAGGGATTGCGTTGTCGGTTTCGGGCTAGTGTACCCCGCCACTCATTTTGTAACATTCAGCGAGTCGGAAAGCGCTTAGCTGCAAGGCATGGCTCGCAGGCAATGGCAGCGTCCTTGCCAAGAGACATAACGCCGCAGATGAGCGCTTTCCGGCTCGCCCTTCGGGAGCGTGTCTGAGTCGACATTGCTGCGTTCCAATCCTTGTAAAGGGCTTGCCATTCACTGCGGATTGCGCCTTGCACTGTCGACTCAGTCACACTCTGAATGTTGCAAAATGAGTGGCGGGGTACACTGTGTAATGCCTCCCACCACGCGGATTCAGGAGACCCAGCGCTTCATGGCCAGGAACAAGGGCAAGCGCCGCAAGGCAGATGTGGCAGTGAAGACCGCTCCGGCCGCCCGGCCACAGCCGGGCGCGGACCGTGTCGTTGTCATCCTCGCGGGCATCGGGATGCTGATCACCGGATACCTGACCCTGGTCGCCTGGATGGGCGGCGGTCCGCTACTGTGTGCGGAGGGTTCGGGCTGCGATCTGATCCAGCAGAGCCGCTGGTCCCGGGTACTCGGGCTCCCGGTGGCCCTGTGGGGGTTCCTGGTGTATGCCCTGCTGGCGCTGACCGCCGTCAAGGTCTCGGGGCGGCTCAAGCGCTGGCGCAGGCTCTGGTTCGTCTCCCTGGTGGGCGTGGCCATCAGCGTCTATCTCACCGCCGTGGGCCTCATCCATCTGGACGCCCTGTGCGCCTGGTGCCTGGCATCGCTGGCCACGATCACGGCCATCTTCCTGTGGGTCACGTTCCGGCGCCCGGAGACCGCACCGGGTCAGCCATGGGGTTTCTGGCTGGCCAACAATTTTGTCGTCACCGCGGTGATCCTCGGCACCCTTCACCTGTACTACAGCGATCTGCTCAGTCCCCGCCCGGATCCGCGCCTGGTGCCCTTGGCACAGCATCTGACGGAAGCGGGCGTGCGTTACTACGGGGCCTACTGGTGCCCGGCCTGCCAGCAGCAGAACCGCCTGTTCCGCGGGGCCTATGAACACCTTCCCTACGTGGAATGCTCCCCGGACGGCCGTCACGGGCGCCCGGCACCGGCATGTGTCAGGGCCGGCATCAGTACGTTCCCCACCTGGGTCATTGATGGGCGCCGGTACGAAGAAGTGCTGACACCCGCAGAACTCGCCGACTATTCCGGGTTCGACTGGGCCGGTGCCCGGCAGAACTGATCGGCCCAGCCCGCATATCTCACCACCGTTCGTGGCGAGGGCGTTGAGGCGCCGCTGTGACGGGGCGCGCGGACCGGAGGACGGCGCAGGCGTAGCCGTCACTACGTCAAGCCGACCGAAGGGAGCACGCCCCGTCATAGCGAGCGCATCGGCGACCGCAGTAGAAGGGTGGTGAGATATGCGGGCTAGCTGTGATCTCTCGATACGTTGTTCATCCGGGGTGAGCTGCTGGCAGGCAGGGCCGGTTGTAGGAGCCCAGCCCTCTGGGCGAACCGGCGTTGTACCCGTGCTGCGTTCGCCCAGAGGGCTGGGCTCCTACAACAAGCATCGCAGGACATGCTTCGCTCCTTCCCGAGAGCCTCCTACGCTTTACCTGTGAACAACCTGTTGGGGTAACACAGCTAGACGCCGACCCACCCGTCAGTGCAGCCGGTTGAAGGGCACAACGTTGTCCGGTGAATTCCGACGCTCCGTGCGTTCCAGCAATCCCAGCCAGAACCCGCGCATCACTTTCAGCGGATAGATGCTTTCCGGATCACCCCCGCGGAAACGGGGCGTCTCGTTCACGTACAGGCCGAATGCGAATTCCTCGGCTGCGCTCCCGGGCAGCGAGCCGACCTCCTGCGCCTTGTCCTCCAATACCCAGACCACATCCCTGATGTGTGCAAGCACGCTTCGATCGAAACCGGTGATGATCTCCACGGGTTGCGCGACCAGATCCACGAGTCCCGCCAGACGCTCGGAACGCACCTCGTCCAGGTTGCAGATGGTTACCGCTTCGCGCCACAGCCGATCGTGAAACAACGTCGGAAACTGATCGAAATCGGCCTTCCGGAGTCCCGTCATCACGATCGCGTAACGGCTGCGCGCCTCCATCGCAATCACACACTTGCGCCCGAGCACGTGTACCCGGTGGGCGTACCACTGCATGGCCTGCAGGTTGACGGGGGCCTGGACAAGGAACCGCTTGAGATCGGTGCTAAGTGCCCTGGATACGTGTATCTGCATGTGGCTGTCCATCCCTCCTGTCCAACGCCGAATGGGCTGATCCCGAACCTGCTTCATCGAACCGGAAGCCACCATACCATGCCCGCGTCAGCCCGGATATTTGACCGGGTCGCAGGTCGGATAAGGCGCGGCCGCATCCGGCACACCGGACTCAGGCTGACCAGCCGGATAGAGATATGTCTTGCCACAGAGGTCACAGAGGTCACAGAGAAGGTCAAAAGTGAAAGTACTCTCTGTGGCCTCTGTGACCTCTGTGGCTGATCCTCAATCGGTGCGTCCCGCTCCACCGGCTCGGGCACCTCATCAGCCATCCCCAAAGGGCACAAAAAAACCCGCTCGGGGCGGGTTCTTCTGTGACAGCGGCGCACATCGGCCGCCGGGCGGAGATGGCGTCCCCACGGGGATTCGAACCCCGGTCGCCGCCGTGAAAGGGCGGTGTCCTAGGCCTCTAGACGATGGGGACGTATTCGGAACGTCGTTGTTCGTTATCTTCTCGGGCCGATCATCAGTACCGTGACCAGTCCGGTGAAGGTGATCAGAAACCCGATGGGAACCAGCGAGAGGAAGAATTTGGCCCATTCCTCCACTTCCCTGAACATGGCACCGAAGCCCACGATCAGGGCAATCACCGTCAAAACAATCCCGACGATGATCGAGTAGCGGCCGAAGCGGTACATGGCGGATCGCTCCTCGGTCAGGCGCCGGGACGGAGTTCTGGTGGAGCCAGGCGGGATCGAACCGCCGACCTCTTGCATGCCATGCAAGCGCTCTCCCAGCTGAGCTATGGCCCCGTCAAGGAAGTCGCGAAATTTACGCGAGTGCTTTTTCCTTGTCAAGCAGGGGTCTACGCCTCCTCACTGCGGGCCTCCATGTAGTCCAGCGCACGCCCGATCCGGGCCAGGGTGCGGTCCTTGCCCAGCAGTGCCAGGGTCTGGTCGATGGGGGGCGAGACACTGCCTCCGGTGACGGCCACACGCAGGGGCTGGGCCACCTTGCCCAGTTTGAGTTCCAGGCGCTCCGCCACCCCCTCCACGGCCGCGTGGATGGCCTCGGCAGTCCAGTCGCCCAGGGCCTCAAGGGCGGCGTGCAGGGCCTGGAGCACCGGCCGGGCGTCCCCGGTCAGGTTCTTGCGGGCAGCCTTCTCCTCGTAATCCTCGAAATCCCGGTAGAAATAGACGCTGTTGGCAGCCATCTCGGCCAGGGTCTTGGCCCGTTCGCGCTGGGCCGTCACCACCTCACGCAGCGGCGGCGGGGCCGACGGATCGATACCATGATTGCCCATGTGCCACGACAGGTGACGCGCCACGTGGTCAGGGTCGGAGTGCTTGATGTAATGCTGGTTGAGCCACAGCAGCTTGTCGGGGTTGATAGCCGACGCCGAGTGATTCACGTCCACGATGTCGAACAACTCGATGAGTTCCTCGAGCGTGAACACTTCCTGGTCGCCGTGGGACCAGCCGAGTCGTACCAGGTAGTTGATCAGCGCCTCGGGGAGGAACCCGTCGTCGCGGTACTGCATGACGCTCACCGCTCCGTGCCGTTTGGACAGCTTGGTGCCGTCCGGACCGAGGATCATGGGCAGGTGGGCATACTTCGGCGGCTCCACGTCCAGTGCCTTCAGGATGTTGATCTGGCGGGGCGTGTTGTTGAGATGATCGTCGCCGCGGATAACGTGGGTGATCTGCATGTCCCAGTCATCCACCACCACGGTGAGGTTGTAGGTGGGGCTGCCGTCGGAACGGGCGATGATCAGGTCGTCCAGTTCGCTGTTCTGGAACACCACGCGGCCCCGCACCATGTCCTCCACGACGGTCACACCGTCGTCGGCATTGCGAAAGCGGACCACCGGTTCCACCCCTTCCCGGGGCTCGGTGCGATGGCGGCAGCGTCCGTCGTAGCGCGGCTTCTGCTTGCTCGCCATCTGCTCGGCGCGCATGGCGTCCAGCTCTTCCTTCGTGCAGTAACAGTGGTAGGCCTTGCCCTCGTCGAGCAGCCGCTGCACCACCTCCCTGTAACGTTCGAAGCGCTGCGTCTGGTAGAAAGGCCCCTCGTCGTACTCGAGCCCCAGCCAGTTCATACCCTCGAGAATCGCGTTGACCGATTCGGCGTTGGAGCGGGCCAGATCCGTATCCTCCACGCGCAGGACGAAATCGCCGCCATGTTTGCGGGCATACAGCCAGGAAAACAGCGCCGTGCGGGCCCCACCGATATGCAGGTAGCCGGTGGGGCTGGGCGCGAAGCGGGTGCGGACTTTCATTGACGGGCGCTCGGATACGGTTGGGAGAAAGGCGCATAGGGTATCAGACGGCCCGCCGCGCTTCATCAGGCACCCGGCGGTATCACGCAGCCCGGCTGGTATGATGCACATCCTGTGTCCCCGTCGACCACCTTCGCCATGTCTCTTGTCCGCTTCGTCAGTACGCGCCCTGGCCCATGGTTATGGCTGTTGAGCCTGCTGGCGGGGTCGGCAGTGCTGGCAGGTGGCGGCGCAGCGGTACAGGCCGAGATCCGCGTCACCGACGACAGCCATCGTGAAGTGCGCCTTGCCGAACCGGCACACCGGATCGTCAGCCTGTCGCCCCACCTCACGGAGCTCCTGTTCGAGGTGGGCGCCGGCGACCGGATCGTCGGCACGGTGAGCTTCAGTGACCACCCCGAGGCTGCACGGCAGATTCCCCGGGTGGGCAACGCCGGACAGCTGGACCTGGAACGCATCCTGGCCCTGCAACCCGATCTGGTGGTGGCCTGGCGCAGCGGCAATCCGGCCCGGCAGGTGGCCCGTCTTGAGGCACTGGGCCTGACGGTCTACTACAACGAACCGCGCCGGTTGTCGGATCTGGCGGATACCCTGGAAAGGCTCGCCGTGCTCACCGGTTCATCCGAAACCGGAGCTGCGCAGGCGGCGCAACTGCGTGAACGAAGCCGGAAACTGGCGACACGTTACGCGCACCGGCCGGCCGTGCCCCTCTTCTACCAGATCTGGGATGACCCGCTCATGACCGTCAACGACCAGCATCTCATCGGTGAACTGATCGCGCTGTGCGGTGGGAAAAATCTCTTTGGCGAGTTGCCGGCACTGGTCCCGCGGCTGAGCCGGGAGGCGGTGCTCGCGGCGGATCCGGAAGTCATCGTGGGCGGCGGATCCGGCGAAGACAACCGTGCCTGGGTGGACGGCTGGCGCCGATGGAGCGGCCTGACTGCCGTACGCCGGGACAACCTGTTCTTTATCCCGCCTTCGCTTATCCAGCGACAGACGCCGCGCATCCTCGATGGCGCAGAGATGCTTTGCGAGTATCTGGATGAGGCCCGCGCCCGCCGCCCGGAGACCGCCCCTTGAGCGGCCGGCTTGCCACGATCCTGTCCGTGCTGTGTCTTGCTGCAGCGGCGGCCATTGGCATATCACTCATGCTCGGCAGCGTGCCCGTATCGCCGGTCGATGTGGGCACCGTGCTCACCGGCGGGGGGGATCCCCTGCATCAGGCCCTCGTGCTGGAGCTGCGCCTGCCCCGTACCCTGGCCGCCTTCGCCACCGGCGGGTTGCTCGCGGTGGCAGGCGCCCTGATGCAGGTCCTGCTGCGAAACCCCCTGGCTGATCCCTATGTGCTGGGTATCTCCGGCGGGGCCGCCGTGGGTGCCCTGCTGTCGATGCTGGCCGGACTGGCCACCGCTGTCGTCTCGGGTGCCGCCTTTGCCGGTGCGCTGCTGTCCACCCTCCTTGTCTTCGGACTGGCCCACGGCACCGGCAGCTGGACCCCGGTGCGCCTGCTGCTGACCGGCGTGGTGGTGGCGGCGGGATGGGGCGCGTTGATCAGTTTCATTCTGGCCGTGGCCCCCGGCGCGGAACTGCCGGGCATGCTCTACTGGCTCATGGGGGATCTCTCCCATGCGCGTCATCCCGGGCCCGCCTGGATCGTGCTGGCCATCGTCGTCCTGCTCGCCTGGCCGCTGGGCAGAAGCCTCAACGTGCTGGCCCGCGGCGCCCTGCAGGCGGCAGCACTGGGTGTCTCGGTGCGCCCGCTGGAATGGATCGTCTACCTCTTGGCCGCCGTACTCACCGCCACCGCGGTCACCCTGGCCGGCACCGTGGGGTTCGTGGGTCTGATCGTGCCGCACATGCTGCGCCTGGTGCTGGGCAACGACCAGCGGATCATCCTGCCGGCTGCGGCACTTGCCGGCGGCATCCTCCTCACGCTGGCCGATACCCTCTCGCGCACCGTGATCGCCCCGCAACAACTGCCCGTAGGCGTGATCACTGCATTGCTGGGCGTGCCCGTGTTCCTCTACCTGCTACACCGGAGCCGCTGAGATGAGCGAGCCACTGCTGCAGCTTGAGGATCTCGTCATCCACATTCCGGGAAGGCCGGACGGATCGGCGCTCAGGTTCGAGGTGCGATCGGGCCAGTGCTGGGGCATCCTCGGCCCCAACGGCGCCGGCAAGACCACCCTGCTGCATACCCTGGCGGGGCTTCGGGCGCCGCGCTCAGGTGGTGTACGGCTTAACGGCAGGAAGCTCGGCGGGATCCCGCGCCGCGACGTGGCACGCCAAACGGCCCTGGTGTTCCAGGATCATCACGACGGTTTTCCCGCCACCGTACTGGAGACCGCACTCATCGGGCGTCATCCGTACCTGCGCCCCTGGGACGTGGAATCAGCCGACGACATGGCCATGGCACGGGCGGCACTGCAGCAGGTCGACCTGGCCGGCCTGGAGTCGCGTCTGGTCGGCACCCTGTCCGGCGGTGAACGCCAGCGCCTGGCCATTGCCACCGCACTCACCCAGGACCCGCGGCTTTTCCTCCTGGACGAGCCCGTGAGCCACCTGGACCTGCACCACCAGGTGGCCGTGCTGGAGATCGTTCGCAAGCGGGTAAGCAAGGGCTGCGCCGCGGTCATGAGCCTGCACGACGTGAACATCGCCGCCCGGCACTGCGATCACGTCCTGCTGCTCTACCAGGACGGCGGTGCCCGCTGGGGGCCCGTCAATGAGATGCTGCAGTTGCAGGTGCTGGAACGCCTCTACGCCCAACCCCTGGTACAGGGCGAGGCTGGTGGGGCGCCGGTGTTTGTGCCCAAGGGCTAAGGGCGTTTAGCCACAGAGGGCACAGAGGTCACAGAGGGAAAGACAAACAAACTCGGTTGCTTCTTTTTCTGAATTTTCTCTGTGCCCTCTGTGACCTCTGTGGCAAGAACCAGCTCTTGGCTTTGACTAACGGCTGAACGCCCACTGAAGCACCGCGTCCTGCAGTTCGATGCCCGTGCTCCAGTGCACGCCGGGCCCGTTGGCCATGACCACCGCGATGACGTCCTCGCCGTCGGCCGTTTTTATGTAGCCTGCGACACTCGACACGCCCTCCAGGAAACCGGTCTTGAGGTGCATGCGCCCCGTGGCGGGATCGTCTTCGAAGCGGGTGCGCAGGGTTCCGTCCATGCCCGCCAGCGCCAGTGACGAGACGAACTCCGGCATTAAGGGACTCTCACGCCCGGCGCGCAGGATACCGGCCAGCTGCCGCGCGGTGATGCGATTGTGGCGGGACAGCCCCGCCGCGTTGTCGAGTACCAGTCCCTCCGTGGCAATGCCCCTGGAATCCAGGTAATCGAGAATGGCGTTGACGCCTTTCGCGGGCGTGGCCGGCGCGCCCAGGGTTTCCGCACCCAGCGTCAGCTTGAAGTGCCGGGTCATGACGTTGTTGCTGTGTTTGTTGGCCAGCCGGATCAGGTCTCCCAGCGGGCGGGACTCGTGCACCAGGTCCGGTTCCCGATCCGTGTGCGGCCACTCGTCGATACGCCAACCGCCCGTGAATTCTCCGCCCCACTGGGACCAGAGGGCCGTGAACAGGCGGTGGACATAGTCCTCCGGCGTCAGAGCGGTACGCGCAAAACGATGCCGCCCGCAGGCGCCGGGAAACTGACCGTCCACCGCAATGCCCGGCTCCGATTCCAGCACCCGGTAACGGATACCCAACCGGTAGCCCCCGCACGGCCCGCCGCGCTGGCGCAACCGATTGTCGACGCGCAGGCCGTCGAGGGGCGGATCGACGGCCACGTCCACGCGTTCCCCGTCCATGGCCGGGGAGACCTCCACGTGGAGCGCGTTGAAATTGACCAGCATCGCATGGGGCGGCTGATTGTAGACCCGGTGAGGTTGCCCGTCGAAGTCGGCGGGCGTCTCCTCCGGAAGCTCGAAATAGGACAGGTCGAAGACCAGATCCCCTTCAATGCGGCGGATGCCCAGACGACGCAACGCGCCCGTGAGCTTCCAGAACTCCTCGGTCACCAGAAAGGGATCGCCGCCCCCGATGAGCCACAGATCCCCCTGAAGCACGCCCCCTTGCACGGGGCCATCCAGATGGACGCGGGTCTTCCAGGTATACGCGGGCCCCAACACCTCCAGGGCCGCCAGACTGGTGGCGAGCTTGATCAGCGAGGCCGGATTGAGCGCGGTATCGGGGTTGTGCGCAAGCCACGGCTCCCCCCCGCTCACCGGCTGCACCCAGACGCCGATCTGTTGCGGATCCATGCCGTGGGCCTGGATGACGCGGTTGATCTGGGCGGGCAGCGGATTCTGCGCGCTGGCGGCGTTTGGGATAGCGAGGAGCAGCAGGAGGATGGGCAGAATCAGGCGGAGCATGGACGGTGGTTCGTGTAGCAATGCTTGGGGTGGTTCAAGGCTATTTAGCCACAGAGGACACAGAGGTCACAGAGAAAAAAACTTTCGGACCTGCAGATCGGGCTTGTTCGGCGCCTCCCTGCGCCTCACCCCAAGGGGGCTCACGCGACGAATCGCTCCCGGCGATTCGTTCAGCCCGACGCAGGGGCTCTGTCGGACACCGCTCTGTCGGGCTAAAGCCCGACCTACAGGTCCGCGTGTCTTTTTCTTCTCTGTGACCTCTGTGACCTCTGTGGCTAGACAATCCCACGGGATCCAGGAATAAGCCGCACCCCCAAGGCATCTACCAGTAAGCCCGGTGCCGGATGCGGCTATGCCTTATCGGGCCTACGAACCGTGGGATCGGGAAGTTTTCTTGACATGATCGTTATATACGACGATATATAACGCATTCCCCATGGAGGCAGGTGCATGAAGGCCCACGTGGACGGACGATTCTGGCTGAACGTGAGCGACCGGGGCTTTCTGGGTGCCGGGCGCATCGAGCTGCTGGAGCGCATCGGTGAGACGGGCTCCATCTCCGCCGCCGCGCGGTCCATGGGCATGAGCTACAAGGCCGCCTGGGATGCCGTCGAGGCCATGAACAACCTGGCGGAACAGCCCCTGGTCATCAGGCAGGCGGGCGGCAAGCGAGGTGGCGGGACAAGGCTCACCCGGTTCGGGCACCGGGTCATTCATCACTATCGGGCCGCCGACGAGGCCTATCGCCGCTTCATGGAGCAACTGGAAGAGCGTCTCTCGGACCTGGGGGACGTGGTCGGATTCATGAGGAAGATGTCCATGCGCACCACTGCCGCCAACCACTTCCAGGGTCGCATCAGAGAGATACGCACTGGCGCGGTCAACGACCAGGTGTCCGTGGACATCGGCGGAGGCCAGGACGTGGTGGCCATCGTCACCCGCGCGGCGGTGGGCGATCTGGGGCTGGTGGAGGGTGGCGAGGTGCAGGTGCTGTTCGACGCCTCCAGCGTGATCCTGGCCGAGGACAACCCCGCCCTCAGATGCAGCGCCCGCAACCGGTTGTGCGGCACCGTGATCGAGACCCGCGACGGCGCCGTCAACGGCGAGGTGAAGCTGCGACTCGCCGAGGGCCGTGTCCTGACCGCCATCGTGACCAGTGAATCGCTCGCCGCCCCGTGGCTGGCGGTGGGCAGCCGGGTGTGTGCGCTGATCAAGGCGCCGCACGTGATGCTCGCCGTCAACACCTGACCATTCACTTGCACTCCGGATCAATGAATCTTCGGAACACCTCGTTGAAACGCCTGTTCCTGAGCGTGCTGATCGCCGCACTGCCCATGCTGTCGTTCTCCGCCCAGGCCGAGCGATTCACGATCGCGGCCGCATCCGATCTGCGCTTCGCCCTGGACGACATCATCGCCCTCTATCGTGAACGGCATCCGGATCATGCGGTGCGGGTCATCTACGGCTCGTCCGGCAAGATGACCACCCAGATCATGAACGGGGCGCCCTACGACATCTTCTTCTCCGCCGACATCCGGTTTCCCCAGCGACTCCATGAAGCGGACCTGACCGTGACAGACCCCGCCGTCTACGCCATCGGTCGCATCGTCATCTGGAGCAACACGCTGGACGCCTCTCAGCTCACTCTCCGGGACCTGGCGACCGACGAGCGCATCCGCCGCATCGCCATCGCCCAGCCTTCCCACGCCCCCTACGGCCTGCGTGCCCGGGAAGCCATGGAGGCCGCCGGGGTCTGGGAGGCCGTGCAGCCCAGGCTGGTGTTCGGTGAGAACATCGCCCACGCCGCACAGATGGTGGAATCCGGTGCCGCCGACGTGGGCATCATCGCCCTGTCCCTGGCCCTGTTCCCGGCGCTGGCCGAGCATCCCCATCACCTGATCGACGACTCGCTGCACAACCCCCTGACCCAGGGCTATGTCGTCACCCGGCGCGGCGGCGGGAATGCAGCGGTGACGCACTTCGTGCGGTTCATGGAGACCGACGAAGCCCATGACGTCATGGAACGCTACGGCTTCGTGATGCCCGGGTAGGCCATCCGGCAGACATCCGACCACTGACTGCAACGACGACAGGAAGGCGGATCCCATGTTCGGTCTCGGCCCGGAAGACTGGCAGGCCATTGAAGTCACCTTCAAGCTCTGCCTCTACACCACCCTCATCCTGCTGGTCATCGCCACGCCCATCGCCTGGTGGCTGTCCAGCGGCCGTTCCGCGGCACGGGTGGCGGTACAGGCCGTGGTCGCCCTCCCCCTGGTGCTGCCACCCACGGTGCTTGGTTTCTACATGCTCATTGTGCTCGGCCCCCGGGGCTTCGTGGGCGGCACCCTGGAGTCCATGGGCCTGCATCACCTGGCCTTCACCTTCGAAGGCATCCTGATCGCCTCAGTGATCTACTCCATGCCCTTCGCCGTGCAGCCCCTGACCGAGGCCTTCAACAATCTGGGGCGCCGCCCCGTGGAGGTGGCCGGCAGCCTGGGCGCCAATGCGATCGATCGCTTCCTGACCGTGATCCTGCCGCTCACCAGGGGCGGATTCGTGGTGGCGGCCACGCTCACCTTTGCCCATACGCTGGGCGAGTTCGGGGTGATTCTCATGTTGGGCGGTAGCATCCCCGGCGAGACCAAGGTGCTCTCCGTGCTCATCTACGACCATACCGAGGCCATGAACTACGAATCGGCCCACCGTCTCTCGCTCATGCTGCTGATCTTCTCCTTCCTCACCCTGTTCATCGTCTACGGCATCACGCGGCGCTTCCGGGTGGCCAGAATATGAGCCTCGCGGTCCGTGCCTGCCTGACGCGGGATCACTTCACGCTGGACGTGGACATGGATCTGCCCCTGGACGGCGTGACCTCCCTGTTCGGCCGTTCGGGCTGTGGCAAGACCACGTTGTTGCGCATCATTGCGGGGCTTGAAAGGGTGCGCGGTGCCCGCGTGCGCTTTGGTGATCGGCTGTGGCAGGAGGGGCGGCACTTCGTGCCCCTGCACCATCGGCGCATCGGCCTGGTGTTCCAGGAGCACAGCCTCCTGCCCCATCTCTCGGTACGCGACAACCTGCTCTACGGCTACAAGCGCACGCCGAAGTCGCAGCGTCGGCTGCACCTGCCGGAAGTGGCCGACATGCTGGGCATCCCCGAATTGCTGGAACGTCCCATCGACCGGCTCTCCGGCGGCCAGCGCCAGCGGGTGTCCCTGGGGCGGGCACTGCTCACCAGCCCCCAGCTGTTGCTCCTGGACGAACCGCTCTCGGCGCTCGACGCCCAGACCAAGCGCGAGATCATGCCTTTCCTCTCCAGGCTCGCAAAGGAAGCCGGCGTACCCATCGTCATGGTCACCCATGCCCCCGATGAGGTGGAGCGCCTGGCCGATCGGGTGGTGTTCATGCACGAGGGACGCATCGAACGCAGCGAGACCCTGCGCGAGGCGCTGGGCCGGGCGGACTCGCCCCTGTTTGCCGACGAGGGCCCCGCCTCGGTCCTGGAAGGGGCGCTCGGGCCCATGGCGGATGAGGGGCTGCGCCCTTTCGGGACCAACGGGACGCGGCTCTGGGTCGCCTGCCCGGACGACCGGCCGTCGGGCGGCACGGGGCGCCTGCGGATCCTGGCCCGGGACGTGAGCCTGGCGCTGGACGATCCGCAACGGATCAGCATCCAGAACCATCTCCGGGTGACGATCGAGCGGATCGATCCGCTCAGGGACCACCGCAGCCTGGTGGCCTCACGCACCGCCGACGGCCAGCTGCTGCTGGCCGAAATCACCACCCGGGCAGCCGCTCAGTTGAATCTGGCGCCCGGGCAACCTGTCTATGCACTGATCAAGAGCGTCGCACTGATGGGGTAGTAGAGCTCCAGAGGCAAGATACAAGAGGCAAGATGCAAGAAAAATCCAGAGCGGCTTTTCCACTTGTCTCTGGCATCTTGTATCTTGTCTCTGCGCTTCCTTCGTGACACCGTCACTGTGGGAGTCGCCTCTGCACCCTGAACCGCAAGAATTCCAAGACCTGCACGTCTCAAGGAAGCGCTTTTTTCATGACCCTGCCCCGCCCTTTCCGTGCCCTGCTGCCCCTGCTCATCCTGGCGGCCGGCATCACCGGTTTCCTGATCCTTCGGGCCACCGCCCCCGAAAGCCCGCCCATGGAAGTGGCCGAACGGGTCTGGCGGGTCGATTCCGAGGTGGTCTCGCCGCAAACGCTGTCGCCCGCTTTGCAGCTCTACGGCCACGTGACCACACCCCGTACCGCAAACCTGCGCGCAGCGGTGGAGGCGGACGTGCGCGACACGCCCGCCGAGGAAGGCCGCATGGTCGCCGCAGATGACGTGTTGGTCCGGCTGGATGAGCGCGAGACGGCCCTGCAGGTCATGCAGCGGGAGGCGGATCTTGCCGATATCCGCGCCCAGATCACCGCGGAGCGACTCAGGCATGTGCGTGACAGGGAGGCCCTGGGCCACGACGAGGCCCTGCTGGAACTGACTGCGCGCAACGTGGATCGCGCCCGTGACCTGCTGGCCCGCGACGCGGGCAGCCTGAGTGCCCTGGACGACGCCCGGCGGGCATACGAGCAGCAGGCCCTGGCGGTGAACACGCGGCGCCTGGCCCTGGAGGACTTCGATGCCCGCATGGCGCAACTCGCCGCCCGTGAGCAGCGCGCCGAGGCGCAACTGGAGGACGCGCGGCTGAATCTGGAGCGCACTCGCGTGCGCGCCCCGTTCGACGGACGCATCGCCCGGTTGGCCGTCGCCCCCGGCGACCGGGTGCGGGTGGGTGACGTGCTGGTGACCCTGTTTGACGCCAGGGCCCTGGAGGTGCGCGCACGCATCCCCGCCCTGTACCTGCCCATGGTTCGCACCGCACTGGAAGCCGGCGAAACGCTCACGGCCCGGGGCGAGATCGACAGGGCGGAGGTGCGCATGGAACTCACCCGCCTGGCCGGCGAGGCCCCCGCCACGGGGGCCGGTGTGGAGGGTCTGTTCCGGATCGTGGAGGGCGGTGAGCACGCGCCCCTCGGTCGTTTCCTCACCGTGCGCCTGACGCTGCCGGAACAGGCCGACGTGATCGCCCTGCCCTTCGAGGCCCTGTACGGTACCGACCGGGTCTATCGGGAGGAGGAAGGGCGCATGCGCGCGCTGACCGTGGATCGGCGCGGCGAATGGATCGACGCCGAAGGACGTGAACGCGTGCTGGTGCACAGCCCGGGGATTCGTGACGGCGACAGGCTCGTGACCACGCGCCTGCCCAATGCGGTGGACGGCCTGCGCATCGAAACGGACGTCGACTGACCATGGCACGCCCCCGCGGACCCATCGGCCTGTTCCTGCGCCATCGCGTGGCCGCCAACCTGCTGGTGGCCATCATGCTGCTGGCCGGCTCCTGGGCGCTGCTTAAGCTCAATACCCAGTTCTTTCCCAACTTCGCGCTGGATTTCGTCACCGTCAGGGTCCTGTGGACCGGCGCCAGCGCCGAGGACGTGGAGACCGGCATCGTCATCCCGCTGGAACAGGACCTGCGCACCGTGGACGGCCTGCGCGAGATGACCTCCACCGCCGCGCTGGGCGTGGCCGCCATCACGCTGGAGTTCGAGTCCGGCACGGACATGTCCCTGGCCACCGAACAGGTCCGGGACCTGGTGGCGCAGCAGCGCAACCTGCCGGAGGCGGCCGAGGAACCCATCGTCACGCGCGTGATCCGCTACGAACCGGTTGCCCGGCTTCTGGTCACCGGTCCGGACGATATGCGCCAGTTGCGCCCGCTGGTGCGCGACTTCGAGCAGCAGCTGCTTGACCGGGGCATCGCGCGCATCGACTTCAAGGGTCTGCATGATGAGGAGATGGCCGTCCAGGTGCCCATGGCCCGCAGTCTGGACCTGGGCATGAGCCTGGACGACATCGGCGACCGCATCGCCGCGCTCTCCCGTGACCTGCCGGCGGGCATGGTGGGCCGGGACGACACGGCGCGGCAGTTGCGGAGCCTGGAACAGCGCCGCGAGGAAATCGGATTCGAGCACCTGCCCCTGCGCTCCGACGCCGAAGGCGGCCTGATCCGCCTGGGGGATATCGCACGCATCGAGCGCAGACCCCGCGACAACCAGGTGTCGGTGCGCTACCTGGGGCGTCCGGCCGTGGAGATGCAGTTGCAGCGCACCGAAACCGCCGACGCGCTGCACTCCTCGCGCATTCTCATGGACTGGATCGAGGAGATCACCCCCACCCTGCCCCCGGGCGTGGAACTGCACCTCTACGACCAGTTCTGGGAACTCATTCACGAGCGCATCATGCTGCTGCTCAAGAACGGCCTGGGCGGCCTGCTGCTGGTCCTGGGGATCCTGTTCCTGTTTCTGAACGGGCGCCTGGCGCTGCGGGTGGCACTCGGCATCCCCGTGGCCTTTACCGCCGCCTTTCTTGTCCTGTGGCTGCTGGGCGGCAGCATCAACATGATCTCACTGTTCGGTTTCATCATGTCGCTGGGCATCATCGTCGACAATGCCATCGTGGTCGGCGAACACGCGTACACCCAGTACCAGCGCGGCATGACCCCCACCCAGGCCGCCGAGCGCGGGGCCCGGCGCATGTTCGCGCCGGTGATCTCCGCCTCGCTCACCACGGTGGCGGCCTTCGTGCCGCTCATGCTCATCGGCGGCATCATCGGCAATATCCTCTTCGACATCCCCGTGGTGGTGGTCTGCGTGATCCTTGCCACGCTGATCATCAGCTTCCTGATCCTGCCCGCGCATCTTAAGCACAGCATGGAGAAGATCCGCCCGCCCCGGGAAGGCTCGTTTCGCGCCCGCTTCGACGCCCGTTTCGAGCACTTCCGGGAGCACGGCTTCCGGCGAACGGTGCAGTACGCCGTGGGTCACGCAGGCACCACCCTGGCCGGTGCCGTCGCCGTGCTGATCCTGTCCGTTGGTCTGATGGCCGGCGGACGCATCGGCTTCACCTTTTTTCCGAGCCCCGAGGGCACCGTGGTGAACGCCGCGGCGAACTTCGTGGCGGGCACGCCGCCGCAGCGCGTCGAGGCCTTCGTGCGCCAGGTCGAGGCGGCCCTGTTCGATGCGGAGGAGGCCCTCGGCGGCGGCCTGATCCGCAACGTGGTGGTGCGCCTCGGCAGCGGTGTGGACCAGGGCGGCGTGGCGGGACCGACCGGCGATCAGTTCGCATCGATCCTGGTGGAACTGGTCTCACCGGACCGGCGTGACGTGCGCAACACCGACTTCATCCGGGCCTGGCGGGAACGGGTGCGCGAACCCGCCGGCCTGGAACTGTTCAGCATCACCGAGCGTCAGACGGGCCCGCCGGGACGGGATGTGGACGTGCGCCTCACGGGTGCGGATCCCGATCGCCTCAAGCTGGCCGCACTGGATCTGGCGGAGGCACTGAACGACTTCCCGGGCGTCTACGCGGTCGAGGACGACATGCCCTTCGGGCGGGAACAACTGATCTACCGGCTGAAGCCCGAGGGTCTGGCGCTGGGTCTCACCATCGAATCCCTGGGCCGGCAGCTGCGCGCCGCCTTTGACGGACGCATGGTGCAGATCTACCAGGAGGGGCTCGAGGAGATCGAGGTGCGCGTGGTGCTTCCGGACGAGGAGCGCCATCGCACGGCCACACTGGAGCGTTTCGCGGTGGTGCTGCCGGATAGCGGTGTCGCGCCGCTGGACACGGTGGCCGAACTCCTGCCGCGGCAGGGCTTCGAGGCATTGCGCCACGCGGACGGGCGGCTCGCCGTGTCCGTCTCCGCCGAGGTGGACCGCACGCAGAACAACGCCGCGCGCATCCGTGAGCAACTGGCGCGGGACGTGCTGCCGGATCTTGACCGACTGTACGGCGTGGAATATTCCTTCGAAGGCCGGGCGGCCGATCAGGCGGAAACCCTCGGGGACATGCGCACGGGCCTGTTCTTCGCCCTGGTCATGATCTACCTGGTGCTGGCCTGGGTGTTCGGCTCCTACGGCTGGCCGCTGGTGGTGATGGCCATCATACCCTTCGGGCTGCTGGGCGCCTTGGTGGGCCACTGGCTCATGGGCCTGGAGCTGACCATCCTGTCCTTGTTCGGCCTGTTCGGTCTGACCGGCATCGTGGTCAACAACTCCATCATCCTGGTGAGTTTTTACCAGTCCCTGCGCGAAGAGGGCATGGGCCGCGAAACGGCCATCGTGGAGGCCTCCTGCCAACGCCTGCGTGCGGTGGTGCTGACGTCTTTCACCACCATCGCGGGTCTCACGCCCCTGCTGTTCGAGCGATCCGTGCAGGCCCAGTTCCTGATTCCCATGGCCGTGTCCATCGTCTTCGGCCTCGGCGTCGCGACGCTGCTGGTGCTGCTGGTGATTCCCGCCCTGCTGGCGGTACATGAACGTCTCGCAGACCGTCTTTCGGGCCGCACGGACAACCCGCAGCATGCCGGGTGATACACTGTCATGGGTCTACAACCAAGCAACCAACCATGAGTTCCTGGACCGTCCGACTCGTTTCCGGTGACCACAGCTTCCCGGTGGAAGGAGAGGAAACCGTCGTGGAAGCGGCACTGCGTGCCGGCATCGCCATCAGCTACGGATGCACCAACGGCAGCTGCGGCGATTGCCGGGCCCGGGTGGTGTCCGGGCAGGTGAAAAAGGTCCGGGCGCATGACTACGCACTCACCGAAACAGAGAAGCTCGCGGGTTATGCGTTGCTGTGTTCGGTCACGCCGGAGTCGGATCTGGTGGTGGACACGAACGTCGCCGAGCACCCCGACCAGATCCCGATGCAGGACATCTCCACCACGGTGCGCGGCACCGAGCGCCCGAATCCCGATGTACTGATCATGCGCCTTCAGACACCGCGCACCCGGCGCCTTCGTTTCCTCGCCGGGCAGCATGTGCAGCTGGAAATGGACAACGGTGCCGTGTCCACCACGCAGCCGCTTGCCAACTGCCCGTGCGACGACCGCAACCTGATACTGCACCTGAACGCGCAGGATGATGATCCGTTCGTCCGGCACTGCTTCGAACAGACCCGCAACGGGGATACGGTGGAAGTGCACGGTCCTTTCGGTGATTTCGTACTGCCCGATGAGAAACCGCGTCCACTGTTGTTCCTGGCCGCCGATACCGGATTCGCACCGGTGCGCAGTCTGGTGGAACATGTGCTCGCCCAGGAGAACACCGAGGACATCGACCTCCTGTGGGTGGCCAACAACTCGACAGGGCATTACCAGGGCAACCTGTGCCGTGCATGGCAGGATGCCATCGACAATTTCCACTACCGGGGCCTGGAGTGGGAATCGGGATCTGACGCACGGTCGCTCAGGTCCCTTCTGGACAACGCACTGCAGGGGATCAGCCGTCCGGCGGATCGCTACGCGTTCATTGCCGGTCCGGCGTCGTTTGTGCAGGTCGCGCGCGAGGCGGCGCTGGCGACCGGCGTTCACCCGGAACATCAGCGCACTTTCGAAACCGGACATCTGCACATCCGCGAGGGATGAATTTCCTGGAAGGACGCGCCGGCAGCGCAACAGCCGGTCGCGGCGCGCTCAGAAACGCTGCTCGAGGATCAGGGCCTGCCCCTCGTTGCGCAGTTCCACCCGGTTGAGGAAGCTCATGCCCAGCAGGGCGATGCGCGGAGCATCCCCGGTCACGACCATGGCCTCCACGTTGCGCTGCTCGATATCGCCCACCCGCACCCGGTCCAGCGTGACGCGGTACGCGAAGGCCGTTCCGGAGGCCGTGTGGACCTGGGTCAAATGGCCGCGGGTGTAATCGATGCCCAGGCGCCGGGCCTCGTTGCTGTTCATCGCCACCGAGGTGGCGCCCGTGTCCACCAGGAAGGTGACGGTCCGGCCGTTGACGCTGCCGGTGGTGGTATAGGCTCCGGCCGAGTTGGGATAGATCTGCGCCCGCGAACTCTGGCGCGGCTGGAAGGCGCCCCCTGCACGGCTGCCCAGGGCCACCTGCCGTCGCTGCCCCGCCACCTCAAGCGTCACATGCCCCGCCCGACTGTCGGTGGACAGCAGGCGAATGCCGTGGTCGGTCGCCTCGCCGACACGCAACACGTGCCGCTCACCGTCCACCTGGATCAGCGCGCGGTCCGGGAAGATCCCCAGGACGAGCAGGTCCCTGGCCTGAAGCGGGCCTGCCAGCATCAGGATCAGTGCAGCCACCAGGGCGGTCAGCGCACGAACGCGGGTCATGTGTCCATTCCCTGCCGTAAACACCGAGGGTACGCGGTCGGTTATAACCCTAAACCAGCCACCAGGCCAGCAACTGCATGACCGCCAGTGCATAGATTCCCGCCACTACGTCGTCCAGCACGATGCCCGCCCCCGTGTGCATACGCCGGTCGACCCAGCGCACCGGCCACGGCTTGACGATGTCGAAAAACCGGAACAGGACGAACCCGATGACCACCCACCACCAGCCCGCGGGCGCCGCGATCATGGTGACCAGGAAGCCGGCAATCTCGTCCCAGACGATGCCCGGGTGATCGTGAACACCGAGCCGCCGGGCACTGACGCCACAAAGCCAGAAGCCCGCAAGGATGACCAGCAGCGTGGCCAGAAGGTAAGCCCACAGGGGCAGCGGTTGGAGCAGCAGGTAGACGGGAATGGCCGCCACCGTGCCTGCGGTGCCGGGCGCCCAGGGTGAAAGGCCGGAGCCGAATCCGAAGGCGAGAAAGTGCACCGGATCGGTCAATACGGTACGTGCCGGCGGTTGTTCGACTCGGGGCATGTGTGCTGATCCGCTTTTGGTCGTGGGGACGCGCGTGTCAGTTGAAATGACGGTAGCCGCTACGGGAGGGCGAAAACGGCTGCCCTTCCCCGTCCGTGACACGAATGCCGGGCGACGCCTCGATCGTACCGATGCGCGTGAAGGGCACAGGCAGCACCTCCCGCGCCCTTGCTTCCATATCCGGTGCAAGGGTGAACAGCAGTTCGTAGTCATCACCCCCGGAAAGCGGCAGCGACCAGTCCGGCGCATCGCCGCTCACCGCACGGAAGGCATCGGAGAGGGGCAGTTGGGCCAGGTTGATGGCGGCCCCCGTACCGGACGCGTCGAGCACGTGACCGAGATCGGCGAGCAGCCCGTCTGACAGGTCGATGGCCGCCCCGGCGAGGCCGCGCAAGGCCAGCCCGGCGGCGACTTGGGGCACGGGCCGCATGAGCCGTGCCAGCAACGCATGCACGTGCGGACCGTCCGTGGTGCGCTGCGTCCAGTGGCGAAGGCCCAGTGCCGCATCGCCCAGCGTACCGGTCACGTAAATGCCGTCTCCCGGGCGCGCCCCGTCGCGGCGCAGCGCGTGCCCCCGTGGCACGAAACCCATCACCTGCACGGTGATGCTCAGCGGGCCTCTCGTGGTATCACCACCGACGAGGGCCACTCCGTACTCCTCTGCAAGTGACCGGAATCCTTCACTGAACGCCCCCACCCAGTCTTCATCCGCCGCCGGCAAGGTCAGCGCCAGCGTCGCCCAGGCCGGCTCCGCACCCATGGCAGCCAGATCGCTCAGGTTCACCGCAAGGGCCTTGTGTCCCAGGGCATCAGCGGGAGTCTCGTCGGGAAAATGCACGCCCGCCGCCAGGGTGTCGACACAGACCACCAGTTCCTGGCCCGGCGGCACACGCAGCAGCGCCCCGTCATCACCCACACCCAGGGTCACGTCCTCGCGGGAAGCGGGCCAGGTGAAGTAGTTTCGGATGAGATCGAATTCGGACACGGAAAGGACGATTCAAGATTCAATGTTCAAGATTCAAGGGGGTGTCCCGGCAGTCGTCTCGGCTTGCGGCGACGCCGGGCTTGCCTTTCCCTTGAATTTTGAATTTTGAATCTTGAATCCGGATTTGCCTTCATCCCGCCTCGGGGCCGCGAAGCTGCCGTCCCAGCTTGTCCAGTACACCATTGACGAACTTGTGGGCCTCTGTGGCGCCGAATTTCCTGGTCAGCTCCACCGCCTCGTTGATGACGACCCGGTAGGGGATATCCATGCGTTCCTTCAACTCGAACGCGGCCACCCGCAGGATGGCACGTTCCACCGGATCCAGTTCCGCCGCACCGCGATCCATGTGGCCGGAGAGCAGTTCATCGAGATCGACAGCCTCGTCGGTGACACCCAGGAACAGCTCCCGGAAATAGTCCTTGTCCGCCTTGTCCAGTTCGGGGTCTTCCCGATACTGGAGCAGGATGTCCTTCGGTTCGTAGCCGGTCATCTGCCACTGGTAGAGGGCCTGCATGGCCACTCTCCGGGCCTGTCGGCGCGCATGACTGAGACGGCGTGCGTGGGTGGAGGACAAGATCAGCCCTTGAGCCGTTTCATCAGGCTCACCATCTCCAGGGCACCCATGGCGGCATCGACTCCCTTGTTGCCCGCCTTGGTGCCTGCACGCTCCACGGCCTGTTCGATGGTGTCCGTGGTGAGTACGCCGAAGGCCACCGGCAGGCCGGATTCCATGGACACTGCCGCCAGGCCCTTGGCGCTCTCGCCCGCCACGTAGTCGAAATGCGGTGTGGCGCCCCGGATCACGCAACCCAGCGCGATGATCGCGTCGTACTTGCCCGACTTCGCCATGGCCTGGGCCGCCAGCGGCAACTCGTAGGCCCCCGGCACACGCACAACGGTCAGGCTCCCCTCCTTGACCCCGTGGCGGCGCAGGGTGTCGACTGTGCCTTCCAGCAGGCGCTCGACGATGAAGCTGTTGAAACGCGCCAGCACGATACCGTAACGGCCGCCTGCAGCGTCGGTGAAATCCCCTTCGATGGTTTCGATGTTATTCATTTCATGTCCAGTATGGGAACCGAGAGGTAAAAGATACTAGAACTCAGTGCTGCGCACCGCCTTGAATCTTGAATCTTGAATCTTGAACTTTGAATTTTGAATCAGTCATTCACATACTCCACAACCTCCAGACCGAAGCCGCCGAGACCGTGGAAACGTTTCGGGGCCGAAAGGAGGCGCATCTTGCGCACACCCAGTTCGGCGAGGATCTGGGCCCCAACACCGTGGGTACGCAGTTCCGCCGGCTCCGTATGGTGGGAAGCTTCTTCGGCCTTTCCCCCCGCAATAGCCATATCCCGAATGCGTCGTACCAGTTCGCGGGAGGATTCGCGCTTGCGGATGATGACCACCACGCCCTTGCCCGCCCGCGCAATCCGCGACAACGCGTCGCGAAGCGGCCAGCCGCATTGGGGGCCATTGTAGGCCAGCGCGTCGCACAGGGTATGTTCCACGTGCACCCGAACCAGCGTCGGCTCTTCACCGCGGATGTCACCCATCACCAGAACGAAGTGCAGTTCCTTGTCGATCGCATCCTCGAAGGCGTGCAGGCGGAATTCGCCGAACTCCGTCGGAAAGGGTGTTTCGGCCACGTGCTCGACGCTCTTCTCGTTCTCGATGCGATAACGGATCAGGTTCTCGATGGTGCCGATCTTGAGTCCGTGCTCGGCGGCGAAACGCTCCAGGTCCGGGCGCCGTGCCATGGTGCCGTCCTCGTTGAGGATTTCCACGATCATCGCAGCGGGCTCGAATCCCGCCAGGCGCGCGAAATCGCAGCCGGCCTCCGTATGCCCGGCGCGCACCAGCACCCCGCCCGGCCGGGCCATCAGGGGAAACACATGCCCGGGCTGAACCAGGTCGCTGGGCTTCGCATTGGGGGCCACGGCTGTACGGATGGTATGGGCACGATCGTAGGCGGAGATCCCGGTGGTCACGCCTTCCGCCGCCTCGATGGACACCGTGAAATTGGTCCCGTGCTGGTCGTTGGTATCGTTGACCATCAGCGGCAGCCGAAGCTGCCGGCAGCGTTCCCGGGTCAGGGTCAGGCAGATGAGGCCGCGCCCGTAGCGGGCCATGAAATTCACGTCCTCCGGGCGCACCAGGGAGGCCACCATTAGCAGGTCGCCCTCGTTCTCCCGGTCCTCGTCATCCAGGATGACCACCATGCGCCCCTGGCGCAGGTCCTCGATGATCTCTTCTGTGCTGTTGAAGGGCATGGTCATCCGGGTGCTGTGATCATGGTGAATACGTGAAAAGCAATGGACAGGATGAACAGGATTTTCCAGGATTAACAGGATATTAAGAATTGTTTTTAAACCATAAAATCCTGTTAATCCTGAAACATCCTGTCAATCCTGTCCATTTTATGCCTTCCCGAGAAACCCGTGCTCCGCCAGGAAGGCCTCTGTCAGGCGCGAGCCGGGTTGGGCCGCCCTGTCCCCGAGCAGCAGCCGTTCCAGGTAGCGGGCGATCAGGTCCACCTCGAGATTGATCCGGGTGCCCACCCGGTAGGTGCTGAAGGTGGTCTCCTGCCGGGTGTGGGGCACAATGTTCACAGAGAACACCGCACCGTCCACGCTGTTTACCGTGAGACTCACGCCGTCCACGCAAATGGAACCCTTGGGTGCGATGTAGCGGGCAAGCCCCTCCGGGGCGCGCATATCGTAGCGCACCGAGCGCCCGTCGTCGCGCATTGCCAGCACCTCCCCCACGCCGTCCACGTGGCCGCTGACCAGGTGTCCGCCGAGACGCGTGGTGGGCATCAGGGCCTTTTCCAGGTTCACCGGATCACCGGACTTCAAGGCACCGAGTGTGGTGAGCGAGAGCGTCTCCCCCGACACGTCCGCCGCAAATCCGTCACCCGGCAGGTCCACCGCCGTGAGGCACACGCCGTTGACGGCGATGCTGTCGCCGAGACGCACGTCGGAGAGATCCAGCTTGCCCGTGCGCACCCGAAGGCGGGAGTCTCCACCCCTGGGTTCGATGGCGGCGATCTCGCCGACGGCCTGGATGATGCCTGTGAACATGGCTCTGGTTCTCTCTGTTAAGAGCTTAATGGACAGGATTGACAGGATTTTTCCGGATTTACAGGATACTACTAATAAATGTTAATTAAATTCTTTAACTTAAAGTGATCCTGTTAATCCTGAGAAATCCTGTTCATCCTGTCCATTCAAGGTGTTCCAATCGGCCGCGCGGTGATGCGCCAGTCCTCGCCCACGGCGCGGATGTCCTCGATCTTGAGCGCGATACGCTCGTCCATGGTCTCAAGCCCGAGTTCCATGAGGCCCCGGGCGGCGCTGCCCATCAGGTGCGGGGCCATGTAGATCACCAGTTCATCCACCAGTCCGGCCTCCATCAAGGCGCCGGACAGCCGGGGGCCGGCCTCCACGTGCACCTCGTTGATCTCGCGCTCCGCCAGCAGCGCCATCAACGCGCGCAGGTCCAGCCGCCCTTGGGCCAAGGGCAACGTCACCACCTCTGCCCCCCGGGCCTGCAGCGGCGCATGACGCGCACTGTCCTGCTTGCCGGTGAGCAGCAGGACGGAGCCACCGGTGTCCAGCAGTCGTGCCGCGGACGGACACGCCAGCGCCGTGTCCAGGATCACCCGCAGGGGCTGGCGCACCGGGCCCTCAATACCCAAGTCCTCCGCGCTGAGGCGCACATCCAGCCGCGGGTCGTCGGCGAGCACGGTGCCCGATCCGGTCAGGATGGCCCCGGCCCGGGCACGCAAGAACTGGACTTCGCGCCGCGCCGCTTCCCCGGTGATCCACCGGCTCTCTCCCGAGGCCATGGCCGTGCGCCCGTCCAGGCTCATGGCCAGCTTCACGCGCACGTAGGGCCGTCCCCGCTCCATGCGGCTGACGAACCCCGGATTGATGGCACGCGCCTCGTTTTCCAGAACTCCGGAGGTAGTGCCGATCCCTGCGGCGGCCACCCGCGCCAGACCTTCCCCGGCCACCCGGGGATTGGGGTCCCGCATGGCCGCCACCACGCGCCCCACGCCGGCCGCCACGAGGGCATCGGCACACGGCGGGGTGCGGCCGTGATGGGCGCAGGGCTCAAGGCTCACGTAGACCGTCGCCCCGCTGGCCGCCTCTCCGGCCTGCCGGAGGGCCAGGATCTCCGCATGAGGCTCCCCGGCGCGCACGTGAAACCCCTCACCCACCACCTCGCCGTCGCGCACGATGACGCAGCCCACCCGCGGATTCGGGTCCGTGGTGTACAGCCCCCGCCGCGCCAGCACCAGCGCCCGGGCCATGTAACGGTGGTCTGCTTCGGTGGTCATGTCTGGCAAGGTTAATGGACAGGATTGACAGGAAAGGCAATGGACAGGATGAACAGGATTTTTATGGATTTACAGGATGTTAAAAAGCATTTTTCATCAAGAATATCCTGTTAATCCTGAAAACATCCTGTCAATCCTGTCCATTGCCTTTCCCGTCAACCCTGCCCATGCTCATCCTCCTCACCCAGCAGCGGGATCTGGTGCTTGCGCATCTCGGGCGTGGGGTCCTTTTCCAGGCGTTCGATGACCTCGCGGAAGGCCTGCACGTCGGCGAAGCTGAGATAGACGGAGGCAAAGCGGATGTAGGCCACCTGGTCCAGGCCGCGCAGTTCCTCCATGACCCACTCGCCGACCCGCCTGGAGGGCACCTCGCGCTCCCCCTGCCCGAGGAGCTTTCGCTTGATGCGCGCCACCGCCTCTTCCACCCGGTCGGTGGAGACGGCGCGCTTCTCCAGCGCCTGCAACATGCCGGACTTGAGTTTCTCCTCGGAGAACGGCTCCCGGGAACCGTCGCGCTTGACCACCCGGGGCATGTTGAGCTCGGCGTTTTCGTAGGTGGTGAAACGCTCCGAGCAGGACAGGCACTCACGGCGCCGGCGCACCTGATCACCCTCCCCCGCGAGGCGGGAGTCGATCACCCGGGTATCGGGGGCTCCGCAAAAAGGGCACCGCATGGTCAGGGCAGGTACAAGGGTAAAGGAACAAGGTACAAGGGGTTAAACCCCTTTCCCCTTGTATCCTGTACTTTGTACCTGATGCTCCTCATTGACCGTAGACGGGGAATCGGGCGCAGATATCCAACACCTTCGCCTTTACGGACTCGATAACTGTGGCGTTCTCATGATCGTCCAGTACATCGCAGATCCAGTTGGCGAGGTCGCGGGATTCCTGCTCGCCGAAGCCGCGGGTGGTGATGGCGGGGGTGCCGATGCGGATGCCGCTGGTGACGAAGGGCGACTGGGGGTCGTTGGGCACGGCATTCTTGTTCACGGTGATGTTCGCGGCGCCCAGCGCCGCGTCGGCGGCCTTACCGGTCAGGCCCTTGTCGATCAGGTCCACCAGGAAGAGATGGTTGTCAGTGCCACCGGACACCACCTTGTAGCCGCGCTCCATGATGGTGGCGGCCATGGTGCGGGCGTTGGCGACCACCTGCTTCTGATAGGTCTTGAACTCCGGTTCCAGGGCCTCCTTGAAGGCCACCGCCTTGGCGGCGATCACGTGCATCAGGGGGCCGCCCTGCGTGCCGGGAAACACCAACGAGTTGAGCTTCTTCTCGACGTCCGGGTTGCTCTTCGCGAGGATGATGCCGCCGCGCGGACCGCGCAGGGTCTTGTGGGTGGTGGAGGTGGTCACGTCGGCGATCTGTACCGGGCTCGGGTAGACGCCCGCCGCCACCAGACCGGCCACGTGCGCCATGTCCACCAGCAGCCAGGCGCCGACCTTGTCGGCGATGTCCCGGAATTTCTGCCAGTCGATCGCGCGGGAATAGGCGGAGAAGCCGCCGATGATCATCTTCGGCTTGTGTTCCACAGCGAGGCGCTCCACTTCGTCGAAATCGATGTAGCCCTCGTCGTCGATGCCGTACTGCACGGCGTTATAGAGCTTGCCGGAGAAATTCACCTTGGCGCCGTGGGTCAGGTGACCGCCGTGGGCCAGGCTCATGCCGAGCACGGTGTCGCCGGGGTTGAGCAGCGCCATGTACACGGCCGCATTGGCCTGGGAACCCGAGTGGGGCTGCACATTGGCGTAGTCGGCACCGAACAGTTCCTTCACGCGCTCTATGGCGAGCCGTTCCGCCACGTCCACGTACTCGCACCCGCCGTAGTAACGCTTGCCGGGATAACCTTCGGCGTACTTGTTGGTGAGCACGGAGCCCTGCGCCTCCATGACCCGGGGGCTGGCGTAGTTTTCCGAGGCGATCAGCTCGATGTGTTCCTCCTGTCGGCGGGCCTCGCCTTCAATGGCCTGCCACAGTTCTTCGTCATATCCTGCTATACCCATCTGGATGGAAAACATTGCGTACACTCCCGGGAGGACGTCTGGTATGGTGTCCGGAAAAAAGACGGAAATTATACTGTATTTTGCGCTTGCCGGCAGAATCCGGCCCCATATTCTGTGTCCATTCATCTGGCAGCCGGCAGGGCCGGCAGCACGGTTTATCCAAGGAGACCAGCAACCATGAATACACCGAGTCTGAAAGGCCTGCTTACCGGCACCCTGCTCGCCACCGCCCTCGTGTCGCTGGGCACCACGGCGGTGGCACAGGAACGTTTCCTCACCATCGGCACCGGCGGTGTAACCGGCGTGTACTATCCGACGGGCCAGAACGTCTGCCGACTCATGAATCGGGGCACGAGTGAACACGGCATTCGCTGCAACGCCGAATCCACCGGCGGGTCGGTGTTCAACCTCAATGCCATCCGTCAGGGCGAGATGAACCTGGGCGTGGTGCAGTCCGACTGGCAGTACCATGCCTATCACGGCAGCGATCGCTTCGAGGAAGCCGGTCCGCATGAGTCTCTGCGTGCGCTGTTCTCCCTGCACCCGGAGCCCTTCACGGTCCTGGTGCGCCCCGACAGCGGCATCACGAAGTTCGAGGAGATCCTGGGCAAGCGCGTGAACGTGGGCAACCCCGGCTCCGGTCAGCGCGGCACCGTGGAACGCCTCATGGAGGAATACGGCTGGAGCATGTCTGACTTTTCGCTGGCCTCGGAACTACCGTCCCGCGAACAGGGCCAGGCGCTGTGCGACAACCGTATCGACGTGGTGCTGTTCACCGTCGGGCATCCGTCCGCCGCGATCCAGGAGCCCATCGCCACCTGCAACGCCCGGATCATCCCGGTGGAAGGCGAGGTCATCGACCGCCTGGTGGAGGCGACGCCCTACTACTTCAGCGCCACCATTCCGGGCGGCATGTACCCGGGACATGAGGATTCCATCCAGACGTTCGGCGTGGGCGCCACCCTGGTGTCCTCCACCGACACCTCCGAGGATGCCGTCTACCATCTGGTCAAGGCGGTGTTCGAGAACTTTAGTGCTTTCAAGGGGATGCACCCTGCATTTGAAGTACTTGAGAAGGAATCCATGGTGGGACAGGGCCTCTCCGCCCCCATGCACGAGGGCGCCAAGCGCTACTTCCGCGAGGCCGGCCTGCTCGGGAACTGACGCCTTGGTATAGCGCGCGTCGTACCCATGACGGCGCCTGATCAGACCCCGGCCCCCCGGGCCGGGGCTTCGGCCGCCCCTGAGGCGGCGCAACTGGTTGTCTCCATGGAGGCGGGCGCCCGGGATCCGGGCGCCCTGACCCGCGCCCTCATCTACGCCACCGCCCTGGCGTGGTCGCTGTTCCAGGTCTGGATTGCCTCGCCGTTCGGGTACTGGCTGGGTTTCCTGGTCATTCCCGAAACCCAGGCCCGGGCGATTCACCTGGCCTTTGCCGTTTTTCTGGCATTTCTGGCGTTTCCCGGCTGGTCACCCCTGGCCCGTCGGCACAGGCCCGTTGCGGGCGTGTTTTTCGTGATCTTCGGCCTGGGTGTGCTGGGCCTGGCCGCCTACAACCATCTCTCGGAACTGCCACGCGCCGGCGTGTTCGCCATCATCGGCGCGGTGATCGTGGCCATGTCCTGGCCCAACCTTCGGCCCGCGCCGCTCACGCGCGTACCGGCCATGGACTGGGGACTGGCGATCCTGGCGGCCTTCTGCGCCGCCTATCTGTTCATCTATCACCAGGAGCTTGCGCGGCGCCCCGGGAGCCCCACCCCACTCGATCTGGTGGTGGCCGGCTGCGGCATGGCCCTGCTGCTGGAAGCCACGCGCCGGGTGCTGGGCCCCGCCCTGATGATCATCGCCGGCGCGTTCCTTTTTTATACCTTCGCCGGGCCCTGGATGCCGGACCTTCTGGCGCACAGGGGCGCCTCCTTCGGACGGGCCATGTCGCAGCAATGGTTGTCCAACGAAGGGGTATTCGGCATCGCGCTGGGGGTGTCCACCAGCTTCGTGTTCCTGTTCGTCCTGTTCGGGGCGCTGCTGGAGCGCGCCGGAGCGGGCGGTTATTTCATCCGCGTCGCGTTCGCCCTGCTCGGGCACCTGCGCGGCGGACCGGCCAAGGCGGCGGTGGTCGCCTCGGGGCTGACGGGCGTGGTGTCCGGATCCTCCATCGCCAACACGGTGACCACGGGCACATTCACCATTCCCCTGATGAGAAAGGTGGGCCTGTCTGCACCCAAGGCGGGCGCGGTGGAGGTGGCCAGTTCCGTCAACGGCCAGCTGATGCCCCCGGTCATGGGCGCGGCCGCCTTTCTCATGGTGGAGTACGTGGGCATCCCCTACGTGGAGGTGATCCGCCATGCCTTCCTGCCCGCGGTGATCGCCTACATCGCCCTGCTCTACATCGTGCACCTGGAAGCCCTGAAGATGGGCCTGGAAGGTCTGCCCCGCTTGCGCGAGGTGACACTGGTACGGCGGCTGGTCAGTTTCGGTCTCACGGTCTCCGGGCTTCTGATCCTTGCCGGGGTCGTTTACTACGGACTGGGCTGGATCAAGACCGTGGCGGGGGACGATGCCATATGGATCATCGGCGTGCTGGTGCTGGGGGCCTACCTCGGGCTGATGTTCATCGCCAGCCGCGTCGACGAGGTGCACATGGTGGACGAGGACCACCTGGTGCTGCCCGATCCGGGTCCCACCATCCGCAGCGGCCTGCATTACCTGCTGCCCGTGATCGTGCTCATCTGGTGCCTGGTGGTGGAACGCCTCTCGCCGGGTCTGTCCGCCTTCTGGGCGGTGATGTTCATGTGCTTCATTCTGCTCACCCAGCGCCCGATCATGGCCATGCTGCGGGGCACCCACGGCTACGCTTCGGCCCTGCGCCGCGGCGTGGTGGAACTGGCGGACGGCATGGTCCAGGGCGCCCGCAACATGGTGGGCATCGGGGTGGCCACCGCCGCCGCGGGCATCATCGTCGGCACCGTGGCCATGACCGGCATCGGGCTGGTCATGACGGACCTCGTGGAACTGCTCTCCGGCGGCAACATCCTGCTGATGCTGCTGCTGACGGCACTGATCTGCCTGATCCTGGGGCTCGGGCTGCCCACCACCGCCAACTACATCATCGTCGCCACGCTGATGGCGCCGGTGATCGTGGACCTCGGCGCACAGCACAACCTGCTCATTCCGCTGATCGCCGCTCACCTGTTCGTGTTCTACTTCGGCATCATGGCGGACGTCACGCCGCCCGTGGGCCTTGCCTCCTTCGCGGCCGCCGCCGTGGCGCGGGCAGACCCGATCAGCACGGGTGTCCAGGCCTTCTGGTACAGCCTGCGCACGGTGGCCCTGCCCTTTTTCTTCGTCTTCAACACGCAGTTGCTGCTCATAGGCATCACCAGCGTGTGGCAACTGCTGCTCACGTTCTTTGGCGCGCTGGCCGGCATGCTGGTCTTCGCCGCCGCCACCCAGGGCTGGATGATCACCCGCAACCGCGTCGCGGAGACGGCGCTGTTGCTGCTCGTGGCATTCACCCTGTTCGTCCCCGGGTACTGGATGGACCGTCTGCATCCGCCGCTTGAGACCGTCGAGGTCACGCAGCTGCAGCAGGTGGCCGAGGAGACATCCCCAGGAGGGCATCTGCGTCTGACGGTGGAGGGCGTGGACAGGGACGGTCGGGATGTCTCGCGTACCGTGATGCTGCCCATGGGGGCCGCCGGCAGCGGTCAGGAGCGGCTGACCCGGGCCGGACTCGGCATCATGGTCCTCGGTGACCGGGTCAGCGTCAGCTTCGTCACCTTCGGCAGCCCGGCCGAACGCGTGGGCATCGAAAGCGGCTGGCAGGTGACGGAAGTGCTGGTGCCCGCCGATCGTCCCGCACCGGAGTGGTTCTACCTCCCCGCGCTGGCTGTCCTGGCGATCGTCGTTGTGCTGCAGCGGCGCCGGGTGAGCGCCTCATGATCGCCGTCATCATGAATCCACGGTGACGAACCCGTCCCTTCACGGGTTCGTCCCGCCCTGTTACAGTCCGCATCACCCCACCAGGCCTCTTCCGCCATGTCCCTGCGCACCGCTTCGCTCGTTCTGTTCCTGTTCCTGGCATCGGCATTCCCGCTGGTCCTGCAGGCCCAGTCGCTCAGTCCCGGGCCGGAACTGGAGGTCTATCTCAGCCGCGAGATCAGTGACTGGCGCATCGAGGACGGCCCGACGGTGGAAACACGCGTCAACCGGGTCGGGCTGAGTATCCGGGACCACGTGGCCGAGGGCCTGTGGATCGGTCTCCACGGGGGTTACCTGAGTTTGAGCCAGAGTGGCAATTCCGCCACCCAGGGCATGGACCTGTCCGGCTGGTACCTGGGTACGTCCGCCCGCTGGCGCTTCCTGCGTGTCGGGGCGGTGTCGATGAACCTGTCCGGACGCTACACCTACCACGAGGCCGACGACCGCGTGGGCGATCAGGACACCCGCTACAGCTGGCATCAGTACGGCGCCGGCGTGGAATCGGTCATTCGGGGCGAGTCGCTGGCCCTGCGCCTCGGGGCCGACTACACGGCCATCGACGGTGATGAGCGGGCCCGCGGCCCCATCCGGCATACCCGCAGCCTCTCCGAGGACGAGGCCGTGACCGTTCGGGCCGCCCTCGATCTGCTGGTGGACGCCACCGGCCGCATCTCGTTCCAGGTGGAAGCCGGCGCCCGGCGCGGGGCCGGCGTACAGTTCGCGCGGCAATTCTGAACCGGCATGCACCGGTGAGATATGCGGGTTAAGAGTAATCCGACCACGCCCGTGGTTGCACCGTGCATCGGCTCGTTGCCCCCAAATGCCCGGGGCCGTCGTATCATTGGGCCATGAGCGGCAAGATCATCGAGCGCCTCAAGAAGAACAGCCGGGGTCGTGACTTCGCTGTGGGTGATCTGCACGGGATGTTCACCCATCTGGAGCACGCCCTGGAGGCCCTGGAGTTCGACCCCGAGCTGGACCGGCTGCTGTCCGTGGGCGATCTCATCGACCGGGGGCCGGAGTCCCACAGGGCCCTGGAGTTCCTGGAACGCCCCTGGTTTCATGCCATCCAGGGCAATCACGAACGCCTCCTTCTGGATTCCGAATCGGATGCGGACATGGCCTGCACCTGGGTGGCGCTCAACGGTGGCGAATGGTGGCGTGATGTGGACAAAGCGGAGCAGGCCCGCTTTCGCCGCCGAATGCGCGATCTCCCCTACCTGATGGAAGTGGATACCGACCAGGGCAAGGTGGGTCTCGTGCATGCCGATATCCCGCTGGAGCTGAGCTGGCAGGACTTCGTTGACAAGCTGGCCGACGACGAACGCCTGCGTGATTACGCGGTCTGGTCGCGCAAACGCATCAATCTCTCCGAGGCCAGCGGCGAAGTCCCGCCTGTGGACGGCATCGACCTGGTCATCATGGGTCATACCCCGCTCCAGCAGGCGGTGCATGCCGCCAACATCTATTACCTGGACACCGGTGCCGCCTACGCCGATGTGCTGTCCGAGGCCAAGCTGAGCATCCTGCAGATTCATCCGGAGCAGGTGCTCACGGAGTTTCCCACCGGGACCAACGCGGCAGCTGACTGAGCGCCCGGCCATCATTTTGTCTTGTCCGCGGATTTGTGATTGACTGTCCGCCTCATCAAGCGGCAGACACCTGACCCATGTCCGATCATGCCAAGGCCCTGACCGAGCGTGTGCGCGAAGCACGCTCTAGCGGCCAGACCCTCCACGTTCGTGCAGGCGGCACCAAGGATTTTTTGGGCGGAGCGGGGCTGGCGGGTCTGCCGGCGCTGGATGTCACGGAACATCGCGGCATCGTCACCTACGAACCCAGCGAACTGGTGGTCACCGTCCGTTGCGGCACCCCGCTGAGCGAACTGGAACAGACCCTGGCCGGCGAAGGTCAGCAGCTGCCCTTCGAGCCGCCGGCCTTTGGTGCGCAGGCCACCGTGGGCGGTGTCGTGAGTGCCGGATTGTCCGGGCCACGGCGCCCTTACAGCGGCTCGGTCCGGGATGCGGTGCTGGGCGTACGCCTGCTCACGGGCCGCGCCGAGTCGCTGGCCTTCGGCGGGCAGGTGATGAAGAACGTGGCGGGTTACGACGTCTCCCGGCTGGTGGCCGGCTCCTGGGGTACCCTGGGCGTGATCCTGGAGGTCTCTCTGAAGGTCATGCCGGTGCCGGAACGCAGCGTCACCCTGTGCCGCGAGGGGATCACCGCGGTTGAGGCGCTGGCGTTATTCACCCGGTGGGCCACCCAGCCCCTTCCCGTGACCGCGGCATGTCACCTGGACGGCACGGTTTACGTGCGCCTAGACGGCGGTCCGGCAGCCCTGCAGGCCGCCGGCAAAGCGATCGGTGGGGACGAACTGCCCGAATCCGAACAGTTCTGGCGGGCCGTGCGCGAACACGAACACCGGTTTTTCTCCACGGACACTCCTCTCTGGCGTCTCAGCCTGCCGCCCGCCACTGCGCCCCTGGGTTTGCCCGGACACTGGCTGACGGACTGGGGCGGCGCCCAGCGCTGGCTGACCAGCAACGCCCCTGCCGGCGAGATCCGCAGCACCGTCGAGGCCGCCGGCGGTCATGCCACCCTGTTCCGTCATGCCCCCGACGGCGTGCCCCGTTGCCATCCACTGCCCCCGGCCCTCTCGAACCTGCAAGTCCGGGTCAGGCAGGCACTGGATCCGGACGGCGTGTTCAACCCCGGCCACCCCATGGGGGCGTGCTGAGCATGGAAACGCATCTGGCGCCATCCGTTCGGGATACGGCACAGGGCCGGGAGGCGGAACGCATCCTGCGGACCTGCGTGCATTGCGGTTTCTGCAATGCCACCTGCCCCACCTACCAGCTCCGCGGTGACGAACTGGACGGACCGCGGGGCCGTATCTACCTCATCAAGCAGGTTCTGGAAGGCACCGAACCGACGCGCACCACGCAGCGGCACCTGGATCGCTGCCTGACCTGCCTCAACTGCATGACCACCTGCCCGTCGGGGGTGGATTACCGGCACCTGGTGGACATCGGCCGCAACCAGGTGAACCGGCGTGTCCGCCGCCCCGTTCTCGAGCGCATCGAACGGGCCCTGTTGCGGGCCGTTCTGCCGTATCGGCGCCGTTTCGCCGCGGCCCTGAACATCGGTCGCTGGTTCAGGCCGGTGCTCCCGTCGCGGCTGGCCGACAAGATGCCCGCAGATACCGGTCCCGCCGGTCCGTGGCCTGATGCCCGCCATGAACGCCGCATGCTGGTTCTCGCCGGGTGCGTCCAGGGTGTCCTGACGCCCAACGTGGATGCCGCCGCCGCCCGGATCCTGGACAGACTGGGCATCTCCCTGCAACGTGCGGCGGATGGCTGTTGCGGCGCCGTTGAACACCACCTGGATGCCGAGGAGGCCGCGCGGCAGAGGGCAAGACACAACATCGACGCCTGGTGGCCCGAGATCCAGGCGGGCGCCGAGGCCATCCTGGTCACCGCCAGCGGCTGCGGCGTGCACGTGCGCGACTATGGCCACCTGCTTCGGGCCGACCCGGCCTATTCGGACAAGGCGGCCGCCATCGTGGAGCGGGTGCGCGACCCGTGCGAAGTGATCGACGCTGAGGCTGTCAAACGACTCGGGGTGAATGCGGCCGGGCGCCCCGTGGCCTTTCACCCCCCCTGCACCCTGCAACACGGCATGCGCCTGCGCGAGGCCGCGGAAGCCGCATTGCAGGCCGCGGGGCTCCGCCTCACGCCCGTCAGGGACGCCCACCTCTGCTGCGGTGCCGCGGGCACCTACGCCCTGCTCCAGCCGGAGTTGTCCACGCAGTTGCGGGATCGCAAGGTACAGACGCTCGAAGAGGGCACACCTGAGGTGATCGTCACGTCCAATGTCGGTTGCCAGACCCACCTGTCAGGCCATGCGGGCGTCCCGGTGCTGCACTGGCTTGAGCTCCTGGACGAGCTGTTGCAGGCATCACCCCGTTCCTGAAGGAACTTGTGACCCGAGTACCCGGCTCACTATACTGCTCCACCCAAGCGAGCCGATCAGGGTTCGCCCGAACCCACATCCCAGGTAGAGACATGACAACCAGCTCCTTTCATCCGCCCGTCCGCACCCTCATGGGCCCCGGCCCGTCCGACGTGAACCCCCGCGTGCTGGCCGCCATGAGCCGGCCCACCATCGGGCATCTGGACCCGGTATTCGTGGACATGATGGACGAGATGAAGGCCCTGCTGCAGTACGCCTTCCAGACGAAGAACGAACTGACCCTGCCGGTATCGGCACCGGGGTCCGCGGGCATGGAAATGTGCTTCGTCAACCTCGTGCAGCCGGGGGACACCGTCATCGTGTGCATCAACGGGGTCTTCGGGATGCGCATGAAGGAGAACGTCGAGCGCTGCGGCGCCACGGCCGTGGTCGTGGAGGACACCTGGGGTCACCCGGTGGATCCCCAGAAGCTCGAGGACGCACTCAAGGCCCACCCGGAGGCGAATACGGTTGCCTTCGTGCACGCCGAAACATCCACTGGCGCCTGTTCGGACGCAAAGACGCTCACCGAAATCGCCCACCGCCATGATTGCCTCGTCATCGTGGACAGCGTCACCGGACTCGGCGGCGTGGAACTGCGCGTGGACGACTGGGGCATCGACGCCATCTACTCCGGCAGCCAGAAGTGCCTGTCCTGCACACCGGGACTCTCTCCGGTGAGCTTCAACGACGCGGCAGTGGCGCGCATCAAGGCCCGGGAGCACAAGGTGCAGAGCTGGTTCCTGGATCTCACCCTGGTCATGGGTTACTGGGGCAGCGGCACCAAGCGCGCCTACCACCACACGGCACCCATCAATGCCCTGTACGCCCTGCATGAATCCCTGGTGATCCTGCAGGAGGAAGGGCTCGAAAACTCCTGGGCCCGTCATCGCGCCCACCACGAGGCCCTGAGAGCCGGGCTGGAGAGCCTGGGTCTGGAGCTGATCGTGCCCCGCGACCATCGACTGCCGCAGCTCAACGCCGTCAGGGTGCCGGACGGAATCGACGAGGCCGCGGTGCGCAAGATGCTGCTGGACGACTTCAGCCTGGAGATCGGCGCCGGCCTGGGGCCGCTGGCCGGCAAGGTGTGGCGCATCGGGCTCATGGGTTACGGCGCCAACCGCAGGAATGTGCTGCTTTGCCTGAGCGCGCTGGAGAGCGCCATGGCCGCCCAGGGCGCGGACATCCGGTCCGGAGGCGCGGTGGCGGCGGCTATGGCGGTTTACGGGGCCTGAGTGGAGACCCTTTTAAAGCGAACCGCAAAGGAACGCGGAGGTATGCGCGAAGGGCGCGAAGGATTCTGACAGAAAACCCCTTGCGAACCTTCGCGCATACCTTGGCGTCCCTTCGTGGTCAGCTTTTCAACGCCTTTCGGCACACAAGGCATCCAGGTAAGCAGCGAAGTCGTCCTGCAACTCGGGGTGTTTAAGGGCGTACTCCACTGTCGCCTGCAGGTATCCCAGCTTGCTGCCGCAATCGTAGCGTTTGCCCTTGAAACGATGGGCCAGCACCTGTTCCTCCTTCAGGAGGCTTGCGATGGCATCCGTGAGCTGAATCTCGCCACCGGCCCCCTTGCCGGTGTTCTCGAGCAGTTCGAAGATACGCGGCGTGAGGATGTAGCGGCCGACCACCGCCATGTTGGAGGGCGCGTCCCTGGGCGCCGGCTTCTCCACGATGCCCTTGACCGCCCACAGGTCGGGTTCCATGTCCTCGGGCGTCACGACCCCGTACTTGTGGGTCTCGTCCTTCGGAACTTCCTCAACACCCAGCACACTGCAACTGAAACGCTCGTAAACGTTCACCATCTGCCGGAGTGCACCGCCGCTTCCTTCGCCGTCGACCAGATCGTCGGCCAGTATCACGGCGAACGGCTCGTCACCGACCACCGGACGTGCGCACCCTACCGCATGACCGAGACCCAGCGCTTCGGCCTGGCGGATGTAAACACAGGAAACATGCGGCGGAAGGATGTTCTTCACGATCTCGAGCATCCTGTCCTTGCCGCGCTCCTCCAGCTCCGTCTCCAGCTCGTAGGCCTTGTCGAAATGGTCCGGGATGGAACGCTTGTTGCGGCCCGTGACGAACACCAGCACATCGATGCCGGCCTCCACCGCCTCTTCCGCCGCGTACTGGATCAGCGGCTTGTCGACGACGGGGAGCATCTCCTTGGGATTGGCCTTGGTGGCGGGCAGAAACCTCGTGCCCATGCCCGCGACCGGAAAGACTGCCTTGCGAATCTTCTTGTGCATGAAAGTCCGGGGAAAACCGTGTTGGTGAGACTATTAAACATAGCATAACGGCCCCGCCCTTCCGTAGAGGGACGGGGCCGTTTCCAATCACGTGTGCGACCGGATCACTCCAGGACGATGACGTCCATGTTTTCTTCGAGGGTGCGTTCACCGATGCCGGGCACCTGCATCAGCTCATGCAGGGAACGAAACGGCCCGTTGGCTTCGCGATAGGCAATGATGGCTTCCGCCCTGCTGGGACCGACACCCCTGAGGATCGTCAGCGCCTCAACATCCGCCGTGTTCACATTGACGGAGCCCGCGGGTTCGGCGAGCGCCGGTGCGGACAGCAGAAGAAACATCACGATGAGAACTGCAGAAAGGTATTGCTTCATAACCTAAGCCTCCCGTTTGGGTTTCCTTGGCGTTCCATGGTCGTCCGTGCAGCCCCGATCCATGAGTACCTGGTGCTGCGGACCGCGTAAGACTATCAAAGTCTATGGAGATTGCAAGGCAGCCCGCACGTCCGCGTTGATCTCCTCGAGCGCCGCCACGGGATCCTCGGCCCGGGTGACGGGCCTGCCCACCACCAGGTAGCTCGCGCCCGAGCGCATGGCGTCCGCCGGGGTCATGACCCGACGCTGATCATCACCGGCGGCACTTGCCGGACGGATGCCCGGAGTAACCAGCAAGAAGCCGGGTCCGGAACGCGCCCGCAACAGGGGGGCCTCCTGTGCGGAACAGACCACACCGTCCAGGCCGCCGTCACGCGCAAGGCCGGCCAGGGACTCGGCCAACGCGGAAACCTCCCCCTGGTAACCCAGCTCGGCAAGGTCCCCCGCATCCATGGACGTCAGCACGGTGACGGCGATCAGCAGGGGCCGATGTATCTCGCTGTTCACGGCCTCGCGCGCCGCCTCCAGCATGCGCCGCCCGCCGGAGGCGTGGACGTTCATCATCCACACGCCCTGGCGCGCTGCCGCGCGACAGGCCGAGGCCACGGTATTGGGGATATCGTGGAACTTGAGGTCCAGAAACACCTCGAACCCCGCTTCCTGCAGCGACTCCACCAGGGCGGGTCCGCCGCTGACGAACAGCTCGAAACCGACCTTGAGACGGCAGCTGCCCGGCGAGAGCCGCCGGGCGAAAGACAGGGCATCGCCGGGATCGGGGAAGTCGAGGGCAACGATTACCTTGGGATCGGGAGATTCAATGGACATGAGCGCTTCCGGTTTTAGCCCGCATATTTCGCCGGGATCGCGGGCTAGTTGTGTTAAGCCAACAGATTGTTCACAGGTAAAGCGTAGGAGGCTCTCGCGAAGGAGCGAAGCATGTCCTGCGATGCTTGTTGTAGGAGCCCAGCCCTCTGGGCGAACCGGCGTTGCACCCGTGCTGCGTTCGCCCAGAGGGCTGGGCTCCTACAACCGGTCCTGCCTGCCAGCAGCTCACCCCGGATGAACAACGTATTGAGAGATCACAGCTAGTGGCTCAGGGCCGTTTGCGGCCTTTCAACGTGCAGTTCCCGCGGTTTGATCGTGCTCCACTGGTGACAGCCGGGACAATGCCACAGGTGGGTCCGCACGCTGAACCCACAGTTCATGCAGCGGTAGACAGGGCGTTGCTCGAGATAGCGCTCAAGCACGTGGGACGCGCGGTTGAGGACGTCGCCGGCCTCGGCATCCTCAACCCGACCGGACCAGTGCCGCAGAAAGACCTGCAGTACCGGCAGCGCAACCCGCTCCCGGACCAGTTCCTTGTTCAGCAGATCGTCCAGTTCCGCCTGCCGTCCCTGGCCGCGCAGTGCCTCGAGACGCGCCAGCAGCGTGGCAAGAGAGTTGTCGCGTCGTGACAGCTGTGCGAGGAATCGTTCATACCCGGCCGCATCCCCGAGCCGGCCATGGAGCTCACGCACGCGCTCAAGCACCAGGCAGGCGAAATCCGGATGCTGGTCCGCCACATGAGCATAGTGCTTGAGGGCACGGCGGTCGTCGCCCCCTTCCACGGCGAGGTCCCCCAGCAGGATACTGGCCCTGACGGAATCCCTGTCATTGGCCAGTGCGCGGCGGGCATGCCGTGCGGCACTGGAGGGGTCGCCGTTGCGAGCCGCCTGCTCACCCAGTTCGCAGCAATAGTGGGCAATTCGCACGCTCTGGGAGTCCGTCGTGTGCCCCCCCAGGTGCTCCGCGGCCCAGATCGCCTTCTCCCATTCCTTCTCCTGTTCGTAGAGGTCGCGCAGACGGGCATAACCCTCGGCGCGCTGATACCCGGTATTGATCAGTTCGCGGAACAGGCCTTCGGCACGGTCCAGCACCCCGGCCCGCATGTAATCCCGTCCAAGTTCCATGAGGGCGTTGGCGCGCTGCGCCGGTTCGAGATTGGGCCGTGCAATGAGATTCTGGTGGATGCGGATGGCGCGATCCACCTCGCCGCGCCGACGGAACAGACTCCCGAGGATCAGGTGCGTCTCCACGGTGTCGGCGTCCACGTCCACCATCTGGATGAACACCTCAAGGGCGCGGTCAGACTGCTCGTTGAGCAGAAAATTCAAACCCTTGATGTAGTCTTCCGACAGCGTGCCGCGGGGGGTGCGGCTGATCCTTCGTCCGCTGCGACGAGCGGCGATCCAGCCCGAGGCGGCTGCTATCGGAAGAAGCAGCCATAGGAGCCCGGTCATGATCAGTAGTGATCCTTGATGGGTATCTTGCGAAGCTTGGACAACTCGTCCTCTGCCAATCTCACACGCTTGTGAAGCTGACGGTTGTCACGAACCCGGCGGAGCATGAGGCCCACACAGGCAATCGACGCCAGAACGGCGCCGACCAGAAGACTCGAGAAAATGACCACGGACAACGGTAATTCCACACGCAACGCGTAGAGATTCACCAGGACCGGATCGGCATTGAGCAGTGTGAAGCTGGCGCCCACGAGGACCGCCAGGATCAGGATGATCACGAGGATGAGCTTGCGCAAGGCAAAGGCCTCGGGAGACTACAGGGAGCCGCCGTCCGCGGCGACCGCTTCCGTGACCGGCTCCGTCCTGTTGACCCGCTCCCGGAGTTCCTTGCCGGGCTTGAAATGCGGTACGTACTTGCCCGGCAGCGAAACCGTCTCGCCCGTCTTCGGATTGCGGCCCACCCGGGGGGGGCGAAAATGCAGGGAGAAACTGCCGAATCCTCGGATCTCGATACGGTCTCCGGAGGCCAGCGCCTGGCTCATGTGTTCCAGCATCGTCTTGACCGACAACTCCACGTCCTTGTAGGCCAGATGGCTCTGCTTTCTGGCCAGTACGTCGATCAACTCAGACTTGGTCATGTCAGCAACTCCAGGTGGCGCCGGCCGGAAACGGCATGTCAGTGTAAGGCCGGGCATGCCGGATCAACCGCGCAGTTATCCCCCGAAACGGGCCGGCACGCCCCGACGGCGGCCGGCCCCACGGGACGTCATTTGTCCTGCTTGCCGCCCATCTGCTCCTTGAGCAGATCCCCAAGCGAGGTGGTGGCGCTGCCGGACCCGCTGTAATCCTGCAGGGCCTCGGCCTCTTCCTCGTAGTCCTTCGCCTTGATGGAAAGCGTCACGGTGCGGTTCTTGCGATCCACGCCCATGAACTTGGCCTCCACCTCGTCGCCCACGTTGAGCACGCTGCGGGCATCCTCGACGCGGTCCCGGGACAGTTCGGATGCACGCAGCACACCGTCCACGCTTTCGGCCAGCTCGACGATGGCGGCCTTTGCGTCCACTTCCTTGACCTTGCCCTTGACGATGCTTCCCTTGGCATGCTCAGCGACGAAGTTGGAGAAGGGATCCTTGTCCAGCTGCTTGATGCCCAGCGAGATGCGCTCGCGCTCGGGATCAACGGACAGGACCACGGCCTCGATCTCGTCGCCCTTCTTGTAGTTGCGCACGGCCTCCTCGCCTTCCATGTTCCAGGACAGGTCGGAGAGGTGCACGAGACCGTCGATCCCCCCATCGAGGCCCACGAAGATGCCGAAATCGGTGATCGACTTGATGACGCCGGAAACCTTCTCGCCGCGGTTGTGGGTGGCGGCGAACTCGTCCCAGGGATTGGCCTGACACTGCTTCATGCCCAGGGAGATGCGGCGGCGTTCCTCGTCGATGTCGAGGATCATGACCTCGACCTCGTCTCCCACGGCGACCATCTTGCCGGGGGCGACATTCTTGTTGGTCCAGTCCATCTCAGAGACGTGCACCAGGCCTTCCACACCGTCCTCGATCTCCACGAAGCAGCCGTAGTCGGTGATGTTGGTGACCTTGCCGAACAGGCGGGTGCTCACGGGGTAACGGCGGGTGATGTTCTCCCACGGATCGTCGCCCAGCTGCTTCAGGCCCAGGGATACGCGGTTGCGCTCGCGGTCGAACTTGAGCACCTTGACCTCGATCTCCTGACCGATGTCCACCACCTCGGAGGGATGCTTGACGCGTTTCCAGGCCATGTCAGTGATGTGCAGCAAGCCGTCGATGCCGCCCAGATCCAGGAAGGCGCCGTAGTCGGTGAGGTTCTTGACGATGCCCTTGAGCACCATGCCTTCCTGCAGGTTCTTGAGCAGTTCCTCGCGCTCGGCGCTGTATTCCTTCTCCACCACGGCGCGGCGGGAGACCACCACGTTGTTGCGCCGCTGGTCCAGCTTGATGAGCTTGAATTCCAGTTCCTTGCCTTCCAGGTAGGCGGTATCGCGCACGGGGCGCACATCCACCAGCGAACCCGGCAGGAACGCACGGATGTCGCCCAGCTCCACGGTGAATCCGCCCTTGACCTTGCCGGAGATCATGCCGGTGATGGTCTCGTCGTTCTCCATTGCGGATTCCAGACGCTCCCATGCCTTGGCGCGCTTTGCCTTCTCGCGGGACAGGCGTGTCTCGCCGAAGCCGTCCTCGGGACTCTCCAGCGCGACTTCCACCACGTCGCCCACCTTGACTTCCACTTCCCCCTTTTCATTGAGGAACTGCTCGGTGGGGACGACACCCTCGGACTTGAGTCCGGCGTTGATCACGACGACGTCGGGCGTCACGTTGATCACGGTGCCGTTGATGATGCTGCCTGGCTTCATCTGCGTGAAGGCCATGCTCTCTTCGAACAGTTGCGCGAAACTTTCACTCATGAGTTGTCTGAACCTGAAAAAGGGCTTGGCAAGATCCGTTCACAAGCCGGTTGGTTGATGAATATCGGGACCCGGGCAGTCCTGCCCCGGCCTCAGCTGGTTAAACCTCTTTCACGGGCAAGCCGCAACACCTGTTCGAGCACCGCGTCGATGTCCATTTGAGTGGAATCCACCACCACGGCATCATCGGCCGGCTTCAACGGCGCAACGCGCCGCTCGGCGTCCCGGCGGTCGCGTTCGGCGAGCTCCTCCGAAAGGGCGTGAAGATTAGCACTAAGTCCTTGTTCTTTCAACTGCTTATATCGGCGTTTCGCGCGTTCTTCGCAACTGGCGGTCAGAAACACCTTGAGCGGCGCCTGGGCGAACACCACGGTGCCCATGTCCCGGCCGTCCGCAACCAGCCCCGGCGGCCGGCAAAAGGCCCGCTGGCGCTCCAGCAGAGCGTCGCGCACGGCCTGGTGCGCAGCCACCCGTGAGGCCGCGTCACCAGTCTGTTCGGTACGCAGTTCGCCCCCCACCCGCTCGCCGTCCAGCAGGATGACCGGATCCCCGGAATCATCCACCTCAAACCGGACATCGAGATTGCGTGCCAGCGTCGCCAGTGCCTGCACGTCGGCAGGGTCCGTACCGCGGCGCAGGGCCGCCAGCGCCACCAGACGGTACAACGCGCCGCTGTCCAGCCAGTGCCAGCCGAGGCGCTCGGCCACCAGCCGGCTGACCGTGCCCTTGCCGGAGCCGCTGGGCCCGTCCACGGTGATCACCGGCGCCGTCATGACTGCGCCTCCTGGCGGATACCGAGTCCCGCGCCGGCCGCCAGCTCCACGAACCCGGGGAACGATGTGTTCACGTTGGCGCAGTTGCGTATGCGCATCGCCCCGTCCGAGCGAAGGGCCGCCATGGCAAAGCTCATGGCGATGCGATGGTCGCCGTGGCTGTCCACCGTGGCTCCCCGCAGATGTCCTCCCCGGATGCGCATGCCGTCGGGCGTCGGCCGGGCGTCGATGCCGCAGGCCACGAGCCCGTCGGCCATGACCTGGATGCGATCGCTTTCCTTGACGCGCAGTTCCTCCGCCCCGGTGAGCACGGTCTCGCCCTCGGCACAGGCGGCGGCAATGAAGATAGCCGGAAACTCATCGATGGCGAGCGGTACCAGTTCCTCGGGAATGCGCACCCCGCGCAGCACGCCACTGCTGATCCGCAGGTCGGCCACGGGCTCGCCGCCGGCCTCACGCGGGTTCTCCACACGAATGTCCGCGCCCATGAGGCGCAGGATGTCGATCATGCCTACGCGCGTGGGATTCATGCCCACATGCTCCAGCACCACGTCCGAACCCGGGGCAATGCAGGCACCCACCAGAAAGAACGCCGCCGAGGAGATGTCCGCGGGCACATCGATGCGTGTCGCCCTGAGCCGTCCACCGCCCTGGAGGCAGACCGTATCGTCGGTGCGCGTCACCGGGTAGCCGAACCCTGTCAGCATGCGCTCCGTGTGATCCCGGGTGGGCGCCGGTTCGGTGATGCAGGTGGTGCCGTCGGCATACAAACCCGCCAGCAACAGGCTGGATTTCACCTGGGCGCTGGCCACCGGCATCGCGTACGCCATGCCCCGAAGCGGCTGTCCGCCGTGGATGCGAAGCGGCGGTGTACCCGACTCGGCGGTGTCGATCCGGGCCCCCATGGCAGCCAGCGGTTCGGTGACCCGGCGCATGGGGCGCCGCGTCAGCGAGGCATCACCGACCAGCGTGGTGTCGAAGGACTGGCCGGCCAGCAGCCCCGCCATCAGGCGCATGGACGTGCCTGAATTGCCCAGATCCAGAGCCTGGGCGGGCGCCTTGAGGCCGTGCAGCCCGACCCCGTGGACGGTCAGCCGCCCGTCCTCGGGCCCGTCGATCTCCACCCCCATCGCCCGGAATGCCGCCAGCGTGGCCATGCAGTCCTCGCCGTTGAGGAACCCGGTCACCTCCGTGACCCCCTCCGCCAGCGACCCGAGCATGACAGCCCGGTGGGAAATAGACTTGTCCCCCGGCACGCGGATCCGACCGTTAAGTTTTCCGCCTGGGTCGACGTGGAATGCGATTTCTTCTCCTGATGACATGCGTTGATTTCTTGTTTGGGTGAGTGGTTTCTTATTAGGGTATTAACGCGGAGGGCGCAGAGACGCAGAGGACGCAAACTGGAATTCAAAAACTCCTGACAGGATTAACAGGATTTACATGATTTTCATGACAGGGATGACCACGAGATTGCACTGTTTATTATTAATCTTGTGAATCCTGTTAATCCTGTCAAAAAAGCATTTCTTTGCGTCCTCTGCGTCTCTGCGCCCTCCGCGATAATCCGCCAAACCCGTTCAATCACAGAACCTGTCGCGGGCGGACTTGGCGCGGCGGAAGATGGCCAGCAGGGTGTCGCCGTCGCCGTGTTTGACGGCCTCGGTGATGGCGTCCAGATCCTCGCGGTAGTGTTTCATCACCTTGAGGATGGCCTCGCTGTTGGCCAGGCAGATGTCGCGCCACATGACCGGATCGCTTGAGGCGATACGGGTGAAATCCCGAAAGCCCCCGGCCGCGTAACGGAAGATCTCCTCGCGCTCACCCATGCGCGCCAGGCTGTCCACCAGGCCGAAGGCCAGCAGGTGAGGCAGATGGCTGGTGGCCGCCAGCACCTCGTCATGATGGGCCACGGACATCTCCTCCACCTCCGCACCCGTCGCCTGCCACATGGCGCGCACCGTCTCCAGCGCCTCCGCGGCGGTGCTCTCCAGGGGCGTCAGGATCACGCGCCGGCCCTCGAACAGTTCCGGAAAGGCAGCTTCCACGCCGCTCCGCTCCGTGCCCGCAATGGGATGACCCGGAACGAAACCCGCGGGCGCGCCTCCGAAGGCCGCGCTCACGGCATGCACCACACTGGCCTTGGCGCTGCCCACGTCGGTGAGCACCGCATCCTCCCGGATGGCCTCGCGGATGCTGGTGCATACCGGACCCATGGCACCCAGGGGCACCGACAGGAGCACCACGTCCGCGTCCTGCACGGCCTCCGCCGCATCCAGGCAGTAGGTGTCGATCACGCCTTTCTCCACCGCCAGCGCCAGGTGCTGTTCGGAGCGTGAGCAGCCCACCACGGACTGGCAGAATCCGCTGCGCCGCAGCGCCAGCGCCAGGGAACCACCGATCAGACCCACACCGAAGATGCAGAGCCTGCGGATCATCCCCGCAGAACCCGGTCCAGCGCGTCAATGAAACGCCTGTTCTCTTGCTCCCGACCGACGGTCACGCGCAGGTGATTCGGCAGACCGTAGCCGCCCACGGGCCGCACGATCACGCCCTCGCGCAGCAGCGCCTGATACACGGGCCCTGCCTCGCGGCCCACGTCGATGGAGAGAAAGTTGCCCACCGAGGGAATGTAGCCCAGCCCGCGCTCGCGGCAGGCCGCCGTCAGTTGCGCCAGCCCCAGTGTGTTGATGCGCACACTCTCCGTCACGTGGTCGCCGTCATCCAGGGCCGCCAGGGCGCCGGCCTGCGCCAGGCTGTTGGTATTGAAGGGCTGGCGCACCCGGTTGAGGATGTCCGCCACCGCCTCGCCGGACACGCCATAGCCGATGCGCAGGCCCGCGAGGCCGTGAATCTTGGAGAAGGTCCGCGTCACCAGCAGGTTGGGAAACGCCTTCAGCCAGCGGGTCGCATCCGGATAGCCGTCCGCCTGCACGTACTCGAAATAGGCCTCATCCATGACCACCAGCGTTTCGTCCGGCACGCGCTTCAGGAACCCGTGCACCGCGGCCTCGTCCAGCCAGGTCCCGGTGGGATTGTTCGGATTGGCCACGAACACCACCCGCGTATCGGCGTCGATGCGCGACGCCATGGCGTCCAGGTCGTGACCGTAGGGCATCGCGTGGTCGGCCGGATTGGCGGGCGCCACCCTTGCGTCGGCACCGACTGCCTGAACGACGATGGGGTACACCGCGAAGGCATGGGCGCTGAATACGGCATTGCGCCCGGGCTCGAGATACGCCCGCGCAACCAGTTCCAGGATTTCGTTGGAGCCATTGCCCAAAGTGATGCATGCCGGATCCACGTCGAGCAACTCGCCCAGGCGACGCTTGAGGGCAAAACCGTTGCCGTCGGGATACAGCGAGATGCCGCCCAGGTGCCCCCGCAACGCTTCCAGGGCATGGGGGCTCGGACCGAGCGGGTTCTCGTTGGAGGCCAGCTTGATGCTCTCCCGGATGCCCAGCTCCCGTTCCAGCTCCTCGATGGGCTTGCCCGGCTGGTAAGGGGTCAGATCCCGCACACCGGCCAACGCCAGGGCTCGATAATCACAACTCATGGGTTTGGTCCGTTGTCAGTTGTCAGTGGTCAGTTGTAGAGGAGCAGATCACGAGAGCGGGCCAGTGACAACTGACAACTGACCACTGACCACTGACAACTGACCGCCCTCAAAGCACTGCCCGCGGATAGGAGCCGAGGATCTTGACCAGTTCGGCTTCCTTCTCCAGCGCCGCCAGGGCCTTGCGCACCTTGGTGTCCTGCGAATGGCCCTCCACGTCGATGAAGAACACATACTCCCAGTTGACGCAGTGGGACGGCCGGGACTCGATACGCGTCATGCTCACGTCGGCGCGGGCGAAGGGCTCAATCAATCGGAACAACGCGCCCGGCTTGTTTCCGGTCGATAGCAGCAACGAGGTCTTGTCCCGGCCGGACGGGGCGCTGGAGCGCGGGCCGATCACCAGAAAACGGGTGGTGTTGTCGGGCATGTCCTCGATGTTGGCACTGACCGTCTGCAGCCCGTAACGCTCGGCAGCCGCCTGGCTGGCGATGGCGGCCGATGTGCCCTTCTCTTCCTGTATCCGTTTCGCCGCCGCCGCGTTGCTGCTGACGGCAATACGTTCCGCCTGGGGGAGGTTTGCGTCCAGCCATTCCCTGCACTGGGCCAGCGACTGCTGGTGCGAATAGACACGCCGGATCTGGTCCCGGGTGAGATGCTCCGCCGCCAGCAGGTGATGGTGAATGCGCAGCTCCACCTCACCGCAGATGTGCAGGGGGGACTGCATGAAGCGGTCCAGGGTGTGTGTCACGACGCCTTCGGTGGAATTCTCCACCGGCACCACGCCGTAGTGGGCCGCGCCCGACTCCACCTCGCGAAAGATCTCGTCGATGGCGCCCAGGGGCACGGTGGTGACGGAATGACCGAAATGCTTCACCGCGGCCGCCTGGGTGAACGTCCCTTCGGGCCCCAGGAAGGCCACCTTGAGCGGCTCCTCCAGCGCCAGGCACGCGGACATGATCTCCCGGAACAGCCGCGCGACCTCCTCGGAATCCAGAGGGCCGGGATTGTTGTCCTGGACCCGGCGCAGGATGCGCGCCTCGCGGTCAGGCCGATAAAACTCCGCGTCCGGATCCTGCGCCCGCTTGATCTGGGCCACCTCCTGGGCACAACGGGCACGCTCGCTGATCAGTTTCAGCAGTTCGTCGTCCAGGGCATCGATGCGCGCCCGGATCGTCTCCAGTGGATCCCGTTCGCTCATGAGTCTTTACAGCACCCGCACTCGCAGTACGCCGTCGATGGCGTCCAGCTCCCTGGCTGCATCTTCGGTGATCTCGCCCTCCACGTCCATGATGCTGTAGGCGATGGCGCCCCGGGACTCGTTGACCATGTGCACGATGTTGAGGTTCGCCTTGCCCAGGATATGGGACATCTGGCCAACCATGTCCGGCAGGTTGCGATTGACCACCGTCACGCGGTGATCTCCCGCCCGGGGCAGGAACAGGTCGGGCAGGTTGACAGAGTTGCGCACGTTGCCGTTCTCCAGGTACTCGCGCAACTCCTCGGCCACGATGACGGCACAATTCTCCTCCGCCTCGCGGGTCGAGGCACCCAGATGGGGGAGCACGACGACCCTCGGGTGCGCCATCAGTTGCGGGCTCGGAAAATCCGACACGTACGCATGCAGGCGCCCCTCGTCCAGCGCCACGCAGGCCGCTTCATCGTCAACGATACCGGCGCGTGCGAAGTTGAGAATGACCGCCCCGGGCTTCATGCGCTGCAGCCGGTCGGCGTTGATCATGCTCCGGGTTGCTTCCACCAGGGGCACGTGGAAGGTCAGGAAATCGGCCTTGCTCAGCAGTTCGTCCACGGTGGCCGCGTGCTGCACGTCGGACGAGAGCTGCCAGGCCCTGTGCACCGTGATCTTCGGATCGTAGCCGATCACGTGCATTCCGAGTGCCCGCGCCGCGTTGGCCACCTGAACCCCGATGGCTCCGAGGCCGATCACACCCAGCACACGTCCGGGCAGCTCGAACCCCACGAACTTCTTCTTGCCCGCCTCCACGTGCCGCTCAAGATCCGGCGATGCGGTATCCAGGGTACGGGTGTAATCGTAGGCGCCGAACAGGTTGCGCGCGGCGATGAGCATGCCCGCCACCACCAGCTCCTTGACCGCGTTGGCATTGGCGCCCGGGGCATTGAACACGGCGACGCCGCGCTCGCTCATCTCCTCCACCGGGATATTGTTGACCCCGGCACCGGCGCGGCCGATGGCCTTCACCTCGTCCGGAATCTTCATGTCGCGCATGTTGTGGGAGCGCACGAGAATCGCATCCGGATGCGACATCTCCGAAGAGATCTCGTAGTGATCCCGCGGAAAGCAGTCCAGCCCCTTAACGGAAATATTGTTCAGCGTAAGTATCTTGTACATGTGGGGTATGCCTTGAAATACCTTTTGCCAACAAAAGGCAGATGTCTCTCGCAAAGACGCCAAGTGCGCCAAGACGAAAGAGTGATTTTAACAGTAATGATCTCTTGGCGTGCTTCGCGTCTTTGCGAGAACAATTCTTTTCTTCTCTCTTGCCACAGAGGCCACAAAGGACGTTTAGCCACAGAGGTCACANNTGTGACCTCTGTGGCTAAACCATCATTCAGCCCTTGCGTTGTTCGAAGTCCGTCATGAAATCAACCAGGGCGCTCACGCCCGCCTCGGGCATGGCGTTGTAGATGCTTGCGCGCATGCCGCCCACGGAGCGGTGGCCCTTGAGGTTGGTCAGACCCATGGATTCGGCCTCCTTGAGAAACTCCCCGTCCAGCTCCGGCTTCGCCAGGGTGAAGGGCACGTTCATCCAGGAGCGGCTCTCGATCGCGACCGGGTTGGTGTAAAAGTCCGAGGCATCGATGGCGGCGTAGAGCTTCTCGGCCTTGCGCCGGTTGATCTCCGCCATGGCCGCGAGCCCGCCCAGGTCCAGCAGCCACTTGAACACCAGGCCCGCCAGATACCATCCGTATGTGGGCGGCGTGTTGTACATGGAGCCGTTCTCGGCATGCGTCCTGTAGTCGAACATCGTGGGCGTGCCTTCGGTGGCATCGCCGATCAGGTCCTCGCGCACGATGACGATGGTCAGACCGGCCGGGCCGATGTTCTTCTGCGCCCCGGCGTAGATGACACCGTAGCGGGACACGTCCACCGGACGTGACAGGATCGTGGAGGACATGTCCGCCACCAGGGGCGTGTCGCCCGTCCGCGGGATCCAGTGAAACTCCACCCCGCCGATGGTCTCGTTGGGCGTGTAATGCACATAGGCCGCGTCACCGCTCAGCTGCCAGGTGTCAAAGACCGGAATCGAGTTGAAACCGTCGGCCTCCCCGGTCGCGGCCACATTCACGTCCGCGAACCTGCGCCCCTCGGCGATGGCCTTCTTGGACCAGGCACCCGTGTTGATATAGTCGGCACGCGTTTTCCCACGCAGCAGGTTCATGGGCACCATGGCGAACTGGGCCGATGCGCCCCCCTGGAGGAACAGCACCCGATAGTTGTCCGGGATGCTCAGCAGGGCGCGCAGATCGCGCTCAGCCTCCTCGGCAATGGACATGAACGCCTTGCCCCGGTGGCTCATCTCCATGACGGACATGCCGGTTCCGTTCCAGTCCAGCATCTCCTCCCGGGCCCGTTCGAGCACCGGCTCGGGCAACATAGCGGGACCTGCACTGAAATTGAAAACGCGTGTCATGGGGACCTCTGGTTGGTGTTCTCTAGATGTTTATCCGAATGCTTTCGGGTCCGTCCGGTCATTGCAGGTTGGCGCGCGCCGTGGCGAAACGTCCGGGCCAACCCGCCGTCAGCGCGGATCACGCTTCTTCTTCAGCGGGCGCGTCGCCTTCCTCATCGTCCTCGCCGTTGAGGCCGGCCACCCGCGCCAGTTCCACCAGCAGCTCATCATCGGAAAGCCGGATCAGGCGCACGCCCTGGGTGTTGCGGCCCAGCACGGAGATATCATCCACGGGGGTGCGCACCAGGGTGCCGCCGTTGGTGATCAGCATCACCTCGTCTTCGTCACCCACCAGCGTCGCGCCCACCACCGCGCCGTTGCGCCCGCCGGTCTGGATTGCGATCACGCCCTGGCCACCCCGGTTGTGCACCGGGAAATCCTCGGGCGGCGTACGCTTGCCGTAGCCGTTCTCGGTGGCGATGAGGACGTTGCCCTCGTCAACGATGATCAGTGAGATCACCCGTTGTCCCTCGCCCAGACGCACGCCGCGCACACCGCAGGCCGTGCGGCCCATGGGGCGCACGTTGTCCTCACTGAAGCGAATGGCCTTGCCCGCGGAGGTCAGCAGCATCACGTCGCGGCTGCCGTCGGTGACGGCCACGTCCACCAGTTGATCGCCCTCGCGCAGATCGACGGCGATGATTCCGCTGCTGCGCGGCCTGGAGAAATCCACCAGCGAGGTCTTTTTCACCGTGCCCGAGCTGGTGGCCATGAACACGTAGAGATCCTCCTGATACTCGCGTACCGGCAGGATCGCGTTGATGCGCTCGCCCTCCTCCAGCGGCAGGAGGTTGACGATGGGCTTGCCGCGGGCGGCGCGGCTGCCCTGGGGCAGTTCGTACACCTTGAGCCAGTAGGCCTTGCCGCGGCTGGAGAAGCACAGGATGGTGTCGTGGGTGCTGCACACCACCAGACGGTCGATGAAATCCTCGTCCTTGAAGCTGGTGGCGGACTTGCCCCGCCCGCCCCGCTTCTGGGCCCGGTAGGCGCTCACCGGCTGGTACTTGGCGTAGCCGGCATGGGAGAGGGTCACCACCACGTCCTCCTCGGTGATGAGATCCTCCAGCGTCAGGTCCAGGCGCGTCTCGACGATCTCCGTGCGCCGGTCATCGCCGAACTGCTCGCGCATCTCCAGCAATTCCTCACGGATCACCTGCATGAGCCGGTCCGGGCTGGAGAGGATATCCAGCAGATCGTCGATCTTCTCCAGCAACTCCCTGTACTCGGAGACCACCTTCTCCTGCTCCAGTCCGGTGAGGCGGTGCAGGCGCAGGTCCAGGATGGCCTGGGCCTGGGCCTCCGAGAGGTGGTAGCCGTCGTCTTTCAGCCCGAACGCATCGTCCAGATCCTCGGGCCGTGAGGCAGCGGCCCCGGCCCGGCGGAGCATCTCCTCCACCACACCCGACTTCCAGGCCCGTTCAATCAGGCCGGCCTTGGCCTCGGCCGGGCTCGCGGAGGCCTTGATCAGCGCGATGACCTCGTCGATGTTGGCCAGCGCGACCGCCAGGCCTTCCAGCACGTGGGCCCGCTCGCGGGCCTTGCGCAGATCGAAGATGGTGCGCCGCGTGACCACCTCGCGCCGATGGCGCAGGAAGGCCTCCAGCACCTGCTTCAGGTCCAGCAGCCTCGGCTGCCCGTCCACCAGCGCCACCATGTTGATGCCGAACACGTTCTGCATCTGGGTGTGCTGGTAGAGGTTGTTGAGGATGACCTCCGGGACCTCGCCGCGGCGCAGCTCGATGACCATGCGCATGCCGTCCTTGTCCGACTCGTCGCGCAGCTCGCTGATGCCCTCGAGCTTCTTCTCCTTGACCAGTTCGGCGATCTTCTCCAGCAGACGGGCCTTGTTCACCTGATAGGGCAGCTCCGTCACCACAATGCTCTGGCGCCCCGTCTTCTCATCCTCCTCCACGTGCGAACGTGCCCGCAGGTAGATGCGGCCGCGGCCCGTGTGGTAGGCCTCGTGGATGCCCGTGGCGCCGTTGATGATGCCGGCGGTGGGGAAATCCGGCCCCGGGAGGTACTCCATAAGCCCCGCGATGCCGATGGACGGGTCTTCAATGAGGGCGACGCAGGCGTCCAGCACCTCGCGCAGGTTGTGCGGCGGGATGTTGGTGGCCATGCCCACGGCGATGCCCGCGGAGCCGTTGATGAGCAGATTGGGCAGGCGTGTCGGGAACACCGAGGGCTCGTGTTCGGAGCCGTCGTAGTTCTCGATGAAGTCCACCGTCTCCTTGTCGATGTCCGCCAGCAGCTGGTGCGCCAGCTTCGCCATGCGCACCTCGGTGTAACGCATGGCCGCCGGGGAGTCGCCGTCCACGGAGCCGAAGTTGCCCTGCCCGTCCACCAGCATGTAGCGCATGGAAAAGGGCTGGGCCATGCGCACGATGGTGTCGTAGACCGCGGTATCGCCGTGGGGGTGGTACTTACCGATCACGTCACCCACCACACGGGCCGACTTCTTGTAGGGCTTGTTCCAGTCGTTACCCAGCTCCTGCATGGCATACAGGACCCGGCGGTGCACCGGCTTGAGTCCGTCCCGGACATCGGGCAGCGCCCGCCCGATGATCACGCTCATGGCGTAATCCAGGTAGGACTGGCGCATTTCGTCTTCGAGATTGACGTGCAGGACTTCTTTCGCGAACTCGGCCATGCGGCGGAAAACCCTCACTCAGGGGAGGCTGGCAAAGCGAAAATTGTACCATGCCCGGGGGGTCAGGGTCGATTGAGAAAAGGGCTCAGAAAGGCTCTCAGGCGCTCTGCGAGCGCCTGAGAGCCTTTCTGAAGGATGAAGGTGGAAGGTTGAAGGATGAATGAAGGCGAATGATGCCGACAACGCCGCCCACTCATCCTTCATCCTTCATCCTTCATCCTTCATCCTTCATCCTTCCCATCAGCGTCTCCATCTTCCCCCGATCTGGTCGCTCCACCACCCCCCTTTCCGTGACAATCGCGTCGATCAGGTCCGCGGGGGTCACGTCGAAGGCGGGGTTCCAGGCGCCTGCCCCGTCGGCAGCCACGGGGTGGCCGGCCAGGGAGAGCACCTCGGCGGGCGGGCGTTCCTCGATGGGGATGCCGGCGCCGTCGGGGGTATCCATGTCGATGGTGGAGGTGGGGGCCACCACCATGAAACGCACGCCGTGATGGCGGGCCAGCACGGCCAGAGCATAGGTCCCTATCTTGTTGGCGGTGTCGCCGTTGGCGGCGATGCGGTCGGCCCCGACCACCACCCAGGACACCCGCCCCTGGCGCATGAGGCTGGCCGCGGCGCCCTCACAGACCAGGTCCACGGGTATGCCGTCCTGCACCAGTTCCCAGGCGGTCAGCCGCGACCCCTGCAGCCAGGGACGGGTCTCGTCGGCATAGACCCTGCTGATGCGATTGTTTTCGAATGCGCTGCGAATGACGCCCAGGGCCGTGCCGTAGCCGCCGGTGGCCAGTGAGCCCGTATTGCAATGGGTCAGCACCGCGTCGCTGCCACCGAGCAGCGCGGCGCCGAGTTCCCCCATGCGTCGGTTGGCTGCCAGATCCTCGTCGTGAATGCGGCGGGCTTCTTCCTCCAGCGCGGCCGGGACATCCGTTGCGCCCGCCTCGAGCACGCCTCGCATCCGGGCCAGGGCCCAGAACAGGTTGACCGCGGTGGGCCTGGCGGCGGCCAGCCGTTGCATGTCCGGTTCCAGAGCCGCCGGCCAGTCGGCCGTATCCGCGGGCAGGGCTCGGGCCGCCAGCACCACGCCGTAGGCCGCCGTGATGCCGATGGCCGGTGCGCCACGCACCACCATGTCGCGGATGGCCTCGGCGACTGCGCCAGCGTCCCGGATATCCAGGTAGACGGTCTCCGCGGGCAGAAGACGCTGGTCCAGCAGTCGAAGGTGATTGCCGCTCCACTGCACGGCGCGCACGGTGTCATGGGTTGCGTTGTTCATGGGCGCCGATTGTACCCCGGGCCGATCCGACCCGAAACGCGCCCACACATCGTCCGACGTGTTTCGGAATCGGTGTTATAAGACGTCTACATTCACCCCGCCGGGAGCCTCCAATGGACACCATTAATACCGCCATGATCGTCAACGAGTACGTGATGCCCTGGACCGTCAACATCGCCCTGGCCCTGGCCATCCTGGTCATCGGTCTGTGGCTGGTGAAGTACCTGGTCCGCATCGCCGACCGGCTCATGCAGCGCACGGGGATGGATCCCATGCTCACCGGCTTCTTCGCCTCCATTCTTCGCGCCCTGGCCACCGTGTTCGTGATCATCGCGGCGCTGGATCAGCTCGGCGTACACACCACCTCCCTGATCGCGGTGCTCGGTGCCGCTGGCCTGGCCATCGGTCTGGCCATGCAGGGCTCCCTGGGCAATCTGGCCTCAGGTGTCATGATCATCCTGTTCAAGCCCTTCAAGGTGGGAGACTTCATCGAGGCGGCAGGTACCGCTGGCGTGGTGGAGCAGATTCGCATCTTCCAGACGGTGCTGCGCACCCCGGACAACCGGGAGATCACGGTACCCAACGGGCGCATCAGCGACGGCATCATTGTCAACGTCACCGCCCGCGACACCCGCCGCGTGGACCTGGTGTTCGGTATCGGCTACGGGGACGACCTGGCCCGGGCCCGCGACCTGATCATGGAGGTCATCGAGGCCGACGAGCGGATTCTCAAGGACCCTGCACCCGCCGTGGTGCTCGCCGATCTGGCCGACAGCAGCGTCAATATCGCGGTGCGCCCGTGGGTCAACAGCGGTGACTTCTGGCCGGTGCGCGCCGACCTGCTGGAGAAGATCAAGGCTGCATTCGACGCCAACAACATCAACATCCCCTACCCGCAGCGGGACGTGCATCTGTATGAGGTGAAATAAATCGCTGCGGCATTATCATGACAAATCAGGATGGGCGCGACGCACTCTGAAAAGTGCAACCCCCATGCTTCAGGCTGTTGGGGTTCGCTTCGCTCACCCCAACCTACGCCCCTCACCCCGACCCGCGCCCCGCATGGGCGCCGGATGGATGACAACGACCTATGGAATTCTTCGCAATCGCCCGGATCCACACGAACGCGGAGGGCCTCCGGCGGATCACGATGGACCGGCTGCCGCAGTTCTCTCCATCCATCGAACGTCTGGTGACCGTGCACGACGACGACCATGCCCGCGCCTGGACCGTATGGGGCGAGTTCGACATCGTGCGCCTCCCCGTCACCGGGGGCGTGCGCTTCGTGCTCACCGACTGCGCCAACGCCCTCACCTGGTCACTGACCACCGGACATCCTCCGCAGCCGGACGCCGTGACCGTCCATGCCACCATCAACCGGCCCGAACAGGACCCGGAATTCGTTGAGACCATCGAAGGTTTCGTGGAGGAATGGCGCGAAGCGCTGGAGCGCGAATTCGGCTGATGGCTCCTGCTCTTCAGTCCAGCCACATGGCGCCGCGGCGCCGTTCCCGGTGCCAGGTCCCGTCCATCGTGTCGAAGCACATGCCAAATACGAAGGACGGGGTCAGGGCGGGCAGCGTGAAACGCAGATCCCGGAACCACGCGCAGAGATGCCTGTTGTCCTCAGTCACCTCGTGCAGAACCGGGACGCGCGCAAAATTTCGGAAGTGCCGGAACTCGTCACGGTCCCACGCGACCCGGGCAAACTCCGATTCCTCCCCTTCCCGCCCGAAGCGCGGTGCACGATGCCAGACGGGCTCCCGTGCATATTGCCGGGACATCTCGTCGAACGGGTCCGGCAGCGGCAACCGTTCCGCCAGGCTCCGCCCGTCACGGAAACGCACCCACGCCTTGTAATAGAGATCGTCGTTGCTCACCACCAGCATCCAGTGGGCCGGCGAGAACGGCTGGGGAAGCGCCTCTGCCCCCGCCTCAGGAAGCCCCATGGACTCTGCAAAGCCCTCTGCCACCGCTTGCGCCCTGTGGTGCACCATGCCCTGCATCCCCACGTAGGCCACCAGAACCACCAGCGCGGCAGCCGACCCCGCCCGCGCATGCCGGGGCCAGCGCCAGGCGGCCACAAGGCCGGCCACGATGATCAGAGTGAAGTACGGGTCGATGACGTAGACCCAGGAAAGCGCCGCACGCCAGTCCGAGAAGGGAAACAGCAGCATCGTCCCGTATGCAGTAATGACGTCGCCGGCGATATGGATGCCGATACCCAGCGCCGCCGGCAGGAAATAGCCGCGCCAGCCGAGCCCGGAGATGCGCCCGATCACCCAGGCCACCAGCAGCGCCCACAGGGGCAGCAGCACCAGCGAGTGGGTGGCCCCCTGGTGCACCACGCTCAGATACCACAGCGTATCCACACCCCGCATCACGAAATCGATGTCGGGAAAGGCGCCGCCGGCGAAACCGGCCAGCACACGACCCCGCACACCCGGCGCCCCGGGGGAAATACGTGCAGGCGTGGCGGCGCGGGCCAGCAGCGCGCCGCTCAGGGCATGGGTCAGGGTGTCCACGAATTCCTGTCAGGAGGCCGATGAAGAGGAACCGGACGTTGGCACTTCCTCCTCGGTATCCTCCCCGGAGACCGGACCCAGGTGGTGCACCGTGCGCTCCGGCACGAACATGAAGGACGGCAGCCATTCCGCCGCCCGCAGCAGGCGGTCCAGCAGGCGCCGGGTGGCCGCCGAGTCGGTGGAGTCGTCGTTCATCCAGTAAAAGAAGGTCGCCAGGTAGATGCTGGTGAGTACCGTCTCCTCCAATGCCCGGGTGAGAAAGGCCGCGTCACGCCGGGCCCCCTCACGGATCCACTGCACCGTGCGGCTCACGCGCAGCAGGCCACGTGCCTGCATGTGCACGTGCCCGGGCTCGAAGCGGCCGTAGATCATCTCCCGGGTCACGCGGCGGTGTCCGGCCAGCGCTTCCAGCCAGGTCATGATCAGGCGGTGAAGGCGTACACGGGCCGGCAGTTCCGTGAACCCGGGTTCGGCGCTGGCGTCCAGCACCGCGGCGTCGGCACGGTCGAACCATCCCTCGATGACGTCCTCCTTTTCGCGGAAGTGGGCGCGCACGTCGTTGAGTCCCACGCCCAGAACCTTCGCCACGTCAAAGAGGCGCACTTCCTCCCAGGACCGCTCCTCGGCCAGCGCCACGGCCGCATCGACGATCTTCTCGCGCAGGTCGGCTTTCTTTGGCATGTCCTGTCCTCCGGGGCCGTTGAACCTGCGCCCGGCGGGTTGACATGTCCCGGCCCGGGGCGCAGAAAAGGGGCTGCGGCATCAGGCAGTTGCCGAGTACCGGACTGCTCCTGAGCATAGCTTGCCCGCATGGCCGCATGCTTCGCAAACCGATCAACGGGATTCATCCATGTCCAGGCGCACCACACCGCTCACAGAGGCCCTGCACGCCTATCTGCTCGAATACTCCCTGCGGGAACACCCCCTCCTGAAACGACTGCGCGACGAGACCGCAGCCCTGCCGCAGGCCAACATGCAGATCGCTCCGGAACAGGCCCAGTTCATGCAACTGCTCATCGGCCTTGGCGGGGCGCGTCGTTGCCTGGAGATCGGTACCTTCACCGGATACAGCAGTCTGGCCATGGCGCTGTCGCTGCCCGCGGATGGCGAGGTGGTCACCTGCGATCTGAGCGAGGAATGGACCGCCATGGCCCGGCGATTCTGGGAAGCGGCAGGCGTTGACAGCCGCATCCGGCTTGAACTCGGGCCTGCCGAGGACACGCTGAACCGCCTGGTCAGCGAGGGTGAGTCGGGTCGGTTCGATTTCGCCTTCATCGACGCGGACAAGGCGGGCTACGCCACGTACTACGACCTGTGCCTCCGGCTGCTGCGCCCGGGCGGACTGATCGCGGTGGACAACACGTTGTGGGGCGGCAGCGTCGCGGATCCTTCCGTGACGGATTCCGATACGCTGGCCATCCGCGAGTTCAACCGCATGTTGCGGGACGATCCGCGCATCGACCTGAGCCTCGTGCCCATCGGCGACGGGCTTAGCCTGGCACGCAAGAGACCGTGAAAAGGCTCCCGACTGCACCACCGGGACACCGGTGCACACAACTGTGCGCGGAATTCCGCCTGCCATGAAGATCTGGCCCCTAGCGCTCGGCATCTACCTGCTCATGCTGCCGGTCACCGCCATGGTGCCGCTGCTCTACCAGCTGACCGAAGGCCGATATCCCGGTCTGTCGGATCTGGACCGCCACCTGTTCATGTCCGCCAACATGGCCGGAGCACTGATCTTTGCGGTACTGGCCGGCCTGCTCTCGGACCGCCTGGGCAGGCGCAAGGCCTTGATCGTACCGGCCCTGGCCATCAACGGCTTTGCCCTGCTGCTCATGCTGGGGCACTGGCCCTACCCGGTGTATCTGGGCCTGCGCTTCATCGAAGGCTGCGCGCACATGACTGCTTTGAGCCTCGCCATGACGCTTGCCGCGGACACCGCCCGAAAGGGCCGCGAAGGGGGCGCCATGGGACTGGTGGGCGCCGCCATGAGCCTGGGCGTGGCCAGCGGCAGCGTGCTGGGCGGGCAACTGGGCGCGGAGGTGCCGGAACGGGTGTTCCTGTGGGGAGGCATTCTGATGATCATGCTGGCCCTCGCCGCCTCACGGGTCGTGCGCGACACACCCGCAACCGGCCGACCGCTCAACCTGCGCTCGCTGCTGAATCTCACGCTTGAACGACGCGCCCTATTGGTGCCCTATGCGTTCACCTTCGTGGACCGGCTCACCGTGGGATTCATTATTTCAACGGTCTCGCTGTACTTCGCCACCGTGCTCGGTTTCGACGCCGCGCGCATCGGCATCGTCATGGCCGCCTTCCTGTTGCCCTTTGCCGTACTGACTTACCCCGCCGGCCTCTTGTGCCATCGCTGGGATGCCGCCCTGATGATGGCCGTGGGCAGTCTGCTCTATGGCGGTGTGCTGGCCGGCCTCGGACTGGTCGCCGACAACATGGTGCTGATGTGGATGGCCCTGGGCGGCGTGGTGGCGGCGCTCATGTTCGCACCGTCGCTGGTGCTGGTGGCCCGGCTGGCCGACCCTGCCCAGCGCGCCACCGCCATGGGCGGTTTTCACCTGGCCGGTTCACTGGGCTTCATGCTGGGCCCGCTAGTGGGCGTCGGGGTGCTCACCGGTCTGCAGGCCGCAGGCGCGGCGCCGTACCCGGGGGTGTTCTTCGTCGTGGGCGGCCTGGAAGCGCTGTGTGTGCTCATCTGCCTGCCCTGGATTCTGCGCCTTCACCGAAGCGCTGCGGCGCAGGCGGCCACGGGCGCCGGTGAGTAAAAGGCAATGGACAGGATGAACAGGATTTTTCAGGATTAACAGGGTGAAAGAACAATGAACAAGGAATAGACAGGATTAACATGATTGACATGATTAAAAGCTCTTCAGAACAATCATGTAAATCATGTTAATCCTGTCTGAAAGCCTTTTGTTCTTGTTACTTGTCCTTACTTGTTAATCCTGAAAAATCCTGTTCATCCTGTCCATTCAGGGCGACCACCTCACATCCCGCCCACCGCAGCCGCCGGCCTGTGAGCCGGTGCGGCCCGGGCGATGCCGCGCAGCAGCCGGCCGAGGATGTCCGTGCCGGTAACCACCCGTGGCCGCTCCCCCCAGAGCAGGATAATGTCGTTCTCCAGGATATCGTCGTGGGGACCGGCCGATCCGGCCCGGAACCGTGGCAGCAACTCACCCAGTTTCGTACTGGCGTCGCGGACCATGATTGGCCGGTGGCAGTGCCGGTAGGGGCTGAAGCGCTCCGGTGCGAACAGCGCCTCACGGATGAAGTCCTCCGCACGGAGCACCATCCGGGGTTCTCCCTGCGGATCGACGATCACCAGCCAGCTCTTGCCGGAACGGTTCACGTCGCACAGAAACGGATCACCGGCGTTCGCCTGTATGGGTGGAAACTGCGGCCGCCCGCCATCGTCGAAATTCATGACCAGTACGCTTTCAGGGTCCACCGGCTCGCCTTCCTCGGCCAACGGCACGTCATCCAGCTCCAGAAAGTTGAGCGCCCCCTGCCCTTCGACCCGGGCGATGTCACTCTCGCCGGACTCCATGTGCAGCTGGATCACCCGACGCAGGTCCCGTTCACGGAAATAGCGGATCCCTTCGCCACCCAGCCACGCGTCCAGCACCAGGGCCGTCGGTTTGGCCACCGGGTACAGCAGATACTGATAGGCGCGCAGCAGCGGCGCGAGCGCGGATGCCATTCGCAGGGCGTGGCGCGTGAAGTAGGACTGGGGAATGATCTCCGCGAATACGGTGATCACCACCGTCGAGAAGAAAAACGCCGCCACGCCGCCCAGTACGGAACCCGAAAGCAACGCCAGCAACACGTTGACGCCGACATTGCCCCACAGGATGGTCACCAGGGCGAAGTTCGCATCCCTGCGCAGCTCCAGCACCCGCTGCGCTCCCGGGTGTCCCTTGCGGGCCTCCACCTCCAGCTCCAGTGTGCCCAGGGAAAACAGACCCAGGTTGAGCCCCGACAACATGGCCGACTGGGAAAGGCACAGCAAGATGGCGATCCAGGTGAGCAGGTCCATAACCGTCCTCCCGAAGGTCTGCGCTTCACCCTACACCACAACGGCGTATACCCACATATCTAACCGGGATCGCGGTTCAGGCTCGTCTTCGCCTGCTCCCACGATCCCGGTGAGGTATGCGGGTATACTGAGCACCCGATACGCATAGGCGGAGCGTCGTGCACGCCCCGCCGGACGGGTGACACCGTCGCGGCCTTCATCAACGTGGGAGTTCTCTTGTGAGCGTGCTGGAAGAGTTGGGTGCATTCTGGATCATCGGCATCGCCTTCAATGTCACCCTGGCGGCCGTACTGATCTGGTGGGTCCTGCGGCAGATCAAACCCCACCGGCCCGCACCCGGAAAAGAGAGCAGCAGCCGGGACGACCGCTGAAGACACTCACCCGCCTGTCTCGTCACCGTTTGGCGCGAGGGCGTCGAGATGAGGGTTACGCCCCCGATGCCTCCACCTGCCGGGTGGATGCCGCCGCCCGGGCCTCGGCGTGGGCCGCGGCCACCGGCTGCCGCAACCGGTGCACGAGCACCAACAACACGGTGAACAGCACCAGCGCCCATGCCTGATGGGCGGACGCCAGTGAGATGGGAACGTACATCAGCAAGGTGGAGATGCCCAGGATCACCTGCACCACAACCGCTCCCAGCGCCAGGTGAAAACCGAGGCGCATTCCCCCGCGCGGTTCAAGGCGCCAGGCCAGCAACCACATCAGGAAGACCGCGAGCAACAGGCCCATGGCCAGCACCCGGTGGGTGAACTGGACGGTGAGGATGTTCTCGAAGAAGTTCCTCCACAGCGGCTCCTGCGTGAACAGCCCGTCCGGAATCCACTGGCCCTGCATCAGGGGGAACGTACTGAAGGCGTACCCGGCCTTGGTGCCCGCCACGAAACCGCCGGACAGAATGGTTACGAAGGCAAAGCCCGTGACCACCATCACCACGCGACGCAGCACGGGTGACTGTCCTTGCGGGGGCGCGGCCGTGGGCCGCCCCCGGCTCAGCAAATCCATGGCCACCCAGAGCATGTAGGCATAGATCACCACGGCCAGGCCCAGGTGGGCGGTGAGCCGGTAGGGACTCACCTGGGGCACATCGATCAACCCACTCTTGACCATGTACCAGCCCAGCACGCCCTGCAGGCCACCCAGCACGAACATGGCCACCAGCTTGGGACGCAGGGAAGCCTCGATCTTGCCGCGTACCCAGAAGTAAAGCATCGGCAGCAGGAAGGCCAGACCGATACCGCGCCCGATCATTCGGTGTATGTACTCCAGCCAGTAGATGCCCTTGAACTCTTCAACCGTCATGCCCCTGTTGACGTGGAGATACTCGGGGGACGTCCGGTACTGCTCAAACACGGCCTGCCACTCGGCATCACTCATGGGGGGAAACAGGCCGAAGATCGGATTCCACTCGACCATCGAGAGGCCCGATCCCGTCAACCGCGTCAGCCCACCCACGACCACAATGACGAAGACGAGGGCACAACAGGCCAGCAGCCACACGGCGATCTGCCGGTCGTTTCTCTGGAGAGCTTCGTAGGTAGCCAACGGTCCGGTCCTCGTTCAGGCAGGGTTCAATACACGGGCAGCCCCTACACTGCGCAGGCGCTCATGCGCCATGTCATGTCCAAGCCAAAGCAGGGTCATGAGCAATGTAAGCGCCAGGGCGTAATGCCCCAGCGCGAGCCCCGGGGCGAGCTCGGAATGTATGGTAACCACGCCAAGCAAGATTGTGGCCATGACAATTATCAAGAGAACCGCCGCCGAAAGCCACCGACCCGATTGCCAGGCCAGAAACGCACATGCGGCGATGATCGGCAGCAGCGTCAATCCGAGCATACGATGGGTCATGAGCAGTCCGGCCCGGCTGTCGTCCATGACCACCCGGCCGAGCGCATCCAGCTCCAGCGGCCGGAACAGGGCGGCAAGCTCGATGAACGGCAACCGCGGCCACGCCCCGTTGCAGGTGATGGATGTCCCGCAGGCCATGCCGGCGAAATAGGCCGTGACCAGGCCGCCGAGCAGCAACTGCGCAATCAACAGCGCCGTTGCAACCCGAACCCCGCGCCGCAACCCGGCGCCGGCCGGCGGCCGTGGCGGAGCCCGGGGCGACAGCGTGCCCAGATAAAGCCACCACGCCAACCCGACCAGCGCAATGCCCCCGGCGAAGTTCGCGAGGACCACAGCCGGCAACTGAAGGCCGGAAGACCAGATACCGAGCACGGCGAGTACCACCATCAATGCCAGCATCGCCAGTGCCAGGCGCCTACGCTCCGGCGCATGCCCGCCCTGGCGCAGCACACTGAAGGCCAGCACCGGGATCATCAGCGCCAGTGCCGTTGCCAGCAGACGGTGGGCCACGGTGGCCCATGGGGGCGCCGCGCGGGCCGAAGGCTCAACGGCCCCTGGCCCGTTTCCCGCCGCCATCACCTGGCTCAGTTGCCCATAGCAGTCCGGCCACTCCGGGCAGCCCAGGCCCGCATTCAGCAGACGGATGTGAACACTGACGAGGCTCAGTGCCAGTGCCAGCAGCAGGATGCCGAGCGCAAGGCGCGAGAAACCGCTCGGTGTCGACCCCTGCACGTTGGGCCCTCAGCGCCGCTGGCGCGGCGATTTCGGCAGATCCTTGAGCTCGACCTCCCCGCGCACCAGCATGATGTGTTTCGGCTCATGCTTGTAATCGACGCGGTCCAGCCCGTGCTCGAAACCCCAGACCCACGCCGTGGGCGCATGGTAGGCATAGGTCGTGGACGTCCAGTACTCCGCCGATTTCATGTGCGGGAAATAGCGTATGTCCAGCGTGGGGCCGGGGGGACGGATGCGCGGATCGACCAGGCTGCCGAGTTCCTCCTTGGTCGGCAGGCGCCAGTCGTGGTGGCCGCACAGGCCTTGCTCATTCACGGCCTCGACATACGCCTGCGTGTCGCAGGCGCTGCCCGTGCACTCGCCGCCGTCCTGCCTGCCGGGGTCACCCCGATTGTAAACCCCTGAATCATCACTGAAATGCCAGGTATAGGTATGGTCGGCATGATGCAGCCCCGGCTCACGGGTCTTGACCTCCCAGACCAGACTGGTGCGCAGATCCCGGACACATTGCCACGGATCGCGGGAAAAGGAACCGCCGCCCGTGTATTCCTCGCCGTCGGAACCCACGGGTTCGAACAGGAACTCGATCGGCTGGGACTGGCCGCAACCGGCCAGCAGCAGGACGGCGCAGACGGTCACCGCCGGACGGCCGCACCGGGTGAGATTGGGTCGTTTCATGATGCTTTCTTCCCGAGATGACTCGTTAATTCATGGTTCTGGAGGTTCCCACGACCCGAAGGACTGGGCGCGTCGCCTGTTTCATGGCTTCGGAGCATTCCACCGCACCGTCCATGCGGGCCGGGCCCAAGGGCCGCCACCGCGACGCCCCCGGCTGGCGCCATAGTGGATAGGTTCAGGCCGCGCCGCAAGTCCATGCGGGACGGTGCGGACAGGCCCCCTGCCAGCCTGGATAGACAATGATTGGAGCATTTCTGCCCAGCCTGATGCCGTTCGCATTTTGATGCAGATCAAGGAGCAATTCTTTATTTCTACCGAAGGGCTCCGATCCTTGGCTAGGATGCGCTAAAAGGTGTGTGTGAAATGCCACATTAACAAGATTCACCGGGCAACACACCCGCCGCTCCGGCCAGAACCCGGGGGGCGACAAGCCGGCCATGGCTGACCGCGAGGGCCGTCTGCGTCCCGGAAAACACTGAACAACTGATTTGCCGGTAGTTTGTCCGTCCACCAATCGAGAGCCGTTCAGCAGGAGGGTTGATCATGAGCGATATAGAGAACCGCGAGCCCGATGAAGGGCAAGAAGAAGAGATCGAGCGCATACCCGCAATGCAGCATCTTCTGGACAATCCCTTTCTGCTGCTGTTCATCGGTATAGCGATGCCCACGGTCTTTTACATCGTCTGGGGGATCATGGAGATCATCTCCATTCCCATGGCCCAGTGATCGACCGCCCACGAGTCATAACAAGGGGATAATCCACATGTCTGCGATATTGCCACCCTCAGAACGCATCTGGTGGAAACAGCCCATCGACCGGGCGGAGGGCACCTGGGTCGCCATCGCGCTGGTCTGGTGTCTGATCATGTTTTTCATGATGCCGTACTGGCACGTATACGGAAAACAGAACTACAAGGGCGAAGCCTATCGGACCACGCCTGCCGCCTTCTCCGTCAAGGTGGAGGAAATGGTCCAGAACCATACCGTACGGCACGTCACCGACCGCAATATTCCGGTGGTTCGTCCTCCCGCCGGCAGCGACGTCTACCTCCTGGCACGTCTCTGGGACTGGTATCCGGCCCTGGAGTTGCGAAAGGGCGAGACTTACCGCCTGCACATGTCATCGATGGACTGGCAGCACGGCTTCTCTCTGCAGCCACTCAACATCAACATGCAGATCCTGCCGGGCTACGAGACGGTGATCACCATCACCCCCGACAGTTCGGGTGAGTTCACCATTGTATGTAACGAGTACTGCGGCATCCTGCACCACCAGATGCTCGGCAAAATCTATGTCGTTGATTGATCGGGGGCTACGTCAATGAGAGAACAATTCCGAACTTGCCCGCGTACCGGGCTCATATTTCACAGGCCGGCGGAGAACCTGATCAAGGCCAACGCCGTCGCCGCCGTGGTATTCCTGCTGGTCGGAGGCTTCCTCGGGCTGCTGGTCGTGCTGACCCGATGGCAGGCCGTGCACCTGCTCGGGCCGGACACCTTCTACCAGGCACTTACCGGACACGGCGTCATCACCCTGCTGGTGTGGATCATCTTCTTCGAGATCGCACTGCTGTATTTCTGCGCCAGTACATTGCTCCGAAGTCGATTGGCCACACCCCGGCTCGGCTGGCTGGCCTTCGGCCTGATGATGATCGGCGCGGCCATGACGGCAATAGCCATCCTGCAGGGCGGCTCGAGCGTCATGATGACCTCCTACGTGCCCATGCCGGCGGCGCCACAGTTCTATCTGGGTCTGATCATTTTTGCAGTAGGCGCCCTGATAGGCTGTTTCATCTTCCTGGGCACCCTGGTGATCGCCAGGGCCGAGCGCACCTATGAAGGCTCCATTCCCCTGGTGACCTTCGGCGCGCTCACCGCCTGCATCATCGCGATCTTCACCATCGCGTCGGGCGCCGTGATCCTGGTACCCACCTTCCTCTGGTCGGTCGGCTACATCAGCCAGATCGATCCGTTGATGTACCGGGTGATCTGGTGGGCCATGGGGCACTCGTCGCAGCAGATCAATGTCGCGGCACACATTTCGGTGTGGTACGCCATCGCCGCCATCGTGTTCGGCGCGCGGCCCATGTCGGAACGCGTCAGCCGCATGGCCTTCCTGCTGTACATCTTCTTCCTGCAGCTGGCTTCCGCCCATCACATCCTGGTGGATCCGGGCGTCGGCACCGAGTGGAAGCTGTTCAACACCTCCTACGCCATGTACCTGGCGGTGCTGGCCTCCATGATCCATGGCCTGACGGTGCCCGGCGCCATCGAGGTCTCGCAGCGTGAGAAGGGTCTCAACAACGGCCTGTTCGAGTGGCTGCGCAAGGCGCCCTGGGGCAACCCGGTGTTCTCCGGCATGTTCATCTCGCTGGTGGGCTTCGGCTTCCTGGGCGGCATCACCGGCGTCATCATGGGTACGGAGCAGCTCAACCTGATCATCCATAACACCATGTACGTGCCCGGCCACTTCCATCCGACTGTGGCGGTGGGTACGACACTGGCCTTCATGGCGATCAGTTACTATCTCGTGCCTGCCCTGTTCCAGCGAGAACTGGTGTTGCCCACCCTGGCGAAATGGCAACCCTACCTGTTCGGTATAGGAACCTCCCTCATGGGGCTGTTCCAGATGGGTGCCGGAACGCTCGGCGTGTCACGACGCCATTGGGACATGGCCTTCGCCGGCTCGCCGTTCAGCTTTGAATATGGTGGCACTGCGCACATGATGATGGGCCTCGCGGGATTCTTCGGGGTAATATCCTCGATCGGCGCCGCGGCCTTCATCATCATCATGGTGGGGACCATTCTGTTCGGCAAACGCGTGAGCGAGAAGAGCGAGTACACCACCAAACGGCCGGCACGGCTTCCGAGGGCCGAACCCGCACCCGATCACAGCAATATCGGCGTGGCAGGTTTCGTGGCCCCGGGAACCTTCATCCTGGCCCTGGTGTTCCTGGCGACATTCGTCGTGTACTTCTTCCTCAACTTCGGCTACCTGTCCTCCGTCTGGCCGATGAGCTGACGCAGGGAGCCACTGATCCGCTCCGGGCGGCCCCGCATCCATCGGGGGCCGTCCGGGACCGGACGGGGAACTGGAGAGGGGCATGCACATCCATTGGCTACAGCCCGGTGACCATGACCCCGGAAGCAGGGACACCTCCACCCATACCATTGGCCGCAGCCACTGGACGACGGACCCGTGCATCGTGTTGGTTGCGACGGGAAGGTCCGTGGACGGCCGGTTGCCAAGCAACGTGAGGCTAGCATGAGCGGTATTGCCAGGCAGCTTGCCAACGTATTCAAGCTACGTATTGGTGTCACGATCACCTTCACCGCGCTGGCCGGTATCGCAGTCACACCGGGGCCGACGCCTGAGTTATGGCAGATCGTGGCCCTCGCCCTCGCCGTGCTGATATCCTCGGCCAGCGCCGGCGGCTACAACCAGTACGTGGAGCGGGATCTGGACGCCCGCATGGCCCGTACCGCCAACCGCCCCTTCGTGACCGGGGCCATTCGTCACGGACCTTATTTCCTGGTCATCATCGCCCTGATGCTCCTGGCATCGGTGGTGCTGGCGGCCGTTTCCCTCAATCTGATGGCCGCCCTGTACGTATTTCTGGGCGCCTTCTTCTACGCCGTTGTCTACACGGCGTGGCTCAAGCGCAGGACCTGGCTCAATATCGTGCTGGGCGGCCTGGCCGGCAGTTTTGCCGTCCTCGCCGGAGCCGCCGCGGTCGATCCCGGCCTCAGCGCGGTGCCGATCCTGCTGGCCGTCGTGCTCTTTCTGTGGACGCCTTCCCACTTCTGGAGCCTTGCCATCGTCCTGCACAAGGACTACGAAGCCGCGGGTGTGCCGATGCTGCCGGTGGTGGTGGGTGATTATCGCGCCGCACAGGCCATCTTCATCAACACGCTGCTCCTGGTCGGCGTATCCCTGATTCCCTTCTGGTACGGCATGGGCTGGCTTTACCTGCTCGGCGCGATCACAGGCGGGATATTCTTCCTTTACAGGAACATCGAACTGCTTCGGGACCCCACGCCCCGCAAGGCAATGCAGAATTTCCATGCCTCGCTGATCCAGTTAACGATTCTGCTCACGGCCGCGATCCTGGATGCCTGGCTGCTCGGCTGAGGCGCCGGGTGCCTGAAACACCCATAACGGAGTCCCAAGGGTTCCGCCGAACCGCATGCTCATGAACTCACATCAACCTTCGGACGCATCCATGTGCACCCACGCGCGCAGCGGCCTCTCCCCCCTGCTTCTGGCACTGCTCTTCATCGTGGCCGGGGCTGCGGTCCTGGCAGGTCGGCCATCCTTTGCTTCCGCGGATTTTCGGGAGTTCGATGCCCGTGCCGCCCTGGATTACAGCCAGGCGGCGCTGCGGCGCACGCTTAGCGACCATGAGTTCCTTGACACCGAGGGCAGGACAGTTCGCCTGAGCGACTTCGAAGGGCAGCCGGTGCTGATCAATATGGTCTACAGCGCCTGCGACCATACCTGCACGATATCCACCAAGCACTTGTCACGGATCGCGCAGATCGCACGCAACGCCCTCGGCCAGGACAGCTTCACCATCCTGACCATCGGCTTCGACACCGCGCGCGACAATCCGGAGACCATGCGTCTCTATGCCAGGCAGCAGGGCATGAGCAACGCGGCCAACTGGAAGTTCCTCAGCACCGACCAGGCCACCATCGATGCCCTTTCGGCGGAGATGGGATTCATCTACTACGCCACGCCACGGGGTTTCGATCACATGGCCAAGGTCACGGTGCTGGACCAGGATCGCGTGGTCTACCGTCACGTGTACGGTGAAGTCTTCGAGACCCCGCTGCTGGTTGAACCCCTCAAGGAGCTGGTGTTCGATGCCCGACGCGCCGAATCCCCCTTCGAAGCCCTGGGCGCCCGTGTGCGCCTCTTCTGCACCACCTATGACGCGGCCGCCGACCGCTACTACTTCGATTATTCCCTGTTCGTCGGCATGGGCGTCGGCCTGACCGTCATCCTCTCCACCCTCTGGTTTCTCATCCATGAATTCCGCCGGCGACCCCGGAAAAGGCGCCTCGCTTGACTTCAGTCAAGGATACCTGAGCGTTTTATTCAGGATAATGGCGTCACACACCCCGTTTGCCCGGCATGGCCACGCCGGCCGAGATCACCCCGTCCCCGACGGGATCGCAGCGGGAACCTGAGTCGATCAACCCCAGAGAGCACGGACTTGTCTAACCCGCTCCGCAACCTGGCATACCGTCCCCTCCGACGGGTGGAGGACTGGTACGGCTACGCCTTCGGTCAGGACCAGAACCCGTTCACCTATCTGGGTGCGATCACCATCTACCTGTTCTGGATCATTCTGGTCAGCGGCCTCTACCTGTTCATTTTCTTCGAGATGAACGTCACCGGGGCCTATCACTCGGTGGAATGGCTCACCCACGAACAGTGGTACCTGGGCGGTGTGATGCGAAGCCTCCACCGCTACGCCTCCGACGCGGCCGTCGTCGCCATCCTCCTTCACGTGGCGCGTGAGTTCCTGCGAAACCGCTATCGCGGCCCGCGCTGGTACTCGTGGTTTACCGGCGTCCCGCTCCTGTGGATGCTGACCCTGCTGGGCATCACCGGCTACTGGCTGGTGTGGGACGAACTGGCGCAGTACATTGCCATCGGCAGTGCCGAGTTGCTGGACGCCATACCCATCTTCACCGATCCGATGGCCCGCAACTTCCTCACCAACGAGGCGCTCAGCGACCGCTTCTTCACCCTGATGGCGTTTCTACACCTGCTGGGCATCCCGATCTTCCTGATCCTGGGTATCTGGTTCCATGTGCTGCGCGTGGTGAATCCGAAGATCAATCCGCCGCGCAGCGTCATGGCCGGCACACTGATCGCCCTGCTCGCTCTGTCCCTGGTCAAGCCCGCCGTCAGCCATGAGTTCGCCGATCTCGGCATGGTACCGACGCGCCTCAATCTCGACTGGTTCTACCTGGCGATCTATCCGGTCATGGACCTGACGTCCCCGCAGTTTGTCTGGGGTCTGCTGGCGGTGGGCACCGTCCTGCTCGCCGCGCTGCCCTGGCTGCCGCCGGAAAAGAAGCAACCGGCCGCCGAGGTGCACCTGTCCCAATGCAGCGGTTGCACCTTCTGTGCCCTTGACTGCCCCTATGGCGCCATCACTTTGGTCGACCACATCAGCGAGGACAAGAAACGCTCCCACAAGGAAGCGGTGGTGGATCCCTCGATGTGTGTCAGCTGCGGCATCTGCACCGGGTCCTGCCCGCAGGCCACGCCGTTTCGCAAGCATGACCCACTGGCCACTGCCATCGACCTGCCGCAGTTTTCACTGCGCCATCTCTACGCCACCGTGGAGGACAACCTGTCGAAGGCAGAGGAACGTCCACGAATCGTCGTCTATGGATGCGATCACGGCGTTGCCGTGGAGACACTCGACATGCCCGGGGTTGCCACCGTGAGCCTGCCCTGCACGGGCCTCCTGCCGCCTTCCACCATCGAGTACAACCTGCGCGAGGAGCGTGCCGACGGCGTGTTCATCACGGGTTGCTGCAGCGGCGACTGCCAGTACCGCACGGGTAATACACTGGTGGAGGAACGTATCGAGGGCAAGCGGGAGCCCCGCCTGCGCGCCCGTGTGGACCGCTCCCGGATCAGGGTGCGCTGGGCGTCCGTGAACGAGGCCCGGACATTGCGCTCGGAGATCCAGGCGTTCGCCAACGACCTCAAGGCGTCATCGGTGGGTGGCCCGTCCGATGACGCGCAATCCAAGCAGGCCACAGGCCGCCAGGCGGCGGGAGGCGATCATGTCTAACGGCATGAAATTCGCGGGTCAGGTTGTCGCGTATGCGGTGTTCATGGCCCTCATCGGCTACCTCTCCACTTCGCCCGCATACACGCACCTGGCCGATGACAAGGCCATGATCAAGCTCAGCTTCGCCCACTATGGAAAGACCGTCGGCGAATGCCGGGAACGAACCCCGGAGGAGCTGGCGAGGCTCCCGCCCAACATGCGCACACCGATGGACTGCCCTCGCGAGCGCTCTCCCATCACCATCGAGCTCGATCTGAACGGAGAACCGGTCTTCGCGACCGTACTGCGTCCCTCGGGGCTCTCGCGCGACGGCATGGCCTATATCTATGAAGGCTTTGAGGTGCCGGCCGGACGCCACGAACTTGAAGTGCGCATGCGCGACGACGTGACCACCGAGGGGTTCGACCACGTCAAGACGGTTCAGGTCGAACTGGAGCCCGCGCACCTGCTGGTCATCGACTTCCGGGCGGAGAGAAATGCTTTCATGCTGAGCCGTTGACTCTCTGTCACGATGGCCATCTGTCGCGGCAATCGGCATCTTGCCCAGACGGGAGACAACACTTTATTCACCATGAACGCACCATGTTTCTTTGCCTGCGGGCCACCGTCTCAAGCAGGGATTCGCCTGACGGACCGACACGTGCCGAGCGCGACCCATGGCTGACATGAGTACCGGTGAGCCGCTTCCACGCCGCGCCCTGCATCGGGTCGAGGGGCTCTTCGATGCCGCCTTCGGATCCGAAAACAATCCCTTTCATTTCCTGGGCGCGCTCACGGTCTTCTTCTTCTGGGTGGCGGTTCTGACCGGCATCTATCTCTTCATCTTCTTCGAATTCAGTATCCACGGTGCCTACCACTCCATCGAGTATCTGACGCACGATCAGTGGTATCTGGGCGGCATCATGCGCAGCTTCCATCGCTACGCCACCGACGCCGCCGTGATCACCATGACGCTGCACCTGGTCAGGGAATTCATTCTCGGCCGTTACACCGGTTTTCGGTGGTACACCTGGTTCACCGGCGTGCCGCTGCTGTGGTTCGTCATCCTGCTCGGCATCACAGGGCACTGGCTGGTCTGGGACAAGCTCGCGCAATACATCGCCATAGCCAGTTCGGAGTTCATGGACTGGTGGCCCTGGTTCGGCCAGAACATGGTGCGCAACTTCCTTACCGAGGACACGCTCAGCGACCGCTTCTTCACTCTAATGGCCTTCCTGCACATGATCGGCCTCCCGGTCATGCTGTTGTTCGGCATCTGGTTTCACATCAGCCGGCTTTCCAAGCCGATCACGAATCCGCCGAGGCAGCTCGCCCTGGGCACCCTGGCTGCCATGCTGGTGCTGGCACTGATCAAGCCCGCGGTCAGCCACGACTTCGCGGACCTGGGGACGGTCCCCGACGTGCTGTCCATCGACTGGTTCTATCTGTGGGTCTTCCCGCTCATTGATGTCACATCCGAGGGTTTCGTCTGGGCGTTCCTCGCCGCCGCGACGCTCTTGCTGGCCGCACTCCCCCTGATCCCACGCAAGGAGCGGCCCCCCGCCGTCGAGGTCAATCTGGACCTGTGCACCGGATGCGGGCGCTGCGTGAATGACTGCCCCTACGACGCCGTGAGTCTGCAGCAGCGCGACGACGGGCGCCGCTTCATCCATCAGGCGATGGTCGATCCCGATCTGTGCGCGGCCTGCGGAATCTGTGTCGGCGCCTGCCCCTCGTCCTCCCCCTTCCGCCGCAAGAGCGAGCTGGCCACCGGGATCGACCTGCCCGGACTTCCCCTTGAGGGGGTGCGGGACACCGCCGCCCGCCGGCTTTCCGAATGCACCGCGCCGGATCCGGTCATTGTCTATGGCTGTGATCACGGCGTGGACGTAACCGCACTGGATGAACCGGGCGTGGTCGGGGTGAGTCTTCCGTGCATCGCCATGCTGCCGCCGAGCATGATCGATTTCGCCTTGCGCCGTCAGGGTGCGGCGGGGATTCTGATCACCGGTTGCGCGCCCTGCGACTGCCATTACCGGTTGGGCAACCGGTGGATGGAGGAACGCATCACCGGTACCCGCGAGCCCGTTCTGCGTCTGCGCGCGGATCCGCAACGCATGCTGGTTCATTGGGCCTCACCCGCCGATGCCGGCTCACTCCACTCAGCGCTTCATGCGTTCCGGGATCGCATACGCGGGCTGTCCAGGGAGGCCTCATGACGAACACTCGAATCGGACGGCTGACAGGTCATCCGGCAAACCTTATAGTGAATCCTGAGCATCTGTTCGGGACAATGCACCGCGCCCGCGGGGCCGAATCTCACGCCGACTGGAGGGGCATCAAATGAATCCGGTAATGGAAATCCTTCTGTTCACCCTGGCAGGAGCCTTTCTGTATTTCTTCTCCGACTGGGTCCTGAGAAAGCTCGAGGCCTATCGTGGTGCACCCTTTCAGAACCGCACCGTAATCTTTTTCGTCATCATCCTGGTGATGGCGCTGATCGTGTTCAATCTCATGCAGGGTCTCGGCGAGCGCATGGCTATCGCTTCGATGTAAGGTCCACGGGCTGCCCGAATACAACCGCGAACGACGTAGAGGTTCCAATGTTCAGACAATTCGTACTTTCCGTATCACTGATCGTGCTGGTGATCGTGGCCGCCTGGACGACCATGCATTGGGTCATGGCACCCGAACAGGAGGTGGCCGCACCGCAGCTGCTGCCACCCGGCGGGGATTTCACCGTGCTGACGGCAGACGGACCGTTGTCACTGTCCGACCTGCAGGGCGAGGTCGTGGTGCTCTACTTCGGGTATGCCTATTGCCCCGACGTGTGCCCCACCGATCTGAGCGTCATGCGTCTGGCCCTCAACGGCCTGGAGCAGCCGGAACAGGAGAAGGTGCGCGGCCTGTTCGTCAGTGTCGACCCCGACCGGGATACACCTGAAAGCCTCGGCGAGTTCGCCGGCTATTTCCATGATCGCATGATCGGCGCCACACACTCCGTTGATGAATTGAAGCGGATCACGCGCCAGTATGCCGCCGGGTTCATCATCGATCCCCACGAGCCGGGGGAGAATTATACGGTCAGCCACACGGCCTCCACCTACGTGATCGACCCCCGGGGAGAACTGCGGGAGACCCTGTCCCATGCGAGTGATCCGGCAGCACTGACAGCCGCAATCAGGCGTTATCTGCCGAACTGAATATGAGATATTCAAGATTCAAAATTCAAGATTCAAAGGGAAGGCAGTGGCCTGGCAGGTATTCCGGGGGCTCCCGCTCTATCCCTTTAAATATTGAATCTTGAATCTTGAATCGCCGTTCTCAGCTGATCCAGATCCCCTCGAAGCGCACGCGTGTCGCCTCGGGGCGCCGGGCCAGTTCGGTGATCACGCCGGAGTGGCGTGACTGGAGCATGCACAGGCCGGGCAGGAAGTGGTAGCGGCGGCCCACCTGCAGTTCCACCCGGGCATGACGCACCAGACCCATATAGGCCACCGGCGTGTAATTGCCGATCTCCTTGGATTCGGCCTCCCTCGCCGCCAGCGGTCCGACCACGCACCAGGTGATGAGCGCATTGAGCAGATCCGGCGCCTCCATCACCCGCCCCACATGGGTGATGGGGCACGCCGCCTGCGCCGGGCGACCGAAAAGGATATCGCCCTTGGCGACGTCCAGTCGCTCCACATTGAGGGGGTTGAAGGGCAGGATCACCTCTCGCGGCCCGGGATCCTCCGGGAACGGTTCCAGCACCACGTCATATTCCCGGTCCAGCAGGTCCCGCCAGGTGATGTCCTGTGGCCGCAGTTCCATCGTGACGGGCGGAATGCGGAAATGCCTCACGCTGTCGGCATCCAGGTGCACACAGCGGCGAATGTCCGCCGGCTGTGCGAGCAGATGCTCGGCGAAGTCCCGGCAGGTCCGAAAGCCGCATTGGCCGCAGTCCTTGCCGGGCAGCAGCGCGAGGATATCTCCGACGGTATGTTGCATCACTGACCCCGGTAGAACAGGTCCGTATCGAGCCCGCGCACGATCCCGAAGTGCTTCTCCCAGCCGATATCCTTCTTGCCGGCACAGATGGTGCACGTCGACACCGGTGGATTGCCGCGCAGCACCCAGGGTTCGGTGGTCTCCTCCATGCGATCGATGCGCGCCACGATGGGATCGATGTTGATGCCGTGCAGAGCGTCCGTCTCCACCACCGGAATGTCGGCGGACTCCTGTATGTTGGCCCGGAACACCTCCTTTTCCGCCTGCGAGACGAGATCGATCTTGGTCACCGCGGCCAGATCCGCCAGTGTGAGCATGGCACCGATCTTGTGCGGCAGGTTCATGCCCGAGGTGGCCTCCAGCACCACCAGGCCGAGCGAACGCTCGATATAGGGCGCGCAGCGCAGGCAGAGCCCGGCTGTCTCCACGAAGAGAATCCCGGCCCCCTCTCCCTCCGCCCAGCGGATGGCATCACCCAGCACCAGCACGCTGCAATGGTCCGGGCAGAGCTCACCGGAATAGAGCTTGCGCGCAGGGATGCCAAGCTGCCCTGAGAACAACTCATCCTCGTCGGCGTATTGCACGTCGATCTTGAGATAGGCGAGGCGGCGACCCCGGTCCAGCAGCTTGCGCGCCGCCTGCTTGAGGACCGTGGTCTTGCCGCTGGTGGGCGGACCCGCGCAGATGACCACCTTCATGGCTGCGCACCCGTCAATGCGGCCAGCCGCGCCTCCAGATCCTCCTCGGAGAGCCGCTCACCGGCGCGAATGCGGTCGCGGAAATGAAGCATCATCTCGTCCAGTTGCCTGAGTCTACCGGCCATGCGTTGCTCCCTCTCTTCGGTGGCGATCAGTGCCTGCATGGCGCCCGCGCGCATGACGAGTCGGGCGTTCGACAGCAGCGCGATATGCAGGTCGTGGGTCACGAACAGGAAGATCTTCTGATAATTGCGCAGCAGCGACAGGGCCCGGCTGCGGTCGATGCCCGCGTTCTCGATCTCGTCCAGCAGGATGATCGGTGAATTGCCGATCACGACGGCATCGGCGATCAGCAGGGCCCGGCTCTGGCCACCCGAGAGTTCGGTCATGGCGCTGTCCACGTTGATCGGTTCGCCGGTGAGCTGGTTGGCGAAATCCAGCGTCTCCTCGACGATCGTTTCGGGACGGCCCCGCTTGCGGATCTTTGCATGCAGGGAGAGAAACCGGTGTACCGGGAGATCGGACAGGAAACTCGTATGCTGGGTGATCAGCGCGATGGGATTGCGGGCCGGATCCTCGAGGAATTCAGGCGGCGGATCGCTGTCGTTAATCAGAATCCGCCGGCGGGTCGGCGTGTTGCCGGCGGCAAACAGGCCGATGTCGTTGATGAGCGCGGTCTTCCCCGAGCCGGTGGGACCCACGATGCTCGCCACATCGCCCATCTCCAGCTCGAACCCTTCCAGGGGCTCCTTCTCACCGCCGCGGCCAAAACCGCCGACGACCGTGATCTTGTGAATGTCCATCAACCGCCTCTCCGGCCTGCGGCCCGGTGCACACGGCCCACAATCGAGCATACGCCCCTGCGAATCACCCGTTCAACCAGTAACGGGGGATTGTGGACACCGGTACAAGCCGTGCCCGTGAATGAACCTCCCCCGGGGGAGAGAGGCAGCGGGTCAACCCGGCTCAGGGCGACCCGAAGGCCGCGACAGGATAAAGACCGCCGTGAGCGTCACCAGGGTGCCATGCAGGGCGATCACCACCATGTTGTTCGTCATCGAGTAGAGCATCGGCACGCTCGCCGCCATGGCCGTGATGGCGACCACCTTGACGCCCCGCCCGATGGCTCCGTGTTCGTGCCAGTCCCGCAGGGTGGGTCCGAAACGGGGATGATTGAGCAACCACTGCTCGAGACGCGGCGAACTCTTGCTGAAGGCCCACACCGCCACGAGCAGGAACGGCGTGGTGGGCATGACCGGAAGAAAGGCGCCGATGATGCCCAGACCGGTGAACAGCCACCCGACGATGATGTAGATCCAGCGAAAGGGTCTCGGAGTCATAGGTCATGCCTCTGGGGCCAATCAGGTACCTGGGTTCTGAAGTCAATGCCGGACGGCGTCACCCGCGAGGCACGCCCGATGGAGTGCATTGCGGTTGCGCTTCAGGCAAGACATGCCGAAATAGGACTTTCATCTGTATTCCACGGGACCGCCGAAAGCGGGGCAGGATCCGTCTGAAAACCGGGGTGCGCTAACCCGGTGACCTCAGCCCCGTACCCGCCACCCGGTCAAAGAAGCGCGCACGATAGAGCAACCGTGGCGGATGTCCCGGGGGATCATTGAAACCGCTGCGGTCATGCAGCACGTTGTTGCAGACCAGCCCCATGCCGGCCTCCAGCCGGGTGGCAAACCGGAAGGGGGTGTCACTCTCCAGCAGTCGCTCCAGACACGCGACCGCCTCGCGGGTCTCGGCATCCGCACGCCACTCGATGTTGCGTCGGCGCGCCGTGTAGCGCATGTGCAGGCTGTCCGTACCCGGGTGCCAGGAGAACACCGGCCCCGTGGCGGCGCCGCGCTCGCCCCCCTCGCTGTCCCTGCCCGGCGGAATGGTCATGACATCCGGGCGCATCAGGGCACGGACAAGGTCAGGATTCTCCTCGCGCATCAGGATGTAGACGATCTCCGGATCCATCAGGCGATTCTCGCCCCCCTCACCCGCCGGGTGGACGCAATGCAGGATCAGGCCGCGGATCTGCTTCTCCAGGGGGTTGTAGTAGCCGTCCGTGTGCCAGTTGATGGGCCGGTTGGTATAAGGGATGTAGGCCGGATGCTCGCCCTGCGGATTGACGGTCAGCGAAGTGATCCCGTCATCATCGGCCAGGTAGTTGCTGTCCATGCGCAGCAGGCCGAAGCGCCGCCCCAGCGCCCGGAGGATGCCCTTGTCCGGATCGTCCCCCGTCGCGCCGGCATAGACGGCCATGTTGGTCTTGCGCACCTGCTGCAGTAGTTCATGCGCCTCCGTGTCGGACAGCGTACGAGGGTCGCCCACCTCCACGATGAGCGCCTCCGCCTGCTGCGGGTAGCCGGCCAGCTTCGCGTCGCGCCAGCGGCAATAGGCATCCTCGTTGTCGAGGTCAAAGGGCGAGCCCCGGGGCACCATGCCGCGCGCGTCATGGGTTGATGTCGCGTACATGGCTCCAGTTTACCGGTCGCCGTCGCTGAGTCCGCCACGGACTCGCGACCGATTGATCTGCCTCAAGATTTTCTTGCGGCAGGACACTGACCCGCATGTCTCGACGCCCTCACCTCGATCGGTGGTGAGAGATCACAGGTAGCCGGGGTGTTGCACCAGGGATCGCGAATGATTCTGGTCTCCGGGCCTGTCTCGTGCCGTCTCTGGAAAAGAAGCATAGGGCGGGCCGTGTCCGCCGTCAGCCGTGCCTGCCATCAGCAGGCGGCTATGGGCCGCCCTTTGACCTGGCCCGCTTGTCTCGACGCCGCCACCTCGAACGGTGGAGAGATATGCAGGCTAGAGCAGGTGCTTGCCGTCGAAGACGTCGAACGGCAGGGCGAAGGTGTCAACACCGTCCACACAACCCAGATTGACCCGGTAGTGGCCGGCCTTGCGGGCCGTTTCGTGGAACGGATAAATGCCGCAGTGCCGGCAGAAGAAGTGCTTTGCGGTCCTGGCCCCGAACTGGTAGAGCACCAGCGCATCGTCAGGCGCCTCGATCTTCAGCGCCTCCTCGGGCAGCGGATCCGGCGACATCAGGGCGCCTTTGCGGGCACAGATCGAGCAGTTGCATCGAATGCCCTTCTCGATGGGTGCAGACTCGAAGGAAAAGCGCACCTTGCCGCAATGGCAACTGCCGTGATACTCGGTCATGGTTCTTCCCTCCCCACACGGACTGCTTGAAGGTTCGCGCGGCCGCGGTGCCTGAAACAGCGCGATTTCGGCCGCTCACTGCACGAGGTAGCGCTCCACGGCCTCCTCGTTCCAGACAATACCGGCGCCCGGCAGATCCGGGCACTGTGCATGCCCGTCCTCAATTCGCACCGGTGTCTCCAGAACCGGCTCCGCCCAGTCGGCATACTCCAGCCAGTGGGCCGCAGGCGTCACGGCCAGCAGGTGGACGCTCAACTCGGGAAACAGATGACTGGACACAGGCAGGCCCGCCGCTCCGGCGATGGCCGCAGCCCGCTGCCATCCACTCACTCCGCCGATCTTCATGGCGTCCGGCATTACCAGATCGGAGGCCCCGGCCGCCACACACTTGGCCATCTCCCGGGTGCCCCACCAGTTCTCGCCCATCTGGATCGCTACCCCGGCCTTCTCGCGTATGCGCGCGTGCCCCGCGTAGTCCTCTGCATTGGTGGGTTCCTCGATCCAGTAAAGCCCCTCGTCCGCCAATGCCTGTATGCGCTCGATGGCCTCGGGAACGGACAGCATCTGGTTGTAGTCCGCCATGAGCACGATGTCGTCGCCTACCGCGGCACGCACGGCGCGCACCACGGACAGATCCGTGCGCAGGTCGGGATAGCCGAGCCGGACCTTGATGGCCCGAAACCCGGGCTCCAGGAGTTGCACAGCCTCCTCGGCGGCGCGATCCGGGCCGATCAGGCCCAGGCCACAGCTGTTGTAGGCCTTCACCGGACCGGGCTCACCGCCCAGCAGGCGCACCAGTGACAGATCACTGGCCTTTGCCAGGGCATCCCAGGCGGCCATGTCGATGCCCGCAAGCGCCATGGCGGTCAGCCCCTTGTTGCCCAGGAGCCGGAAGCGCCGCTGAAGTACCGCCTCAAGTGAGCGGGGCGCGGCCTCTGCACCCTGGATCACTTCACCCAGTTCAACCAGCAGGGACGCCATCGGCCTCAGGATCAGGGGGGTATAACAGAACAGGTAAGCGCACCCCGTGACGCCTTCCTCCGTATCCAGATCGACAAGCACCAGGGGCGCCATACCGATCGTGCCGCCGCTGGTCTCCAGGGGCAGGCGTAACGGGACGCTGACCGTGCGCACACGCAGGTTGCGAATCACAAGCGCGGGGGAGCGGGACATGAACGACTCCTGCCGTCCGACGGGACATGGCGTTCTCATCAGATTAGCTCACAATCATCCGATCGCCACCGGAGGAACCCGCCCGAAGTGCATCCATTTCCCGCCAACCCGCGTACTGACTTCACGTGGGCCCGCCCACACTGCCTGACACCGGGCGTCACCTATCAACAAAGAGGCATCCGAACATGAACGACAACGCCACCCGAATCGTCTCCTGGATCCTTGCCCTCATCTTCCTGCTGTCCGGCGGCGCCAAGCTGGCCGGGCTGGAGTTCGAGATCGAGGCCTTCACACGCTGGGGCTACCCGCTGTGGTTCATGTACCTGGCCGGAACACTGGAGGTGGCCGGCGGCATCGCGCTGCTGGTGCCGCGCATCTCGGCACTGGCGTCGGCCGGCCTTGTCGCCTTCATGATCGGCGCGGTGGCCACCCACGTGGTGCACGCCGAATGGGCGATGCTGGTGGTGGCCCTTGTCATCATGCTCACGGCCGCGTGGCGGGCGTGGGCCGGCACTTCGGAGATACTGGCATTGCGCGCCGCGCTCCTGTCCTGAGCGATGCCGGCAATGTCACGGCCACTGATACACGCCGCGGTTGAGCGCGTCACGAATGGCCGAGATCAGCTTGTTGCCCCGCAGGGTCGCGCCGGTAAAGCCGTCGATGTCATCCACCACGTTCTCCGGCGCATAGAGATCGAACATCGCCGACAAGGGCCGGCCCTCGAGGTACTCGACGATCTGCCGGTGCTGGCGCATCACGGCGTAGAGTTCCTCGTGTTCCTCCAACGCCAGATAATCCACGTCGCGGTAGCTCAGGTACCGGAAACGGACGTTGTGGAAATGATGGTCCCGCAGATCGAACTGGATATTGACCTGAATGGCCCCCCGGTCCGAGAACATGCCGCGGTAACGTCCGTCCAGATAGGTCCCGGGTGACAGACCCAGCAGCACCCTGCCTTGCGGATGGGCGGCGGGATCAGGCGCGGGCGCCGGCTCTTCGGGCTGTGCCGTGGGCGCCGGCGCATCGGCCAGTTCCCCGATCAGGTACTGTTCCAGCATGGAGGCGGCCCTGGCGCTGTGCGGACGACCGGGCGTCTTGTTGTACCAGCCCTCCGTGGCATCACGGCCGCACCACTCGAGCATGACGTCCTCAGACGTGGGATGACGCGGAATGTATTCCGTTACGTCGTACACCTTGCCGTCGATGGCCTTCCAGCAGCTCTCGAGGCTGTCGTTGGCAGCGAGTTCCTGCTGCGTGATGAGGCGCCGATCATCATCGGTCTCACGGTTCTCAGCCACCAACACGCTGACGGCCCACAGGGTGGCAATCACGGCGCAGAAGGCCACGAAGGCCGTGTACGCGATCCGGTTCATGCTCATAGGAAATCAAACGCCTCCGTATGAATTCGGCCCCTGGATATACCGGCGCGGGTCAGCAGGCCCATCAGGTGATCCACCATGCCGGGCGGCCCGCAGATATAGATCTCCCGCTCCTCCAGGTCCGGGCAATGGGAACGGATGAACGCTTCGTCAACGGGGCCGCGTTCCTGGAAGTAATGGATCTGTGCATCGAAGTGCGGGTGCCCCTGCGCGATCTCCCGAAGCTCTTCCATGTAGTAGGCGCGCTCCGGCCGATTGGCCAGGTAGATCAGGGTGACGTCCGGTCCGGATCCGGGCTCCCGTTTGAGGGTCCGGGCGCCTGACACGAAGGGCGTGATGCCGACGCCGCCGCCGAACCAGAGCTGTCTGCGTTGCGGTTCACGTCGCTCGAAGAACTGCCCGTAGGGTCCCTCGATCTGCACGGCGGTGCCCGGTGTCACCGTCTGCAATGCCCGGCTGGCGTCACCCAGTGCCTTGATGCCCACCCTTAAGGCGTCCTCACCCGGCGCCGAGGCAATGGTATAGGGATGCTCCTCCCCGCGGCCGGCTTTCAGATCCGGGTCGTGGGGGGTGAGGTACATGAACTGCCCCGCTTCGTATGTCATGGGCCGGCCTCTCGGGGCGAGCGTGATCTCGACCACGTTCGACGCCAGCGCGGTGACGGCCTCGACAGTGTAGTCATGGCGCCCCAGCCGGGGTGAGAGCACCTTGCGCCAGAGCACCGCGCCCAGCGCCGGGATCACCAGCGCCCACCAGAGCGCCGCATGCTCCACGAGCATGACGACGTGCATGAACGCGAGCAGAAACGCGGGCACTGACAACAGGTGCAGTCGCTTCCAGCGCTGGTAATGCGGCCTGCCGAAAAATTGAAAGGTGGGTGCGAGAAAGATCACCATCAGCACCAGCGCCCCCCAGCCGATCCACACCGCACCGTCATCGAGGGGCGGAAAGAGCACTGTGGCCGCCATCTCCGGTGAGACCGGCAGGGCTCCCAAGGCAAGCAGCACCACATGCAGCATGATCAGGAGAAAGGCCGAGAAACCCAGCATCCGGTGGAGGGTCCAGATGCGCGGCAGACCGCCGAACCAGCGATCCAGGCCCGGCAGGCGCACGCTCAGCATGGCACCGACCAACAGCGCACTCAGCCCAAGCACGCCGGCCAGTTGCCCCCACGCGCCCAGCACGGCACCCGCCCCGGCCCCCGGCAAGAGCCGTGAGCCCGGCCAGGCAATCACCAGCGGAAGCAGGACCAGTACGGCAATGACGATATCGCCAGTCCGGATTCTCCTGAACATGGAATGCCGACTACCCTATCGCTTGAGTGGCTGCCCGGCAGTCTACCGAAGAGCCGAGTGACCGGGCGACCCCACCGGAGTCCAGAGCCTTGTCGAATCTCCCTCGTTTGACATGAGTCATGCACGGATCATGCGGCCGGGCCCCGAACCATCGTGAGCTAAAGCTACAGAAACGAAAACGCCCGCACGGTCTGTGCGGGCGCTTCGATAAACCATCGGGGCGAGGCTGCCTCAGCTGCAACCTTTCGGTCGCGGCAGACCGGCCACCTTGTTGGCGCACTTGATCAACCCCGTGGGGAACAGGGAGTAAATGTATTTCTGGTCGCTGCGCTCCGCACCGAACTTGTTCTTCATGATCTTGGAGAACGCCCGGGGCTCCGCCACCACACCGTTGTCCTGGAAGTACTCACGTGCCGTGTGAATGATGTCCCAGTGTTCCTGGGTCAGTTCCGGAATGTTCTCGTTCCGGGCGATCTCCACCGCCAGTGCCTCGCTCCACTCGTCGAGATTCTCCAGCCAGCCGGCCTCACTCAACTGAATCACCTTGCCGTCCACAACAGCCTGCATGCTCACCGCTCCTGCTATCAATGAATTAGTAGTTGAGTGATTTTATCAGGCTTTTCCCGGTCCCGCCATGTACGGCCCGGCCGGACACCGGCTCTACCGCACAACAGGCCGAAACAAAAGGGGGAATTCGTTGGAATGGTGCCAAACATCAGCGTATCAGACTGTTCCCGCCGGAGTCCTGTCGCGATGCTCGCGGCCTCTCGGCCTGTTCCGCTTGCTCATAGGGCGGCCCATGGCCGCCTGCTTACGGAGGGCACGGCTGACGTCGGGCACGGCCCGCCCTATGCTTCCTGGACGTAGGTCGGGCTTCAGCCCGACAAGCAGTGCCTGAACATGCCACGGTCATCGGCCTGAAGGCCGACCTACAGGCTTACAGCCTCTCGGCCTGTCGCGCTTGCTCATAGGGCGGCCCATGGCCGCCTTCTGACGGCGGGCACGGCTGACGGCGGGCACGGCCCGC
>NZ_MVBK01000039.1 GCF_002000365.1 Thioalkalivibrio denitrificans | reverse complement strand
CACAATCATTCGCGATCCTTGGTGCAATGTCCGGGCTAGCCCCGGAACGCGAGGCGCCGTTGCGCGTCCAACCGGGGAACAGGCAACGATCAGCCGAGGTGAGAGGCAATGACTGAACGATTCCAGGATCGCAGTGTGGTGATCACGGGGGCGGGCAAGGGGATTGGCCGCACCATCGCCCGGGTGTTCGCCCGGGAGGGGGCCAGGGTGCTGGTGGTGGACAGGGACGCGGATGCCGCCAAGGAGACCACCCGGGCCATCCTCGATGCGGGCGGGCAGGCGGTGACCTGCGTGACCGACGTGAGCCAGCGGGCCGAGGTGGAGGCCATGGCCGCGGAGGCGCTCAGCCACTTCGGCGGCATCGATGTGCTGGTGGCCAACGCCGGTATCTTTCCGTCGGTGAGCATTGAGGAGATGACCGAGCGCGACTGGGATCACGTGCACGACATCAACCTCAAGGGCGCCTTTTTCTGTGTGAAGGCCTGCAGCGCGCAGATGCGCCGCCAGGGCGGCGGGCGGGTACTGCTGACCTCGTCCATCACGGGCCCCATGACCGGTTTTCCGGGCTGGGCCCACTACGGCGCCACCAAGGCGGGGCTGCTGGGTTTCATGCGCACCGCTGCCATCGAGTTTGCCCGGGACCGGATCACCATTAACGCCGTGCTGCCGGGCAACATTCGCACCGAGGGCCTCACCGACGTGGGGGCCGACTACCTGCGCAGGATGGAGGCTTCGATTCCCCTGGGCCATCTCGGCGAGCCCGAGGACATCGCCTACGCGATGCTCTTTCTCGCCTCCGAGGAGGCGCGTTACATCACCGGACAGACACTGGTGGTGGACGGCGGGCAGACACTGCCGGAATCGGCGCTGGCGCTGGATGCGGACTGATTTTGGGGAACTGGCGCGCAGCCCGGGCAACGGTAGGAATCTTCACGCAACCCGCGTAGACTTGCGCCTTCGCCGCGGGAGCGCGGCCCGTTGATGCGACGGCCATGACAGGGAAGATGGTGCCGAGGAGAGGACTTGAACCTCCACGGGGTTACCCCCACTAGCACCTGAAGCTAGCGCGTCTACCAATTCCGCCACCTCGGCAAAGAGACAGGATGTTCCTGCGCTTCAGGAAGCGCGCAATGTAGCGTCACCCACGGGGGATGTCAACGCTCGCGCCGGGGCGGTTTCCACTTCTTCCAGCACACGTGAAATGACCAGAAAAAAGAAGAACGCCCCCAGGGATCCCCATCTCGAACGCGAAGCCGCCCGCTACGAGCGGCCCATACCCAGCCGGGAGCTGATCCTGGAGGTGATCCGGGAGGCCGAGGGCCCGGTGGGCTTCGAGCGCCTGGCTGAGCGCCTGGACCTGACCGCGGACGTGGATGTTGACGCGCTTTCCCGGCGGCTGCGCGCCATGGAGCGCGACGGGCAGCTGGTGTGCAACCGGCGCGGCGCCTACGTGCCGGTCAACCAGGACGACCTGGTGCGCGGGCGGGTGATCGGCCATCGCGACGGTTTCGGCTTCCTGGTGCCGGACGACGGCGGCGACGACCTGTTTCTTTCCCCCCGGCAGATGAAGAGCCTGCTGCACGGCGACCGTGCGGTGGCGCGGGTCGTGGGTATGGATCGGCGCGGCCGGCGCGAGGGTGCCGTCATCGAGGTGCTGGAGCGCAATACGCAACAGGTGGTGGGGCGGCTGTTTTCCGAAGCAGGGATCGGTTTCGTCGCGCCTGACAACAAGCGCATCACCCAGGACATCCTCATCCCGCCCGAGGCCATGGGCGGTGCGCGCGAGGGGCAGATCGTCATCGCCGCCATTCGCGAGCAGCCCACCAAGCATACGCGTCCCATCGGCGAGATCGTCGAGGTGCTGGGCGAGCACATGGCGCCGGGCATGGAGATCGACGTGGCCATCCGCGCCCACGGCCTGCCGTTCGAATGGCCCGAGGAGGTCACGGAAGCGGCCGACCGCCTGGGCCCCCGGGTCTCCAGCACGGCCAAGCGCGACCGGCTGGACCTGCGCGACATGCCGCTGGTCACCATCGACGGCGAGGACTCGAAGGACTTCGACGACGCCGTCTATTGTGAGCGCCTGGAGCGCGGCGGCTGGCGGTTGTGGGTGGCGATCGCGGACGTGTCCCATTACGTACAGCCGGGCGACGCCCTGGATCAGGAGGCGCGCCACCGGGGCACCTCGGTGTATTTCCCGGGGCGGGTCATCCCCATGCTGCCGGAGGTGCTGTCCAACGGGCTGTGTTCACTCAACCCGAAGGTGGACCGCCTGTGCATGGCCTGCGAGGTGGAGGTCACCAGTCGCGGCCGGATCAGGAGTTTCCGCTTCCACGAGGCGTTGATGCGCTCCCATGCCCGGCTGACCTACACCGCCGTGGCCGCAATGGTGCTGGACAGGGATCGGAAACTGCGTGAAGCGCATGGCGATCTTGTGCCGCACCTGGAGGAGCTGCACGCCCTGTTCAAGGTGTTGCGCAGCGCCCGGGACAAGCGCGGCGCCATCGACTTCGATACCACCGAGACGAAGATCATCTTCGGCGAAGGCAAGAAGATCGAGCGCATCGTGCCCTATGAGCGCAACGACGCCCACAAGATCATCGAGGAGTGCATGATCGTCGCCAACGTGGCGGCCGCCCGGTTCCTCAAAAAGCACAAACTCCCGGCGCTGTTCCGGGTCCACCCCGGCCCGAAGGCGGAGAAGGTGGAGGAGCTTCGCCAGTTCCTGGGGGAACTGGGCCTGAGCCTTGGCGGCGGCGAGGAGCCCCAGCCCCGGGACTACACGCTGTTGCTGGAACAGGTGCGTGATCGCCCGGATGCCCACCTTATTCAGACGGTGCTGCTGCGCTCGCTCAAGCAGGCGGTGTACAGCCCCGACGATGTGGGCCACTTCGGACTGGCGCATGATGACTACGCGCATTTCACCTCGCCCATTCGCCGCTATCCGGACCTGCTGGTGCACCGGGGCATCCGCCACCTGCTGCGCGGCGGCAAGGCGAAGGATTTTCATTACAGCCACGACGACATGGTGACCCTGGGCGAGCACTGCTCCATGGCCGAGCGCCGCGCGGACGAGGCCTCGTGGGACGTGGAAGGCTGGCTCAAGTGCGAGTTCATGCAGGACAAGGTGGGCGAGGTCTTCGACGGCGTGATCACCTCCGTCACCTCGTTCGGCCTGTTCGTGGAACTCAAGGACATCTACGTGGAAGGCCTGGTGCACGTGACCGGCCTGTCCAACGATTTCTATCACTTCGATCCCATCGGTCACCGCATGACCGGCGAGCGCACGGGGCGCGTCTACCGTATGGGTGACCCCATCCGTGTGCAGGTGGTGCGGGTCAACCTGGACGAGCGCAAGATCGACTTCATCCCGGCCGCGGACGAAGATCGGGACGATGACGAGGCGCGCGGTGACAAACCCGCGGGCCGCCGCACCCGCAGGAAGGAAGGCGGCGGGAAGCAGACGCGCGAGGAACAGGCCGACAGTCGGGAGAGCGGGCCACGGCGCAAGCAGCGCCGACGGCGCGGTCCCCGCCGCTCCGGGCGCTGAGTACGTCCATGACCGACGCCCTGCGGCTGTACGGTCTGCATCCTGTGCTCGCCGCGCTCAGGCGCAGGCCGGTGACCGTACGGCACCTGTGGGCGGATGCCGGACGCCGCGACGCGCGCATGCGCGAGATCCTGTCCGCGGCGCACGAGGCCGGCGTTCGTGTCGAGCGCGTGGAGGCCGCCGAACTGGAGCGCCTCTGTCCCGGGGTGCGGCACCAGGGTGTAGTGGCCGAGGGCGATGCCCTGCCGGCCCTCACGGAGGCCGATCTGCCGGAGCGGGCGGCCCAGGCGCAGGACCCGTTGCTGCTCGTTCTGGACGGTGTCACCGATCCCCATAATCTCGGCGCCTGCCTGCGCACGGCCGATGCCGCCGGCGTCATGGCCGTGGTGGTGCCGAAGGACCGGGCAGCCGGACTCACACCGGCAGTCCGCAAGGTGGCCAGCGGCGCCGCCGAGAGCGTGCCCCTGGTGCAGGTGACCAATCTGGCCCGAACGCTGGATGCCCTCAAGGCGGCCGGTGTCTGGGTGGCAGGCACCGACGACCACGCCCCGCAGTCCCTTTACCAGGCCGACCTCAAAGGCCCGCTGGCCCTGGTCCTCGGCGCCGAGGGCCAGGGCATGCGCCGCCTCACCCGGGACCGCTGCGACCTGCTGGTCTCCATCCCCATGCTCGGCAGCGTCTCCAGCCTCAATGTGTCCGTGGCCGCTGGCGTGTGTTTGTTCGAGGCGGTGCGGCAGCGGCAGGCCGCTGTCTGATTCAAGATTCAAAATTCAAGATTCAAGGGAGGGCGGCCTAACAGGGCTTTTCCCCTTGAATCTTGAATTTTGAATCTTGAATACCCGTCCTGCCCGCGAATCGTTGCACCACTGCCCGGTGTCCTCTATGATTGGCGGCTTTTCCGGGCCACACCCCGGATTTCTCCTTGCCTCACCGGATGTGCCGGGAGGCTTTGACCCGTAAGGAGCAGACAATGCGTCACTACGAAATCGTGTTCATGGTCCATCCGGACCAGAGCGAGCAGGTCTCCGCCATGATCGAACGCTATCGCGGCCTCATCGAGGGCGAGGGCGGCACGATCCACCGGCTGGAGGACTGGGGCCGCCGCCAGCTGGCCTATCCCATCAACAAGATCCACAAGGCCCACTACGTGCTCATGAACGTGGAATGCGGCGACAGCGCCCTCGCGGAGCTGGTCAGCGCGTTCCGCTTCAACGATGCGGTGATCCGTCACCTGGTCATGCGCATGGACCGGGCCTTCACCGAGACCTCGCCCCTGGCCAAGGGCCACGACGAGGACGAGGGCGGGGAGTCCGGGTCCCGCCGTGCCCGCGAGGACAGTCGCAGCGACGATGACGACGACAGCGATAGCGACGACGATGATCGCCGCCAGTCCGCCGACTGATCCATCCTGCCCAGAACACCGAGGAATTGACCCATGAGCCGTTTCTTTCGCCGCCGCAAGTACTGCCGGTTCACCGCCGAGGGTGTCGAGTACATCGACTACAAGGACCTCAACACTCTGAAGAACTACATCACCGAGACGGGCAAGATCGTGCCGAGCCGCATCACCGGAACCAGCGCGCGCTACCAGCGCCAGCTGGCCACCGCCGTGAAGCGTGCCCGCTATCTGGCGCTGCTGCCCTACACGGACAACCACTGATCACGCGCAACCGGGCGGGGACCGTTTCCCGCCGGTTCGTCGAGCCATGAAGCCGCTGGCCTCGTTCATCATGGAGAGCCGCACGCGCGCCGTGACCGCCACGGTGGCGTTCGGCGTCGGCGGGCTGGCCCTGCCGCCGCTGGCGGTGGTCAGCAGTGCGGCGGTGGCCCTGGTGGCCCTGCGCGCCGGCCTGAATCACGCGGCGGTGGTCGCGGCAATTTCCGCCGTGGTGCTGGGCATGCTCGCCTGGGCCATGGGCATGGAGCCGCTGGTGGGCGTGGGCACCGGGCTGGTGCAGTGGCTGCCGGCCATGGTGCTGGCCGAGGTGCTGCGGCGCACGGTGTCCTGGCCGAACATGCTGCTGACGGCCACCGGTATTGCCTGCGGCGTGATCCTGCTGGTGCGTGCGGCGGTCGCCGACGTGGCGCAGATGTGGGTCACGGTGTTGCAGGCGATCCTGGGGCCCCTGTTGCAGCAGACGGGTATGAGCCCGGCGGAGGTCGAACAGGCATTGCGCCAGGTGGCGCCGGTGATGACCGGTCTGCTGGCGGCGGCCATGGTGCTGACGCTGGTGCTGGCCCTGATCCTGGCGCGCTACTGGCAGTCGGTGCTGTACAATCCCGGCGGGTTCGCGGAGGAGTTTCAGCGGCTGCAGCTGGGCAAGGTGCCGGCCGTGTTGCTGGCGGTCAGTCTGGGCGGCGCCTGGCTGGGTCAGTCGGACCTGCTCATGGAACTGAGCATGGTGTTCCTGGTGGTGTTCTTCATCCAGGGTGTCGCACTGGTGCACGCGCTCACGCGCCAGCTGGACATGAACCGGTTCTGGCTGGTGGGCATGTACGTGTTGCTGGTGATCGCCATGCCGCAGATGATGACCATGCTGGCGGCGTTCGGCGTGCTCGACAGCGCATTTGATTTCAGGACCCGTCTGGGCAAACGCCCCGGGTCCGGCGGGGAAGGGGAGTGAACAGTGCGACCCTCCCCTGAAGCGACAATCGTCAACGACGAAGGTAAACAGTGATGGAAGTGATTCTGCTTGAGAAGGTGGACAACCTGGGCGACCTGGGCGACAAGGTGCGCGTGCGTTCCGGCTACGCCCGCAATTTCCTGGTGCCCCAGGGCAAGGCGAAATTTGCCACGCCCGAGAATATTGCCGAGTTCGAGGCCCGCCGTGCAGAGCTCGAGAAGGCCGCCGCCGAGGCGCTGGCCGCCGCCGAGGCCCGCCGCGAGAAGCTCGACGCCCTGGAGCCGGTGACCATCGCCGCCAAGTCGGGCGGCGAGGGCAAGCTGTTCGGCTCCGTGGGTACCCATGACATCGCGGATGCCGTCACGGCGGCCGGGGTCGCGGTGGAAAAGCGCGAGGTGCGCATGCCCCAGGGCCCCATCCGCCAGACCGGCGAGTACGACATCGAGCTGCACCTCTACACCGACGTGAACGCCACCGTGAAGGTGGTGGTTGTGGAAGAGCAGTAAGGCACCTCGAGCCGTCTCCGGCGCAAGCCGGCCCCCGGGGTCGACGCCAGGTACCGGCGGGAGGTTCCGGCCCGTCGATGCCCGTTCCTCCATATGCTCCACGCCCGTGCGGTCACTGATCCCCGGGCGTTTTTCGTGGTGTCCCTTGCAGGCCGTCTTCGGCGGATGCGAGCCGGCGTCGCCTGTAGCATACTGTGACTCCCGCATGGCGAAGACGGAATCCCATGGCTGAACCCCAGCGCAATGCCGCAGCACCGGGCAGCACCGAGCGGCTCAAGATGCCGCCCCATTCCCAGGAGGCCGAGCAGGCGGTCCTGGGCGGGCTCATGCTGGACAACGATGCCTGGGATGCCGTGGCCGACCGCGTGGCCGAGGTGGATTTCTACCGGCACGACCACCGCCTGATCTTTCGCGCCATCAGCGAACTGGCCGAACGCAATACACCCTTCGACGTGGTCACGCTCTCCGAGCGGCTGCAGGCCCGTGGCGAGCTGGAAGACGCCGGCGGCCTGCCCTACCTGGGACTGCTGGCCCGGGACACGCCCAGCGCCGCCAACATCCGGGCCTATGCGGACATCGTGCGCGAGCGCTCCGTGCTGCGGCAGTTGATCAGCGTGGGCACGCAGATCGCCGATTCGGGTTTCAACAGCGAGGGGCGGGAAAGCCGCGAACTCCTGGATGAAGCCGAACAGAAGGTGTTCGAGATTGCCGAGCAGGGGGCCCGTTCGCGCCAGGGCTTTCGCGCCATGCGCGCGCTCATGCGCTCGACGGTGGAGCACATCGAGATGCTCTACGAGCGCGACGATCCCATCACCGGCCTGCCCACCGGCTACGGCGAGTTCGACGAGATGACCTCGGGCCTGCAGGGCGGGGATCTGGTCATCATTGCCGGGCGCCCGTCCATGGGCAAGACCAGTTTTGCCATGAACATCGCCGAGTACGCATCGCTCAAGCAGCAGGCGCCGGTGGCGGTGTTCAGCATGGAGATGCCCGGCGAGCAGCTTTCCATGCGTCTGCTCTCTTCACTGGGGCGCATCAACCAGCAACGGCTTCGCACCGGCCGGCTCGAGGACGACGACTGGCCCCGATTCACCAGCGCCGTGTCGATGCTTTCCGAGGCGCAACTGTTCATAGACGACAGCCCGGCGCTGTCGCCCACCGAGGTGCGTGCCCGCTCGCGCCGGCTCATGCGCGAGCACAAGCAGCTGGGGCTGATCGTGGTGGACTACCTGCAGCTGATGCAGCTCCCCGGCAACACGGAAAACCGCGCTACCGAGATCTCGGAGATCTCGCGGTCGCTGAAGGCGCTGGCCAAGGAACTCAGCGTACCGGTGATCGCGCTGTCGCAGCTCAACCGCAGCCTGGAGCAGCGGCCCAACAAGCGTCCGGTGATGTCGGATCTGCGCGAGTCCGGCGCCATCGAGCAGGATGCGGATCTGATCTGTTTCATCTACCGGGACGAGGTCTACAACGAGGACAGCCCCGACAAGGGCACGGCCGAGATCATCATCGCCAAGCAGCGCAACGGCCCCATCGGTACCCTGCGCCTGACGTTTCTGGGCCAGTACACCCGCTTCGAGAACTACGTCCCCGAGGTCTATTCCAACGAGGCCTTCTCGTGAGGCGGGCCGCCCGCGCCCGCATAGATCTCAACGCCCTGCGTCACAATCTCAGCGTCGCCCGTGCCGCCGCACCGGGCAGCCGTGTCATGGCCGTGATCAAGGCCGACGCCTACGGCCACGGCATGCGGGAAGCGGCGCGTGCCCTGGCAGGCCTGAGCGACGCCTTCGCGGTCTCCTGTGTCCAGGAGGCCGCGGTCCTGCGCGAGGCGGGCATTACGCAGCCGCTGGTAGTGCTCCAGGGCTTCAAGGACGACGCCGAACTGGTCGAGGTGGTGCGCCTGGACGCGCAGACGGTGCTCCATGAGCCGGGACAGCTTGCGTGCCTGGAATCGTCACACCTGGAGACACCCCCGGCCGTGTGGCTGAAACTTGATACCGGCATGCACCGCCTCGGGTTTGCGCCCGTCGAGGCCGCCGCGCTGGTGCAACGACTCCGAACCGGCGACCTCGTAGCGGGCCATCCCGGCCTTATGACTCATCTGGCCTGCGCAGACGAACCGGCGCGACCCGAATCCGAGACACAACTGCGTGCCTTTGACGAGGCCGTGGCGGGGCTTCCCGGCGAACAGAGCATCGCCAATTCCGCCGCGGTGCTGCGCATGCCCGCCGCGCACCGGGACTGGGTGCGTCCCGGCATCATGCTCTATGGCGCCTCGCCGCTGATCGGCGTCAGCGCCGAGTCCATGGGCCTGCGCCCGGTGATGACCGTGGGCGCGCCGGTGGTGGCGGTCAAGCCGCTCAGGCCCGGTGATGCCGTGGGCTATGGCGGCACGTACGTCTGCGAGCGGCCGCGCACGCTGGCCATCGTGGCCATCGGTTACGGCGACGGGTATCCGCGTCACGCGCCCAGCGGCACCCCCGTGCTGGTACGCGGGCACCGCTGTCCGCTCATGGGCCGGGTGTCCATGGACATGCTGGGCGTGGACGTGACCGATGTCCCCGATGTGCGCGTCGGCGACATGGCCACCCTGTGGGGTGAGGGTCTGCCCGTGGACGAGATCGCCGAAGTCGCCGGCACCATCAGCTACGAGTTGCTGTGCAGCGTCGGCGGACGGCTCCAGGCGGAGTACGTGGAAAGCTGAATTCAAAATTCAAAATTCAAGATTCAAAGGAAAGGCGAATCTGGCTTCACACTTGGCAATGCCCCGATCCACCCCTTGAATATTGAATATTGAATTTTGAATCTTGAATTCGCTTCACTTGTTCAGTTCCAGTTCGGGTTCCATATCGGTTCTTGGATCCAGTTCGGCGGCCACCGGCGAGGTGCGGGTGACCGGCACGAACTCGCCCTGTTCCTCGGGTACCACTGGCCGGTCTATCCGGATGCGGTGCTGGATGAACAACGCCAGAATGACCAGCAGTACGCCCAGGACCAGCGGGAAGGTGCGGGTGTCGGTGAAATGCATGATCAGGCCCGCGAGTATCGGACCGAGCGCGGCGCCGATGCCGTTGAGCAGCAGCAGGCCGCGTGTGGCCTCCAGCACGTGGTGCACGTCCACGCGGTCGTGGGTGTGGGCCACGCTCAAGGCGTAGAGGGTGAAGGAGAAGCCGCCGTACAGGACGGCCGCCACCAGCAATGCGGTCGTCGACACGCCCGCCACGGCGAAGATGGCCGTGGCGGCGATGGCCCCCAGCAGGCACACGACCACCAGCACCACGCGCCGGTCGCGGTTGTCGGACAGGTGGCCGATGGGCCACTGGAGAAGGGCCCCACCGAAGATGACCGCGCTGATGAACAAAGCGACGCCCAGCTCGTCCAGGCCCACGGCCAGGGCGAATACCGCCGACAGGCCCCAGAAGGTGCCGGTAATCAGACCGGACACCAGCGAACCCACGAAGCCCACCGGCGAGCGGCGGAACAGCCCCTTGAGCGGAAAATGCGGCGCCTCGACGGGAATCGGCTGGCTGACCGGGGTGAGTGCCACCGGCAGCAGCCCGAGGGAAAACAACATGCCCACCAGCACGAAACTGGCCAGCGCGCCGGGCCCGTAGAACAGGATTAGAAACTGGCCCGCGCCCAGGGCGATCAGACTCACCATCATGTAGACCGCGAACACCTGGCCCCGGTGGTGGCGCACCTGCTCGTTGAGCCAGCTCTCGATGACCATGTACAGGCCCAGGACCGCAATCCCGGTCACTGCGCGCAGCACCCACCACACGACCGGATCGATGATCAGGCCGTGCAGCATGGATGCGGTGGACGCGATCGCGGCCAGGGCGGCGAAGGCGCGGATGTGTCCGACGCGCCGGATGAGGGAGGGGCAGACCAGGGAGCCGACGATATAGCCGACGAAGAAGGCCGACATGATCAGGCCTATGAGCAGCTCGGAGTAGCCCTCGGCGCCGGCGCGCAGGCCGAGCAGGGTGCCCAGCAGACCCGAACCGGCCAGCAGGATGCCCATGCCCAGCAGCAGCGAGTAAACGGAGGCGACGGTGGCGAGCATGCTGGGTAGGTCCCGGTTCGCGGCGTGTCAGGGGCCGCCATGTTATTGCTTATGGGGTCGGCCCGCTACGGCCTTTATCCCGCCCCTTTGACCGGCTGTCGGCCACGAGTTCCGTGCGTCGTGTATCATGTTGGCAGAGTCAACCGACTCATGCCAGACACTTATTTTTCGTGCACCCCGAAGGCGTCGTCGCCATGGCCGGGGTGACCTGACGGACCTGCCCATGAAAGATCCCAAGGACTATGCATTCGAGACCCGCGCCGTGCGCGCCGGTCAGCACCGCACCGCGGAGGGAGAGCACTCGGAGGCCATTTTTCCCACCTCCAGTTTCGTGTTCGAGAATGCCGCCCAGGCGGCTGCGCGCTTCGGCGGCACGGAACCGGGCAACATCTACTCCCGGTTCACCAATCCCACGGTGCGCACGTTTCAGGAAAGGCTGGCGGCGATGGAGGGCGGTGAAGCCTGCGTCGCCACTTCGTCCGGCATGGCCGCGATCCTCTCCACCTGCATGGCGCTGCTCAAGGCGGGCGACCACATCGTCTCGTCGCGTTCCGTGTTCGGCACCACCACGTCGCTGTTCGGCAATTACCTGACCCGCTTCGGCGTGGAGGTGAGCTTCGTGTCGCTGCCCGACCTGGCGCAGTGGGAGGCGGCCATCCGGCCCGGTACACGCATGCTCTACCTGGAGTCCCCCTCCAATCCGCTCACCGAGCTGGTGGACATCCGGGCGCTGGCGGAACTGGCCCGTGCCCGGGACTGCCTGCTGGTGGTGGACAACTGTTTCTGCACGCCGGCCCTGCAGCAGCCGCTGGCGCTTGGCGCGGACATCGTCATCCACTCGGCCACCAAGTACCTGGACGGGCAAGGGCGCTGCGTGGGCGGTGCGGTGGTGGGCGATGCGGAGCGCGTCGGCAAGGAGGTGTTCGGTTTTCTGCGCACGGCCGGGCCCACCATGAGCCCGTTCAACGCCTGGGTGTTCATCAAGGGCCTGGAAACCCTGGCCCTGCGCATGCGTGCCCACAGCGACAACGCCATGCAGCTGGCGAACTGGCTCAGGGACCACCCTGCGGTGGAGCGTGTCTACTATCCGGGGCTCGAGGATCATCCCCAGCACGAACTGGCGAAGCGCCAGCAAAGCGGCTTCGGCGGCATCGTCTCGTTCGATGTCCCGGGTGGCCGCGAGGCGGCCTGGCGGGTCATCGACGCCACCGAGATGCTGTCCATCACCGCCAACCTGGGCGATGCCAAGACCACCATCACCCATCCGGCCACCACCACCCACGGCCGACTCACCCCGGAGCAGCGTGAGGAACAGGGCATCGGGGAAGGCCTGATCCGCGTGGCCGTCGGGCTGGAATCGATCGCCGATATCCAGGCGGACCTGGCCCAGGGTCTGGGCGGCTGAGCGTGGCCGCCGTCGGGTGACCGTACACCCCACAGACCTGGCGGATCCGCAACTGCCGCACTGGCTGTTCCAGGCGGCGCTCTCTGCCGTCAACGGCGAGACGGCCGTGCGCAACGCGCTTGCCGCAAATGGTGGTTCGTCACGCGGGCCCGAGTATGCTCCGGGATACACACACGTCATCGCGTTGGGCAAGGCTGCCGCGTCCATGATGCAGGGCGCACTGACTGTGCTCGGGGACGGACTTGCCCGGGCGCTGGTGGTGACGCGGCAGGGGTATCTGGATGCCGGCTTGTGCGCGGACGAGCGCATCGAGTGTATCGAGTCGGAGCATCCACTGCCCGGTGAACGAAGCCTTGAAGCCGGGACCAGGCTGCTGGCCTTCATCGATGAAGCACCGCTTGACGCCCATCTGCTGTTCCTGATCTCTGGCGGCACCTCGAGCCTGTTGGAAGTGCCTGTGACCGGCATCGATGCGGCGCGGCTCGCCGAGCTCAACCGCTGGTTGCTCGGGGCGGGCCTGGATATCACCGCCATGAACCGGGTGCGCAGCGCGCTGTCGGTGATCAAGGGCGGTCGTCTCGCCGGGCGTCTGGCAGGGCGCAACGCCCGCGCGCTGCTGGTCTCCGATGTGCCCGGCGACGATCCGTCCGTGATCGGTTCGGGTCTGCTGGTGGTGGGCGAACCGCGCGGTGAGTGGCCTGCGGTGCCCGACGAACTCGCATGGGTCGACGAACTGGCCCAGATGCCGCTGCGACCCGAGGCGGCGACACCGGTGAGCGTCGAGATCGTGGCCAGTCTGGGCAAGGCCATGGATGCCGTGGTCGCGGCCGCCCGCCTGCGCGGTCTGCCGGTGTTTCGTCACGACGCGTTTCTCGACGGTGAAGCGGCCGCCACTGGAGAACGCCTGGCGCGGGAATTGATCCGGTCGGAACCCGGCGTGCACGTGTGGGGCGGAGAGACCCACGTGCATCTGCCCGACGATCCCGGCCGCGGCGGACGCAACCAGCATCTGGCCCTGGCAGCCGCGCGTGTGCTCGCAGGCCACGACCACGTGCGCCTGCTGGCGGCCGGCACCGACGGCTCCGACGGCAACAGCGAAGACGCCGGTGCACTGGTGGACGGCGACACCGTGGCTCGGGGCGGGGCGGAGGGCCTGGACGCCGCCGACTGTCTCGCGCGCGCCGACTCCGGCCGCTTCCTGGCCGCCGCCGGCGACCTCATCCACACCGGCCCCACGGGCACCAACGTCATGGACCTGGTCATCGGCATCGTGCGCGATCGTGCCGGGGATTGAGTGTGGTTTGGTTCTACCACGAAGCACACGAAGGACACGAAGAAAAGACAAAAGGCATTTCTCTCGCGAAGACGCAAAGCCCGCCAAGAACTTCAAAGGCATTCATTGATTTAAAAGAGATCTTCTTTGCGGGCTTTGCGTCTTTGCGAGAGAAACATTCTTTTGATTTCGAATTGCTTCGTGTCCTTCGTGTGCTTCGTGGTGAAAAGATTTTCATCTGAAAATGGGCAGACAAACTGAAACCGTAAACTGTGTGCATGGCGCTGCCTTCGAGGCACTGATGCAGGCGGATCCCTCTACCAAGTGCCGCATGGCAGCGGCATTGCGTGCGCGCTGGGGAGCGGGCAGGGTCGCGGCGACGGCGGATTCACTGGCGCCGGAGGCGGTGGAGACTCCGGGTCGCCCGGAGAAACCGCGGCTCGTGGATCCCCTGGAGGTGCCGCGGCGCAAGCTCACGACGCCCGCGGGGCAGGCGGCACTGGTGCACGCTATTGCGCACATCGAGTTCAACGCCATCAACCTCGCGCTGGATGCGGTGTACCGGTTTCGCGGCCTGCCCGATGACTTCTACGCCGACTGGCTGCAGGTGGCCGCCGAGGAGGCACAGCACTTCCTCATGCTGCGCCGGCGTCTCTGGAGTCTGGGTCACGTGTACGGTGATTTCGACGCCCACAACGGACTCTGGGAGATGGCGGTCAAGACGGCCCATGATCCGATGCTGCGCATGGCGCTGGTACCCCGCGTCCTGGAGGCGCGCGGACTGGACGTGACGCCGGGAATGATGGAACGGCTGACGACGGCCGGCGATCTGCAGACCGTGGAGATCCTGGACATCATCCTGCGCGAGGAAGTGGGCCACGTGGCCATCGGCACGCGCTGGTTCCGTCACCTGTGCCATCAGCGCGGCCTCGATCCGGAGCAAACCTTTGGAGAACTCATCGCCGAATACATGCCCGGGCGCATCAGACCACCGTTCCACGAAACGGCGCGCAGAGAGGCAGGGTTTACCGAGAGGGAGATGGAGATATTGAAAGGTTGAAGGATGAAGGTTGAAGGTTGAAGGTAAAAGCTGAGTGCTGAGTGCTGAGTGCTGACGGCGGTTTGCTTTTCCCAGTTCAAAGTTTTCCCAGATTCCTCCTGACGCCCAGCGGCGCATCGGCAGCAAACCATGTCGCGTAAGCGACGAACAGCCCTGCCACCACGTACATGATCAGCGAGTACACTGCGCCGGGCACGGCCATGGCGGGGACGGCCAGGATGCCGGCGGCGATGGCGATGGTGGTGCCGCCGCTCTGCATGGCCATCTCCAGAGTCACGGCGGTGCGCTTCCGCCACCCGTAGCCCGCCAGCGCGGTGGATGCGTAACCCCAGCACATGCCGGCCAGGCACAGCGCTAGGGCGGCCGGCCCGGCGGCGAGGAGCATGCCGGGCAGCGCGTGGCGTTCCCGGTGAACCAGTACGACGATGAGGACGACAAGCGCCGCGAGGGCGATGCGCAGCACGTGTCGCCTTGCACGCGCGGCCAGTTCGGGTCGGTGGTGGCGGATGGCCATGCCGATGATCAGGGGGATCAGGACCATCACCACCATGCGCTCTGATGTGTCGGCAAAACTCAGCGAGAAGGCCGTCTCCATGTCGGCAAACCAGCGTGCCGCAATGCTCACGTAGAGGGGGATGGTGAGAACGGGCAGAAATTTGCTCACGGCGGTCAGCGCAAGGGAAAGCGCTGTGTCTCCACGCGCCAGATCCGTGAACACCGTGGAGGTGGATGCCGACGGACTGGCCGCCAGCAGGACGAGGCCTACGGCCAGCATCGGGGTCAGAGAGAACGCCCATGCCAGCAGAAAGGCCAGCGCAGGAAAGACCAGGAACATGTTCGTCAGGCCCAGCAGCGCCACGCCCGGGGTTCTGAACAGCGCAAGAAAATCAGTGATATGCAGCCCCAGGCCCACGCCGAGCATCAGGGCCGCGATCACCCACGGGAGAAACACCTGAATCGGTATGCCCGCTTCCATGTCGATCCGTCCTCCCCGCTCATGCGCCCGATTCCGTCCGCGCGGTGTCGGAGAACCTTACACTCCACGCGCGCCAGACCGGCAGGGTAATGCGAAGTCTGCTATTTTTCTGGGTTGGGAGACGCCGGTCACAGAAATTCTACGGACTATAGCACCGGTCAGGGTTCGGTTCCCGTCGCGAGGAGCGCCCGTCATGGATGCACTCAATCAACTCATCGATCGGATTTACGCGGCGGCCGTCGATGCCACCGTGTGGCCGGAGGTGATGGAGTCCCTGCAGGACGCGTTTCGCTGCACGTCCGTGGGGCTTTATTGTGCCGACATGCACAGCGGCGATGTCTCGGTGGTGGAACTGCGCGACATCGACCCGGGCTACGTGCGTGATTACGTCCAGTATTACATGCGTGACAATCCGTGGTGCCGGGTCCCCGAGTTGCAGGTGCCCGGTTGCATCCGCACGGATCGTTCCCTGGACGCGTACTACAAACGGCCCGGCTATTACCGGTCGACCGAGTACTACAACGACTGGATGAAACCGCAGGGGTTCATCCATTCCCTCAGTACGACGCTGCGCTCCGACGGTGACCTGAGAACCAAGTTCTACATGTATCGCGGACAACGCCCCGGGGAGTTCACCCGACCCGAGTTCCGGCGTTTCCAGAATCTGTCCGGACACCTGATGCGTGCGGTGGGCGTCGCCTACCGCCTGAACCAGAGAGAGGCCGGTACGGCGGGAGGCCTCAGCGTACTGGATCACCTGCGTTTCGGGGTCATTCTGCTGGATACCGGACTGCGCCTGGTGCATGCGAACCGTTTCGCCGAGGAACTCCTGGCTCGAGGCGAAGGCCTGCACGTGCGCGATGCGAGGGTGCGTGCCCTGCATGCGGAGGACAACCGGGCGCTTGAAGCGACTCTGAGCGGTGCGCTGTCGGTGCACATGGGGTGGAGCACGGATCTGCCCCAGGCGGCAGGTATTCGCCGCGAGAGGGGCAGGCGGCCCCTGCGCGCGACCGCCGTTCCCCTTGCACGCCTGTCGGAAAGCCTGTTCATGGTGCGTCGCGCGGCGGTGGCCCTGATGATCTCGGATCCGGAACTGGAGGCAGTGGTGCCTGACCACTGGTTGCGCCACCGTTACGGACTGACAGGTGCCGAGGCGCGGCTTGCCCGAAGCCTGGTGCGCGGCGAGTCCCTCAGGGCCGCAGCGGATTCCAATGGACTTACGTACGAGACCGCGCGCTGGTACCTGAAGAACATCTTCCAGAAAACGGGTACCGGCGGTCAGCCCCAACTGGTCAAGACCCTGCTGTCGGAACAGGTGCTGGAAGCCGGCTTTGTGGAGCCGCGTATCGAAACGGCAGTCACGGATTCCGCACGGCCGCAATTGCCCCGGATCCGCAACGGAATCGGGACATCGCAACGGCGCCCATGCTGAAGCGCTTCTCAGTCCTCTAGCCCGGACATTGCACCAAGGCGGCCGACGGCTTCGCGCATGCTTCTGAATGAGTGGCATAAATCGGCGTATCTGGCCGAAAGGCCGTGGTGACAGTTTGTACCTCGCCGCCGGCCTATCGCGATGCTTGCGCCCTCTGGGCCTGTCTCGCNNNTTCGCGATCCTTGATGCAATGTCCGGGCTAGGAGCCTGTCGGACTGCCGCCTTACCCAATCCCGCCACCCAGTCGGCCGCTCGCCATGACGCGGCATTTTCGATTGGCCCCGGCATTCCCCCCATTTGGGAGGTGTGTCGTGTTCTGTGACTCGTGACACTTTCCCTGTGGATACCCGGAAGCGTGCCGCACCCGGGTCGCCGCACACTCGGATCAGGGGTCCGGCGTACGGCCGACACCCCTCAGGGTCCGTCACTGTCCCTGTCTTCATGGAGCGCCGACATGAATCAAGAAACCAAGACAATGAATGGTCCGGCCGGGGCCTCGAGCAACGACCTCGCCGCGCAGCACCTGGCCCAGCTTACCAACTACAAGGGCGTCGCCAAGGCCGGGTGGATTTGCCTGGCGATCGGCTTCGTGTTCGCGTTCATCCCCGTTGTGGGGTGGTTCGTGGTCGGGCCGATGATGCTTGTCGGGATCATACTCGGCATCGTCGTGATGACCCGGGGTGGCACCGGTCACGGCATCGTGCTCATTCTCACTGCCCTCCTGGTGTTGCCCATCATTACGATTGCGCTGCAGGGTGTGGCGCTGTTGGCTTTCTTCAGCGCCCACGGAGTGTAGCGAAGCGGACGCGGGCGGGCTACGCCCGACCCGCGTCGCAATCCGTGCTGTCGGCACGGGAACACGCTTGTCTGCGATGCCGGTGATGCGGTGCGCGGGTCATGCTGTGCCTCGCCGGGACGGACGTGTCCCGCGAATGCAGGCCCCCGTTTCGACAAAGGGGCGTTCGATCTTACACAGCGCGCTTCCCGTCGAAGTGCCTCGGAACGTGAGGAGGCAAAGTCATGAAACGCATGGTCATCGACTTTCCATCAACCCTTGTTGCCGTCATGGCTCTGTTCGTGCTCTCCGCCTGTGGGGGAGGGGACACGGCGGAGGTTTCGGCGGATTCCGGTGACGGCGCCTCCCCTCGTGCAGAGACACGGGCCATTGTGGAACTCTGCGTCCAGGAAGGGAGGCTTCAGGATATCTGTGTCTGCACGGCCAACGCCCTCTGGGACCGGCTCGACAGTGAAACCTTTGCGGCGTTTTCCGAATTCGCCAGATCCGTGAACACGGCCGAAACCGAGGCCGAGCTGGAGGCGCTTTCCATGGCGGGGTGGAACGACCCCCAACTCGTGAGGGCAATCGAGGTCGCGGAAGAGGCGGAGGAGACATGCGTCCAGGTCGCCGCCGAGGAGCACGCCCGGGCGCAGATGGCGGCGGCGGAAGCAGCGAGAGAGGAGCGTCATCAGCAGATGGCGCGCCGTGAATGTCCGCCGGCGTTGTCCATGGCGTCGCGGCCCGCGGGCGCGCCGGTCGATGACGTGGCGGATCTGCGGCCTGGCATGAGCCTTGACGATATTCAGGCGATCCTCGAATGCCGCGGCGACATACACAACTTCGATGTGGCGCAGGCATGGGCACGCCGAAGCCAGGGTCTGGAGACACGCCAGTTGCTCAGGGCCGCGGACGGGGATCTCTGTCCGCCCGCCTCCAGGGCGGCGCGCGATGGCCGCTGCGAAGACGGCGGTTACGGTTTCGAGCTGCTGCAAAACGTCACCCAGGAGTTCATTGTTGCCCTGACCGGCATGCCGGGCGAGGAGCGGGCCGGGATCATCTGGCGGCGCACGGTCTTCCCCGAGGACCGGTATCCGACCCTCAGCGCACTGACCGAGGCACTGGAGGAGAAGTACGGGGAGCCTCACATGCGCGCAACGGAAGAGGGCTATTACAGTCTCGGCCACCGGCGCGGCACGACGACCTACAGCTGGCTCTACCTGCCAAACGGTTCGCCCATTCCTCGCGGGGAAAGTGCGAACAGAAGCCGCTGCGTCAACGGGCCTCGTCCCACGTTTCAAAGGCGGATGAACTGGAACGGCGGCTGCGGCCTCACTGTCCGTGCTGAGATCGTGCCTGCCGAAGGCAGGCCCAGTCTCGCGCGCGAACTCAATGTGGTGGTCATGAACCAGCAGATGTTCAACGAGGCGTTCAACCGCTTCGGCGCCGAGATCGAGGCTGCCGTCGAGGCGGCGCATCGTGACAGGGGTGTCAGGCCGGATCTCTGAGCGTGCGGGAAGAAGGGTTTCAAGGGGGAGCCGCGGGCCGGCGTGCGGGAGGGTGCAACAGGCACGCAACCGGGGAATGACCTTCGCGGTTGCGTGCCTGATGCAGATGCGGGTTCGAGGGAAGCGACAGTTGAGGAGGCATGGCCATGGGGTTCGAGTACGGCTCACAGGCAATAGAGGTCCGCAATCCGTTCAAGGCGGAAGGTGCAGCCTACGCGGTGCGCGGCCTGATCGTGGCACCCCTGGGCATCTATCTCCTGCTGTATGCGGGTGTGGAGGAGGGTGTGGCGGAGCCGGATGCCCGGGTGGCCCTGCAACTGGCGGTCGGCGTGCTGCTGCTCGCCGTCGGTCTGTATGCGTTGGGCCTTGGTCTGTTCAAGATGTTCCGCTTCTACACGGGCCGGGGTGTACCGGCAAACCTGGCCTCGACGGTGGCGGCGTCCGCCACCATTGCACCGGGCAGCGAGGAGAGTTTCCGGCATCCCGGAATCTACAATCCCGCCAAGCTCAGCGAGATGCTGAGCGGGCGCAAGAACCTCACGTTCGAGGAACCCAGGGGCTGGCTGGCGCGCCTGCTCAACGGGCTGTGCTTCTCCATGATCTTTCTGCCCCATCCCATGCGCTGGATCACGCTGAAGCTGTTCATGGCCCTGTGGCACGCGATGGTGGTGCTGGCGATCCTGGGCCTGATGTTCCTGTCGGCCCGTGCGCTTGGCATGGTGGAGATCACGGGGACGGCGGTGTTCGATTATCTCGGTGCGGCAGCACTGGTGGCGATCCTGCTGATCTGGGTGGTCTACCAGCCGACGCCGCTGTGGCGCAACACGGACCTGCGCAATCCACGCACCTCGTCCAGCCGCACGCCATTTCAGCAGCGCAGCTTTGGCCAGTTTCTCGGGCTGGCGGTGCGTCTGGCGCTGCTGTGGGTGGCATTGCCCCTGGGCATTCTGATGATCCTCCTGGAGGAGCAGCGCACAACCGGCTTGCCGGAGCTTCCCGTATCCCCCTGGCCATGGCTTGCCGCTCTCGTCGCTGCCGTGGTGCTGGCCTTTGTGTATTCGTTCCTGATGGCCTGGCGCCGGGCGCCGCGGCGCTCGGTGCCCACCGACGTGTCCGAATACCGGGATCACTGGCAGGAGACGGTGCACCCGAAGGACATCTTCCGCGCCATCGAGATGACGCTGGCGAACCACCGTTATCTGGATATCCCCAACCGGGTCTATCACCTTTCCGAGCCCGATCTGCACGAGCAGAGCGGCAACAACCAGGGCACCTTCGAAGGAGAGACGCTGCAGGAGATCCAGCCCGAACCGCTGGCGCGCCAGCGGCGCGACCCACTGGCATTGCCGGGTGCGGTGCTGGGGCAGCTGCTGCTGCTGGGTGCCGCATTGTGGCTCTTTCAGCTCGTGCACGAGCCGGGACCGCTGAGCGCGCAGGCGGCCATGTTCTTCCTCGGCCCGTTGCTCCTGTGGCTGCTCGGACGCAGCGTGGCGTACGTGGCCAACATGTACCTGGGTGAGATCCGGTTTCAGTCCCAGTTGATCGCATTCCGTGCCAGCGGCACCTACAGCCAGGTCAGGCTGGGCACCGGCAGCAGCATTCTGGATTCGAATCGCTCGGAGAGTCATGCACTCAGATCCAGTATCACGCCCTGGCTGGTGGTCAGCCGTATCGGATCGAGCATCATTGCGGTCAGCGGTGCCATGAACCTGGAGCAGCCGCGCTACGTGCTCGACATGGAGCCCAGCGATGATCTGACCAAGGAACTGGTGGACGATGTACGCCGTTACCTGCGCGAACGGCAGGTGCTGGCGCCCATCGAATCGAGTGCAGACGCACAGTCGGTCATGGATATCCACCGCATGAACGAACGCACGAGGGCGGTGCATTCCACGGCCTTGCCGCCGGTCTCGGAAGAGATCCTTCGGGAACGCCTGGGGCCGGGGACTGCGGAAGAGAACTGATCGCGGCCGGACGCATGCCAATCCGTGACCGGCATGTCACAGGGGCAACCTTGTAAGATTTACCGACGCTTGCGGGTGCGTACCCGGGTGCTAGTGTACCCCGCCGCTCATTTTGTAACATTCAGCGAGTCGGAAAGCGCTTAGCTGCAAGGCATGGCTCGCAGGCAATGGCAGCGTCCTTGCCAAGAGACATAACGCCGCAGATGAGCGCTTTCCGGCTCGCCCTTCGGGAGCGTGTCTGAGTCGACATTGCTGCGTTCCAATCCTTGTAAAGGGCTTGCCATTCACTGCGGATTGCGCCTTGCACTGTCGACTCAGTCACACTCTGAATGTTGCAAAATGAGTGGCGGGGTACACTAGTCTCCCTTGATACTTTCAAAAAAACACGCTGCGTTCTCGAAGCGGGTCGGGGGTAGGGGTCATGAGGCGTATCCGGGGGCTGCGGGTTTCCGCGCTGGCGTCTTCGATTGTGCTCGGCGTGACACCCTGCCTCTCCGATGTTGCGGTTGCAGATGACGCAACCGCACCACTGCCCGTACTGATCAGTCCGGACTGGCGCCTGATCGACGCACAGCGCACGCCGAGAACCGTGGATCATTTCCAGGGCGGGGAACTGGACCGCTCCGGGGTGAGCAACACCATCGATCTGCAGTACCGCAGCCCCGGCCTTGTCTTCAAGACCAACACCGTGCTGGGTCAGCCCTACCTGCGCGGCGTGGGCAGCGACTTCATCTCTGCCGGCGCCGAATCCAGCGTCGCGGCCTTTATCGACGGCGTCTACCTCCCTCGCGCCTATGACCTGATCGTCGATTTCTACGACGTGGACCGGGTCGAAGTGATCAAGGGACCACAGGGTGTTCATCTGGGGCGCAACGTGGTGGGCGGTGCGGTCAGCATTCACACGGTGGACCCGCAGCCGTATCGCTCCGGGTATGTGGACTTCCTGGTGGGAAACTACAACCGGCGGCAGATGCGTGGTGCCGTCAACGTGCCCTTCAGTGATTCGGCCTGGGCGATGCGGGTGGCCGGCATTGTGTCCCGGCGGGACGGCTACATGGAAAACATCTTTCTCGGCACCGATGCCAACGACGAGGACTTCCACGCCGGCCGGGCCAAGCTGCTCTACGAGCCCTCTCCGGATTTCTCGGCATTGTTCACGGTGGAGGGCTACCGGGAGGACAGTTCCCGGGCCATGGGTTCGCAGCCGGATCCCGACGTGGGGACCAGTGGCGGCATCAACATGGGCGGCACGGTCCCGGACGACCCCCGCAAGATTACCGAGAACGTTCCGCCCGGCATCGAGCTGGACGCGGACCGCTACAGCGCCCGTCTGATCTGGAACCGGCACGGTGTCGAGGTGCGTTCCACGACGGCCTATCTCACCACCGACGCGGCCCTGCAGACGGACCTGGACGGGACCGATGCCGATTTTGCCTCCAACCATCCCAGCGGGGATTCCACTGCCTGGACACAGGAACTGCGTTTGTCCACTTCGCCCTATCGCACGTTCTCCTGGGTCACGGGGCTGTTTGTGCTCGATGAACGCGCGAACCAGACCCTGGATGTGCGCCTGCCGCAGGCGGATGCGCGCAATGTTCCGGACGGCACGGTGGATACGCGCGCGTATGCGGTGTTCGGCGAACTGGGTTATCGATGGAGCCCGAGATGGCGCACGACGGCGGGGCTCCGCTACAGTCATGACCGTCGGGAGATCGACCTGGTGCATACCAGAACGTCGGGCACCGATACGGCCGTGGCCACGCAGCGTGAGCGGGACACCTGGCAGGCGGTGACGCCGGAACTCGGCGTGGAGTTCACGCCGTCGCTGCAGCAGCTCTACTACGCCAGGGTATCCCGCGGCTACAAGGCGGGCGGCTTCAATACCTCGACGATCCAGGACCCGTTCGACCCCGAATTCCTCTGGGCCTACGAGGCGGGCTACAAGGTCTCCTCCCCGGACCGGCGTTCACGCTTCAACGCGTCGCTGTTCCATTACGACTATCGGGACCTGCAACTCAACACGCCACCGAGCGGCGCAGAGGAGGGCACCTTTCCACGCGTCATCAACGCGGCCCGTGCAACCATCACCGGTCTCGAGCTGGACATGCTCTGGGGGGTCACGCAAGCGCTGGACCTGGGCCTGGGCATGACCCTGATGAAGGGACGTTTCCGAAAATTCGATTCGGTCGATCCCAACAATCCCGATGTCGATCCCGACCGATCCGGCAAGCGGCTTCCGCAGGCGCCGGATGTCTCGGCCAACCTGGGTGCCGCGTACCGCTGGCCACTGTACCGGGGCACGCTGACGCTGCACGGCGACTACCGCTATCAGTCCCAGGTGTTTTTCAACATCTACCAGGACCCGGCCGTGCGCCAGGGCAGTTACGGGCTGCTCAATCTGGGGCTGGCCTACGACAGCCATGCCCGCAACGACTGGTATGCAGAACTGTTCGTGAACAATGTCACCGACGAGCTCTACGCGCAGACGATCCTGCGCAATGATCCGCTGACAGGCACCAAGCGCCACTGGGGCGCGCCGAGGACGGTGGGGATGCGGGTGGGGTATCGATGGTGAAAGGATGAAGTATGAAGGATGAATGATGAATGAAAGCACCCTCCTTTTGAATGCTGAATGCTGAATGCTGAATGCTACAGTCCCTTACATTAAGCACTCAGCACTCAGCACTCAGCACTCAGCACTCAGCACTCAGCCTTCATCCTTCATCCTTCAACCTTTACCAATTTCATCCCCTCCGGCGTCACCTTCAGCATCCCGCCCGTTTCGTACCAGTCGGCGAGGACGATGCGCTGTGCGGGGCGGCCGTCGACGAGCAGGTCGTGGATCTTGGGCCGGTGGGTGTGTCCGTGGATGAGCAGGTCGACGTCGTGACGGCGCATGGCGTCTTCCACGGAGGCCTGTGAGACGTCGGTGATCTCGGGCGCCTTGGTGCGCCCGTTCTCCCGACTGCGCCGGCGCATGGCTTCGGCCTCCTCGCGGCGGCCCGCAAGCGGGCGGGCGAGGAAGTCGGCCTGCCAGTGCCCGGTGCGCACCATGTCGCGGAACGCCATGTACTCGTGGTCGTCAGTGCACAGGCTGTCGCCGTGCATGAGCAGGGCGCGCCGTCCGTAGAGATCGATGACCGTCTCCTCGTCGAGGAGCCTCATGCCGGTGCGCTCGGCGAAGGCCGGGCCCAGGAGGAAGTCGCGGTTGCCGTGGGTGAAGTACAGCGCCACGCCCGACTCACTCAACGCGCGCAGGGCGTCGGCCAGGCCGGACAGGTGCGGCGCGTCGTCGTCGTCGCCGATCCAGTATTCGAAGAGATCGCCAAGGATATAGAGGGCATCGGCGTCCCGGGCCTCATGGCGCAGGAACCGCTCGAAGAGTGTCAGGATGTGCGGACGTTCCCTGTCCAGATGCAGGTCCGAGATAAAGAGCGTTTTCGCCACGTCTCCGGCGTTACTCGGCAGGGGCCACCCGGGTCATGACCACCGGCTCGACGGGCACGTCCTGGTGCATGCCGTGGTTGCCCGTGGGCACGTTCTCGATGTCCTGCACCACGTCCATGCCTTCCACCACACGCCCGAACACGGCATAACCCCAGCCCTGCTGGGTCTCGGACTGGAAGTCCAGGAAGCGGTTGTGCTTGACGTTGATGAAGAACTGCGCAGAGGCGGAGTGGGGGTTGGGCGTGCGCGCCATGGCCAGCGTGCCCGGCTCGTTGCTGAGGCCGTTGTTGGCCTCGTTGCGAATCGGGTCGCGCGTGGGCTTCTGGGACATGTCCGGGGTGAAGCCGCCGCCCTGGATCATGAATCCGGGGATGACCCGGTGGAAGATGGTGCCGTCGTAGAAGCCGTCGTTGACGTACTGCATGAAGTTCGCCACCGTTTCGGGCGCTTTGTCGGCGTACAGTTCCACGACGATCGTGCCCTTGGAGGTCTCGATGCTCACTTTGGGGTTCTGGTTCTCGGCCATTGCAAGGCTTCCCATGGTTGCGGACAGCAGCAGGCTCACGGTCAAAAGCTGTCGGATCAGGTAAGGCATGGATTCGGGTATCCGGTTTGGGCATTGGAAGACCCCGCATCATAGCGCGGCGGGTGGGTCGGTGAAAGCCGCAGGTCTTCAAGCTGTGTCGTGTGTCGGGGTTTTTCGCTACCATTCGCGCCATGTCGAACAGCCCCGTCAAGACCCGGTTCGCGCCAAGCCCCACCGGGCACCTGCATCTGGGCAACCTGCGTACGGCCCTTTTCAGCTACCTGCTGGCGCGCCGTGAGGGTGGGGTGTTCCTGTTGCGAATCGAGGATACCGATGCCGAGCGAAGCCTAGAAAGCCATGTGGCATCGCTCATGGGTGATCTGCGTTGGCTGGGCCTGGAATGGCAGGAAGGACCGGAGATCGGCGGTGCGCACGGGCCCTATTTCCAGTCTGCCCGTGGGGAAATCTACGCAACCCACTATGAGCGCCTCGAGTCGGCCGGGCTCGCCTACCCGTGCTTCTGCAGTGACAAGGTCCTCAAATTGTCGCGCAAGGCGCAGCTGGCCGCGGGGCAGCCGCCCCGCTATCCCGGCACCTGTGCGCGTCTGTCCGCCGACGAGGTCCGTGCACGTTTTGACAAGGGGCTGCAGCCGACGCTGCGCTTTCGCGTGCCGCCGGGGCGCCGCGTGGGCTTCGAGGACCTGGTGCGCGGACCCCAGACATACGACACGGACACCATCGGGGATTTCGTGATCCGCCGCTCCGACGGTACGCCCTCGTTCTTCTTCAGCAACGCCGTCGACGACGCCATGATGGCCGTCACCCACGTGCTGCGGGGCGAGGATCACCTGGCCAACACGCCGCGCCAGATGATGATCATGGAGGTGCTGGATCTGCCGGTGCCGGCCTACGGGCATATCTCCCTGATCATGGGTGACGACGGCGCGCCGCTGTCAAAGCGCCACGGCGCGGTGGGCCTGGAAGCATTGCGCGAACGCGGCTATCTGCCACGGGCGTTGCTCAATCACCTGGCGCGCCTGGGCCACAGCTACGAGGACGACGGGCTGATGGATCCGGATGCACTGGCGCGGGGCTTCGACACTGCGCGCCTGGGTCGCGCGCCCGCGCGCCACGACCCGGTGCAGCTGGATCACTGGCAGCACCAGGCGGTGCTGTCGCTCTCGGATGCCGAACTGGAACGGTGGCTCGGTTCGGTGCTGGACAGTGCCGTGCCCGAGCCGATGCGCGCCGCCTTCCTCAAGGTGGTGCGTGATAACATCAGCTTCCCCGGCGACGCCCGGGACTGGGCCGACCGCCTGTTCGGCGCGCCGCCCGAGGCCGACGCGGCAGCCCGCGAAGCCATCGAGGCGGCGGGAAGCGACTTTTTCGAACACGCCATCGGGGCGCTGTCACCGCCCCCCGAGGATTTCCGGGAGCTGGCCCGGCGGGTGGGCGAGGCCACGGGCCGCAAGGGGCGCGATCTGTTCATGCCGCTGCGCGCAGCGCTCACCGGGCTGGCCCACGGGCCCGAGATGCGCGACCTCTGGCCACTGCTGGGGCCGGAACGTGCCGCCGAGCGCTTCGCCGCGGCCCGGGAGGCCTAGCTGTGTTACCCCAACAGGTTGTTCACAGGTAAAGCGTAGGAGGTTCTCGCGAAGGAGCGAAGCATATCCTGCGATGCTTACTTGTAGGAGCCCAGCC
>NZ_MVBK01000038.1 GCF_002000365.1 Thioalkalivibrio denitrificans | reverse complement strand
TTAGCTACGGTTCGACTGAAGAGCAAGCGAGACAGGCCCAGAGGCCGCAAGCATCGCGATAGGCCGGCGGCGAGGTACAAACTGTCACCGCGGCCTTTCGGCCAGATACGCCGATTTATGCCACTCATTCAGAAGGTTGCACGAAGCCGTCGGCCGCCTTGGTGCAATGTCCGTGCTGGGGCCGACGAACGACCGACACCGTGGCAAGAAGCCTTCCGCACCGCTCAGTGGCGATCACGGAAACCCCCCCCACGGAAACCCTTTGACGAAATCCGCAAACTCCCCGGCCGCGATCGGCCTGGAATAGCGGTATCCCTGCAGTCGATGACAACCCATCTGCCTCAGGAAAAACTCCTGCGCGTCCGTTTCTACGCCCTCTGCGATGGTAACGAGGTCCAGACTGTACGCCAGTGCCACGATGGCCTCGACAATGGCGCAGTCATTAGGGTCGTCCGGGACGTCGCTCACGAACGAACGATCAATCTTCAGCATGTCGATGGGCAGCTGCTTCAGATAGGCCAGGGATGAATAGCCCGTCCCGAAATCGTCGATGGCGATACGGATACCCTCGTCACGCAGTCTGGTGAGCACGGCACGACACACCTCCACATCCTGCATCAGGACATTCTCGGTCAATTCGATCTGGAGGTGCCTGCCCTCCACGCCGTACTCTTTCAGAATACCAAGAAGACCCTCCACGAATCCGGGACGGAAAAGCTGAATCCCGGAAGTATTAATGGACACGCAGTCCAGCATAACGCCCTGATCGCGCCAGCTTCTGAACTGCCCGATGGCCTTTCGCGCAACCCATTCGCCAAGGGGCAGGATGAGTTTGGTGTCCTCCGCGATCGGTATGAAGCAGTCGGGCGGAATCAAGCCCCGCTCGGGATGCCGCCAACGTGACAGCGCCTCGACCGCCACAATACGGCGCTGTTCCATGTCGATCACGGGCTGATAATGCAATTCCAGCTGCTCTTCACGCAGGGCATGGCGAAGGGCGTTCTCCAGGGCCAGCCGCTCATCCACGGCTTCGGAGAGATCCTGGCTGAACTTGCAATAACCGTCGCGGCCGGAATCCTTCACCCTGTACATGGCGGCATCCGCGTTCTTGAGCAACGTCACGGCATCCCTGCCGTCCTCCGGATACATGGTAATGCCGATACTGCAACCGAGATGGAGCTCCATCCCGTCCAGGTAAAACGGCTTGCGCATGGCGTCCACGAGTTTCTCAGCCAACCGCTCCGCTTGATCCGACGCATGAATACGCTCCAGAAGCACCACGAACTCGTCCCCGCCCAGGCGCGCGATGGTGTCCGACTTGCGCACCAGACCCCCGAGCCGCTGTGCGACGTCAATGAGCAGCCTGTCCCCGAGCTGGTGTCCAAGGCTGTCGTTGATGGTCTTGAATCTGTCCAGATCGATGAACAGGACGCCAAACCGTTCCTCGTTACGGGCCGCCAGGTCGATGGCATGTTCCAGGCGTGCGGTGAACAGCAGCCTGTTCGGAAGCTCGGTGAGCGGATCATGATGGGCAAGGAAATCGAGCCTGGCCTGGGTTTCCTTCATCGCAGAAATGTCGGTCACCAGGGTGATGTAGTGGCTGACTTCGCCCTGCTCGTTGCGTACCACGCTGATGGACTGCAGAAGCGGAATGAGGCTTCCGTCCCGCGCCCGATCCAGCGTTTCCCCCTGCCAGTGCCCGTCACTCTGCAGGGCCTCACGGATCTCCCGATAGAATGTTCCGTCATGGTGCCCGGATCTGAGCAACCGGGGCGTCTTCCCCAGCAGTTCCTCGGCAGGGTATCCAGTGATTCGGCAATACGCGTCATTGACCTCCACAAAACGCATGTCGCGGTCTGTGATGGCGATCCCTTCCGCGGTAGTCTCAAACACCTGCCCATACAGGGTCAGGCTCGACTCGGTCTGTTTCTGTCGGGTGATGTCGAAACAAATAATGACCTTCTTGATGCCGTTCCTGGCGGCGTCGGTGATATCCGACGCGACGATATGAAAATACCTGTCGCCGAACTGCATGTCCTGCTCATACAACGCACCGGACAGGACCCCGTCCCGCAGGTGCTCGTCGCAGGGACAGACCTGAGAGAGCGCGGCGCCGATCAGCTCCTGGCGATCCCGATTCGAGAAAAGCCACTCCCTCGCCTGTCGGTTGCAGTCATCAATGGTTCCGTCATCATTGATCACGACCACACCCGCATCCATAGAATCGAAGATGGCGCGGATTTCCTGCCGGGCGACGTCGAGCTGGCGGTTTGTATCATTGAGATGCGAAAGTATCTGACCGAATGACTCGGTGACTATGCCGATGGGATCCAGTTCGATCAGCGTGTTGTCATCCAGCTCCTCCTGACGCAGCGGCAGTGTGCCGATGAGCGCCAGCATCTGGTCGACCTTCGCGCGGATATACGCGATGCTCCTGAGGTACTCGGCCCGGTAATCCTTCGGGAGTGCACTCATGTGTCAGCGCCTCGCGAACACGCGGATCCGGTAACCGGCAGGCGAGCCGCTCACTTCCGTTGTATACCCCATCTTGTCCACCGCCTCGGGTATGGTACTGGTCGCCTGGCGATCATCGGTGAGCACAACGATCTCGGTACTGCCGTCACGCACTGCAGCGCCGACCCGATTCAGCTCCTTCAGCGTCAGGAGCAGGCATGAGGGACAGATCTGTCCGTTGATGTCGAGTACGATCTGGTTGTCTGATTTCATCATGGGCTAGCGTATCACGAAGCGGGAAAGCAACCTGCTGCCGATCCAGGCGCCCGGCACCAGACCAACCAGGAAAAGCATGCTTTGTATGGCAAGAATCGGAACGCCCCCCCACAGGTGCCAGATATTGCAGCCCGGCACCATGCGGGCAGCGGCACCGACCAGCAGCCCCCCGATCAGTGCCGATGCGTATTGACGCGCCGGGATGCGATACCGGAGCCGCCACTCGCCCACACTGACGGCCGACACCGCCGCCCCCAGAACGATCCCCCCGATGAGCGGATACTGTATGGCGGCAACAGCATCCAGCTGCGGCCCTGCCCCACCCTGAACGGGCGTGTCGGCGAAAGGCGGCGTGTAATTCAGTCCCTGCACCTGGAAATAGGCCAGTGCCTGCACGCGATCAGGCAGAAACAGCGATTCGATGCCGGCACCGATCTTGGCGTAGGAGGTGGTGATCCCCAGCGGCATGCCGATCAGAAACCAGGACACGAATCCCAGCACGACCAATACCAGCGCCGTCTGCCAGGGAGCGATATGCCCTCTCGCATAAGCCTTTCTCACCAGCAGGCCCCGGAGCTGCCACCGATAGAGCACCACGGCCCCGACCACCGCCAGCGGCAAGATCAGGAAGACCGGCTCGATGCCCACCAGCTGGGGAAGCGTGATGGCCTCGTGAGGGGTGGTCGCCCGCGCGAAATCACTCCACCAGGGATGCCATTCGGCATACAGGGCCGAACCCGTCAACAGGCCGGCAAAGGCGACCAGGGCCACCACACTCCCCGCGCCCAGCTTGTAGAGGGTGCCCACGACGCAGCCGCCGGCCAGCACCATCCCGACCCCGAACAAGGCCCCGGCAATCAGGGTGGCCAGTGATCCGGGGCCCAGCAGGGGGAAGGGATACGGAGACAGCAATCCGCCCAGACGGGAAAACTCGAACAGCAGCATGCTTGCCACAATCAGCAGCAACAGCATGCGCAACAGAAAAAAATCACGCACCAGGAAGACATCGCGGAACATTGCCGTGACGCAGAAATCCGAGCGATGCATGAAAAAGCCGGCGACGAGCCCAACAAAGGCTGAGGTGGCAATGATCAGCGTGTAGGCGGATTCACCCATATTTCATGGTTCAGTTTCGACCTCCCGTTGCGACTGTAGACCGCGCCGCACGCCATCGGCAAGCAGGCACGGCATCAACTGTTGATGCCGCGCAAATGAACGGGAAAGCTGTCCGCCTGTACCGCTTTTTTGACCGCTCGTCGCGCGATGCTTGCCCCTGTCATGGGAAGTCGATGCGGGCAATCCAAAAGCACTCACGCCAGCGACGAGATGCCGACTTGGGCATTACACGCCACCCATTAGCAGTGCGAGCGGATCCGCCTGCTGCTACTCCATTGAGCTGATATAGGCCGCCAGTGCTCTGATCTCGAGCTCGGTGAGCTTGGATGCGACCTCATGCATGACCTCGTTGCCCTCGGTGCGCGGGCGCTCGCTGAACAGCTGCAGCTGGGTTTCCGTGTAACGCATGCTCTGGCCGGCAAGCCTGGGCAGGTCGGAGGTGCCCATCCCGCGCCCGCCGTGGCAGCCCGCACAGTTGGGTACGCCCGAGAATTCGTTGCCGCGGTGATAGAGGAAGCGTCCGACTGCAGCAAGCTCCGAGTCACGCACCCGCTGCGGAGGAGACGGCTTGACATTGAAATACACGCCCAGCGCCAGCATCTCCTCTTCGGTCAGGTCCGCGGCCATGCGCTGCATGACATCGCTTTCCCGACGACCCGACTGGAAATCGGCCAGCTGCCTCGCGATGTAATCAAAATGCTGCCCGGCCAGGCGCGGGGTGTCGGGATCCGTGCTCAGACCCTCGGCTCCGTGACAGCGAAAGCATGAATCCATGTTGATCTCGTGTGCCCGGTCAAGGTCCACCTTCTGGGCCGCGCGTACCAGCCGCTCCGCGTCCGACGGTGGGGCATCCGCCCACCCAGTCACGGCGAATGCGCACGCAAATGCAAAAGACGCAAAGAGCAAACCCGCTTTCCAACATCTCATACCCGCTTCTCCTGCTGGCTGTTGCACAGATCTGACCCACGCCGATCTGTTGTTTGATTCGTGGGATTTTCTTAATGATAGCCAATACGGAGGAACGATTCGCAGGAAACTGCGCCGAATTTGACGTGTCACCTGCAGGCTGACCGGACACGATACTATCCCGGACATTGCACCAAGGATCGCGAATGATTGGAGTCTCCGGGCCAGGACGGACACGGTTGACCCGGGCACCCCTCTCGGGCGAGGGTTTCGGGTAAACCCCCTGCGTCACGAGGCCCCATGCAACTGACCAGCCCGGCATTCGAGGATGGCGGAACGATGCCCTGGACCGCGTCCGCGCCGAACGAGAACGAACTGCCCCCTCTGGAGATCCGCGCCGTGCCGGAAGAGGCCCGCAGCCTCGCCATCCTCATGGAGGATCTGGATTCCCCGCTCGGACCGGTCACCCACTGGCTGGCGTGGAATCTGCCGGCCGACACCAGCCGAGTGGACGCCCTGAGTCTGCCGGCCGAGAGCCGGGTGGGCATGGACGCCTTCGGAAAGGTAGGCTACCTGGGCCCGATTCCCCCGGAGGGGAGCCACCGCTATCGCTTCCGCCTGCTGGCCCTCGACAAGGCACTGGACCTCGAGGCCGGCGCCACACGCAGCCACTTCGATGAAGCGGCGACGGGGCACATCCTGGAGACGGCGGATCTCGTCGGGGTGATCGAGCGCCCGCCCACCGATCCCGATTCCTGACCCCCCACCGTCAAGCCGGCTCAGCCCGCGTTCACCACCTCCCGGATCCCGCATGCCGACCCATTACCGCCCGCAGGCCTTCTTCTCCACGGTGAATCCGGCCGTGTTCACCGCCTCCGCCATCATGGTGGTGGTGTTCGTTGCCTTTGGCGTCGCGTTCCCGGTGACCGCCGGCGCGGTCTTTGACGGGATCCACGGATTCATCACCGAGTATCTCGGCTGGGGCTACCTGCTGGTGGTCACGCTGTTCGTCGCGTTCCTGGTGTGGCTCGGGTTCAGCCGCTACGGCACGATCCGGCTGGGACAGCCGGAAGACCGCCCCGAGTTCAGCTACGGCGCGTGGTTCGCGATGCTGTTCAGCGCGGGCATGGGCATCGGCCTGGTGTTCTGGAGCGTCGCCGAGCCGATCCTGCACTACCAGAACCCCCCTCATGCCGAGGGCGGCACCCACGAGGCCGCGCGCCAGGCGATGGTTTACACCTTCTTCCACTGGGGGCTGCACGCCTGGGCGGTGTACGTGGTGCTGGGCCTGTCGGTGGCCTATTTCAGCTTCCGGCACCGTCTGCCGCTGACCATCCGCTCCATCTTCTACCCGCTTCTGGGGGACCGCATCTACGGACCCATCGGCCACGTGATCGACATCCTTGCCGTGTTCGGCACCCTGTTCGGACTCGCCACCTCGCTCGGCTTCGGTGCGATGCAACTGAACACGGGGCTGAACGTCCTCGTCGACATGCCGGTGTCGCACTGGAACCAGGTGGGAATCATTGCGGCAATCACCGCAGTCGCCGTTTTCTCGGTGCTCTCGGGGCTGGATCGCGGCCTCAAGTGGGTGAGTGTCTTCAACCTCACGCTTGCCGTCACGTTCATGCTGTTTGTCCTGTTCGCGGGCCCGACGCTGTTCATCCTGCGTTTCCTCCTGGATTCCACCGGCGCCTATCTGCAGCAATTGATCGAACTGAGCCTGCACACCGACGCCATCGGCGGCTCCGGCTGGCAGAAGGACTGGACCATGTTCTACTGGGCATGGTGGATCGCCTGGTCGCCCTTCGTGGGCATTTTCATCGCCCGCATCTCGCGCGGGCGCACCATCCGCGAGTTCATCGTGGGCGTGCTCGCAATGCCCACCCTGTTCGTGTTCGGCTGGATGGCCATCTTCGGTGGCACCGCCCTGTACCTGGAACTGTTCCAGGAGGGCGCCGGGATCGCCTCGGCAGTGGCCGAGGACACCACCGTGGCGCTGTACGTCACCCTGGAGCAATTGCCGTGGGTCACGCTGACGTCCGCCGTGGCGACGCTGCTGATCGCCACCTATTTCATCACCTCGTCGGCCTCCGGCACCTACGTCATCGACGCGCTCATCTCGCGCGGCTCGAAGCACTCGCCCAAGCGCCAGCGGGTGATCTGGGGCATCACCGAAGGGGCGGTGGCCGCCACGCTGCTCATCGTCGGCGGTGAGCGCGCGTTGAACAGCCTGCAGACCGGGTCGCTGACGGCAGGCCTGCCGGTGGCCATCATCCTGGTGTTCTGCTGCGTGAGCCTGACGCGCGCGCTCAGCCGTGAGTACCGCGTCGAAGGGGTCAATCCTCCCTGGGGGTAACCCGCATATCTCACCGGGCGCTCAGAACGCGGCCCGACCTCGGTGCTTCGTTGGTATCCGGAGGAATCAGGCGGGCGGCGGAATGCGCTGGATCCTGAGGTGCGCCTCAGGCACGCCGAGCCTGCCCAGCACGTCGGTGGCGGCTTCGATAAAGTGCGTCGGACCGGCGATGTAGTAATCGCGCCCCAGGGCATCACCCACACGTGCGAGGCTGCCCGCGATGGCAGCGCGCCATGCGCCGGGATCGCCGACCGCACCGACACGCCCGGGCCGATAGTGAAAATCGTCCAGTGCATCGTCCCAGGAGCGACACAGGTTGTCCTCGTAGTGTCCGACGCTGCCGCCGCTCACCCAGATCAGGTCCATGGTGTGCGCCACATCCAGCGCAATGACGTGCTCGATCAGGCTCTTGATGGGCGCAAAGCCCGTGTCGCAGGCCAGAAACACCAGAGGACGCTCGATCTCGTCGCCGATGACGAAGTCACCGAGAGGACCTTCCACATGGATCTCATCGCCCTCGCGCAGACGCTTGAAACAATGGGCCGTGAAGGGGTCGTCCCGGTCCTCCGCCAGATGAAAGACCAGGTTGCGATCGTCGCAGGGGCAGTTGGCAAGCGACGCCATGCCCCGCACCTGCCCGCCGTCCAGGGACAGGCGCACATACTGCCCTCCCAGAAAACGCAGCCGGTGCGTTCCGGGTGTGCGCACCCTCAGCACCAGCACATGCGCGCCCGGATGCTCAATGGCCCGGACGCGGGCATCGATCGACTGCACGGGGATCTGCTCAGGCGTGCGCGCCACGTCCATCTCGACCACGAGATCCGTCACGGGAGAGACCGCACACATGAGCGCATGACCCTGCGCCTTCTCCGCGGCACTCAGTTCGTAGCCATGGGGGTGCACCTCGCGCACCTCGCCCGATACGATGCGCGCCTTGCACTCCCCGCAATGGCCGTCGCTGCAGCCGTAGCGGATGGACAGCCCGGCGCGCAGCGCCGCCTGCAGCACGGTATCCGTCCCCTCCACCAGGAACTCGTGGTTGCTGGGCAACAGCCGGACCTGCGGCGCCATCACGCTCAGCCAGCTGACACCTTCCGCCGGTGCGCCGGAGCCGTCCTGCTCATGGTGCAGCATGCTCTGCATGCGGAGCTTGATGTCGCGCACCACGGAACACGCCGCCTCGCTGCAGGTGCGCTCGAGGTGTCTCAGATGGCTTTCCAGCGCCTCCAGCACACCGGCGTAGTGCTCCGCCTGCTGCTGAACCCGGTTGAACCGGTGACCCAGCGCCGACAGTCGTCGTGCCAGCACCTCGGGCTCCGGCAGACTGCGCCGGACAATGTCCGTGCCCAGCGCCGCGGCCTTGATCCGGTCCAGGCGCTCCAGCGTGCGCTCGTCCTCAAGGCGGGTCGTCGGGTAGACCTTCAGCAGATCCTCCACCCGTATCATCCCGTCGAAGCTCGGCAGGTCGCCGCACTTGATGCGCGCCTGCAGTTCGCCCCGGGTCACCCCCGCGAACCTTGCCGCTCGAATCACCGAAAGCCACTGGTCCATACGACAAGACTAGTCGGCTGTTCGCGGTCGGTCCAGATTTCCGGCTACAACTCACTGACACCGATCAACTGCTCTCGCGTGTCGATCCTGTGGCTCGGACGCAGGTGCCTACGGAAACACGGTCCCGTTCAACCCGGGCTGCCGCCCGCCTCCGGCCCCCACAGTTCCTCCAGGCGCTCGTCACGCCCGCAGGCCCATCGGTAATAGCGGTACCGCAACGGATTCTTCTGATAGTAGGCCTGGTGATAATCCTCGGCCGGATAGAAGGCCTCGAACGCAAGGATCCGCGTATCGATGGGCCGCTCCGACAGACCCTTCTCCCGCACGCCCTCCAGGGAGGCCTCGGCCAGACGCCGCTGTTCCTCGTCGTGGACAAAGATCGCGGAGCGGTACATGGACCCGCGGTCACAGAACTGCCCATCGGCCTGGAACGGATCGATGTTACGCCAGAACACGTACAACAGTGTCTCGTAGCTGACCACCGCGGGGTCGAAGACGACTTGCACCACCTCCAGGTGGCCGGTGCCGCCCGCCACCACCGCCTCGTATGAGGGGTTGGACACATGTCCACCGCTGAATCCGGAAATGGTCTCCACCACGCCCTCCAGCCGGTCGTAGGGCGGCTCCATGCACCAGAAACAGCCGCCGGCAAAGGTGGCCCGGGCCAGTTCACGGTCTTCCCCCGCCAAAGTCAGGGGCACACACAGCAGGACTGCGATCAGCCAGATGGAGACGCGTTGCATGGGATGCCCTCCCCGATACCGGGGCTACCCGTTGTCCTTTGCGGCCCGCAGCGCAGGCAACGGCTGGCCGGCCGGCACAAACTTGAGCGCGAGGCCGTTGTTGCACCACCGCTCCCCGGTCGGTTCCGGGCCGTCGTTGAAGACGTGTCCCTGATGACCGCCGCAGCGGGCGCAGTGGTACTCGATACGGGGAATGATCAGGCGGAAATCGCGCTTGGTGCCCACGTGGGCCGGATCGATGGGCTGCCAGAAGCTGGGCCAGCCCGTACGCGAATCGTACTTGTGCTCGCTGGAGAACAGGGGCAGGAAGCAGCCGGCGCAGACGTAGGTGCCGTCGCCGTATTCCTTGTCCAGGGGGCTGGAGAACGGCGGCTCCGTGCCCTCCCGGCGCAGGATGTGGTACTGCTCCGGTGTCAGGATCTCGCGCCACTGCGCGTCAGCCAGCTTCAGGGGCTCGAAGGGGGTATCCCGATCGGCGCTGGCGGGACGCCCGCAGCCGGTCAGCCAGAAGGCCGGCAGGGCGAGACCGAGTGCCGCCACGAAACGCCTGCGCCCTTGAATCGATGGTCGATCATTCATCATGCACTTTGATCCCGCCGGGAACAGGAAGTTGCACAAAGCCGCCGGCCGCCTTGACGCAATATCCGGGTTACACTCATAACCATGTCGCCCTCTCTTATTGACGCGCAAAGGAAGTGACAGCCATGTGGCTGCGGGTCAGCAGTAACGTCGAGATGGAGTTTCAGGTGGAGAGTCCCATGCTGCTTCTCCTCCGCCCGCGCAGTGATGCACAGCAGTGGGTCGCACGGGACCACTACGCCGTCCGCCCCACCATGCCGATCACGGAATACACCGACATGTACGGCAACCTCTGTCAGCGGTTGCTGGCCCCTCCCGGGCGGTTTCAGGTCGAGGTGCAGTCGGATGTCCAGGTACCTGCCCGCGTCTACCAGGAACCGGGGGCACCGTTTGTACCCGTACAGGCGCTACCGGACCATACGCTGATGTACCTCGCTCCCAGCCGCTACTGTGAATCCGACCGACTTGGGACCCTGGCGGGCGAAATCGTGCAGGGATATCGTCCCGGCTATGACCAGGTCGCCGCAATCTCGGACTGGATACACAACAACATACGTTACCTGACCGATACAGACCCCGCACCCGTATCGGCAAGCGAGGCGATCGGACGAGGCGCCGGCGTATGCCGCGACTTTGCCCATGCGGGCATCGCGCTGTGTCGAAGCCTGAGCATCCCGGCGAGGCTGGTCGTGGGATACCTGCACCGCCTCGAACCGATGGATCTGCATGCATGGTTCCAGGCATACGTGGGCCGGCGCTGGTTTACGTTCGATCCAACCCAGGCAACCACCGCCGGAGGACGGGTCTGGCTTGCCTACGGACGCGACGCGGCGGACGTACCCGTGTTTCACCAATTCGGTCCGCCGGTGGTGCCGTCGAGGATGGACGTCAGCGTCGAAGAGATTGCGGGACCCGTCTGAAACTCGATCGCAGGCCGACAAGGAAGGGCGCGGAGGAATCAAGTCCCGGGATCGGATCGGGACGTCCACCAGGCCGCCGGCTGTCCCGGGGCAGAACGGCCGGGCCAGGGAGGATCGGCCTGTGCAATTGGCGTGGCCTGCCCCCTGACCCGGCATCCTGTGGTGCGCTGCAGCTCAATACCCGGAAAGCAGATTGCCCGCGTCGGCGCGCTTTATGCCGCATTTCTCGTCCAGGGCGGCGCCTTCCTGCGCGTCGACCTGGGTCATGAGCGGACCCTCCGCCGGCACCCCGATGAGCGTGGCGATCACCACGGTGGCCTCCTCCCGGCCGGGATTGAAGGCGGTGTGCACGGTGTGTCCGGGATCGACCAGCGCCATGCCGGGCCCGTACCGGCGCTCGACACAGTCCTCCCCAAACACGAACACGAAATCGCCCTCGGTGATATTGATCAGCACCGTGCCTGGATGGGTATGCCAGGGAAACACGGCACCCGGCTGGATCGTAAACTCGACCACGGCCACCTTCGATGCGTCTTCGATATCGACGACCTGCGCGGGAAGACCATCGAGCTCCTGTGTGATCTGCACCGAAACGTTGCCGCCAAACGCGTGGCGTTGGGTGAGCGGCTTGGCCGTGATCGCATCGGGCTCCGCATGCACCGTCGTCGCGACGGCGAGCGAGAGCATCATGGTGAGCACAAGGAACAACGCACCTGTCATCAGAGAAAACGGTTGCTGAATAATCATGGCATCCTCCTGTGGATCAGAGTGGAACCGAACCTGTCGCGGCACCATCAGCGCCGCGTGCCGTGCACGATCCAGTAGTCGCGCGGCACGGTAATGCCGAGTTCGTCGCCGAAGCGTTCATGGAAGGCCACGAAATCGGCCTCGAAACGCTTGCGCCGCTCCGGATCGAGCTTGCCGGCCAGCGTACGCACCGGGCCGTACCCTTCGGAGAAGGTCTTCCAGGCGGCCTGTGCATCGGGCTCACGGTAGAAAGAGATGCCGCGCTCGAAGCCGAGATCGAAGGCGTCGCCCAGCAGCGCGTGCACGCGCTCGGGCCGACCCCACTCAAAGGGTGACGGTGGGGGCTCGCCCGCGGGCGGCGCCATGTAGCCCTTGATGACCTTGAACATCTCGAAGACGTTGCTATCCGGCGTCCAGACGGCGAGCACGAGCCGCCCTCCCGGGCGGCAGACGCGGGCGAGCTCGGCGGCAACGTCCTCCGGCCGCTGGCTGAACATGACGCCGAACGTCGAGATGACGGCATCGAAGGCACCGTCCTCGAAGGACATCGCCTCGGCATCTTCCTCCAGGAACGGGATATCGAGCCCGCGGGCCGAAGCCAGATCGCGGGCGGCGCTCAGCAGGTCCGGCGCGAAGTCCGCGCCGGTGACGTCGAAGCCGCGCTCGGCGAGACGCCGGGCGGCCCAGCCGGTGCCCGTGGCCACGTCGAGAACGCGCATGCCGGGCGATGGTGCCAGGCGGTTGACGGCGTGTTCGATGGCATCGAGGATGCCGCGGCTCACCTCGTCATAGGCGGCGCCGCCGCTGGACCACACGGCCGACGGGCCGGCGTTGTGCGGACGAACTCGGGTGTCGATGGATTGGTGTGCGACTGTCATGGTGAGTCTCCTCCATGGTTTTCGTGTCCCAGGTTTTCGGACGCGGCACCGCGCATCGGGAATTCAGCACCCCAAGGGCAAACAAGCCATCCTCATCCGGATCTCCGCACAGCACGGTGGCTTGCGCGCCTTGAGGCAACGAAGGGGGCCGGACTCCACTGGACCTCTCCGGCGGGAACGACCGTATGTCCATCTGCCGTCCTGGCCAGATCCGGTCAGTCGCCAGGGCCGCGAGCGCAAGGCCGGCCGGTATCGCTGCGCGAAGCTTCGCCTTCAGGGCGTGCACCTCCATCTCGGTTTGCGCTGCCCGAGGACCATTTGCTCGAGCAGCCGTGTGATGGGGCGTGTGACGCTCAAGATTGGGGTCAGAGTCGATTCATGCTGGACCACACGGCCGAGGGGCCGGCGTTGTGCGGACGAATTCGGGAGTCGATGGATTGGTGTGCGACTGTCATGGTGAGTCTCCTCCATGGTTTTCGTGTCCAGGATGTCCACGCGCGTCAGGGGCAGCGGGGGTGCCATACAGATCGGGGGCGTGTCAGTGACACGGTAGCCCCTGCGGCTGATCTGAACTAAAGTCGTTTTGGGCAAGAAACGGACGAATCCGCCATGGCGGACGGACACGACAAGCTCATGGTGGCCCTGCTGGCGGTTCCGGAGTCCACCGCCTCCACGCTCTACGGCATGTACGACATGCTGGGCTCGACCGGCCGGGACTGGGAGCTGTTCGTCAATGGCGTGCCGGGCGAGCCGCTGATCCACCCCATGATCGTCTCCGCCGATGGCCGGCGCATCCGCAGCCCAAGCGGCCTGGCCATCGAGCCGGAGTATTCGCTTGCTGACTGCCCGGACGTGGACCTGGTGGCGGTGCCGGATCTGATGGTCGCGCCGGACGAGGACATCGCCGGGCGTCACCCGGCCGAAGTGGCCTGGCTGCGGGAGCGCTACGCTTCGGGCGCGCTGCTCGCCACCGCCTGCACAGGTTCGATGATCCTCGCCGAGGCCGGTCTGCTTGACGGCCAGGACGCCACGGTCCACTGGGCCTATAGCGACGCCATGGCTGCGCGCTATCCTGCCGTGCGCGTACATCGCAACCGGGCACTGGTGATCTCGGGCGAGGGTCGGCTCATCCTGGGCGGCGGCGGCACCGCCTGGCATGACCTGGCACTGTTCCTGATCGCGCGCTTTCTCGGCGTCGAGGAGGCGATGCGCGTGGCGCGCCTGCACCTCGTGGACTGGCACCATATCGGTCAGCAGCCCTTCGCGGCGTTTGTCTGCCGACGCCAGACCGGGGACGCCGTCATCGCCGACTGCCAGGAGTGGATCGCGCAGCACTACGATCAGGACGCACCCGTGGCCGAGATGGTGCGCAGGAGCGGCCTGTCCGAACGCTCGTTCATGCGGCGCTTCGCGCGTGCCACCGGCATGTCACCGCTGGAATACGTTCACACCCTGCGCCTGGAGGAATCCAAGCAGCTGCTGGAGACAACGGACCTGTCCGTGGAAGCCGTGGCCAACGAGGTGGGCTACGAGGATGCGAGTTTCTTCGGGCGGCTGTTCAGGCGCAAGGTCGGCATCACGCCCACACAGTACCGCAGACGCTTCGCCACACTGCGCAAGGCCCTGGCGCAGCAGCAAGGGGAGCAGGCGCCGCCCTCCTCCTGACGCAAGAAAAAGGAGAAAAAGGGGACGGAGGGATTAAATCCCGCGCCCAGCCCCGGACACTTCGGCCATCACGCTGCATTCAGGGCAGACCGCCCGCACAGCGACGTCCGCCGCACACGGCGGCGGATGCGGTGACTTTCGAGGGCGGCTTCCGGGCGCATGAATTCCCTTCCGGCCATGGCCATGGGGCACTCCCTACCCCCTGAATTGATCATGGAATCGGAAACCAAACGGCCCGGCTGTCGGCAAACACCGAAGCACCGCCGTGGTCCGATGTCCCGCCGGCGCTTCACACGGCGCATTGGCCGGGTCCAGGCCGGGTTGCACCTTCCCCTTTTCCCACGGAATGCGACAATGCACCACGCGCTGCGGATGTTTGCGAAGACTCTCCTTGCTTGAGGAATGACCGATGGCGGAAATCTGGCAGGACTGGATGGCTGCATTGCGGGACGTGCAGCCGCTCGACCTCGCGTCCCAGGGGCTTGTCCTCCTGCTGGCGGCGGCTGCCGCGATGTTCGTACATCGACTTCTGGGACGACTGACCGACGGCGAGACCCGGGGCATGCGCCGACTGACGCAACATGCCATCCGGCGCATCGCCTTCCCCATCACCATGCTGCTGGTCGTGCTGGTAGGACGCGAAGGGCTTGACGCCCTGGGCCAGGCCACATGGGCGCTCGACCTGGCCGTCCCCCTGCTCATCTCTCTCGCCATCATCCGGATCCTGGTGTACGTACTGCGCAAGAGCCTGCGCAGCGGACCACTCGTAAAGGCCTGGGAGCACATCATCAGCACCGGCATCTGGCTGCTGGTGGCCCTGCACCTGCTCGGCTGGTTGCCCGGGATCCTCGAGGCCATGGACCGTCTTGCAGTCGACCTGGGCGCGGTGCGGGTGTCCCTCCTGGCGACTGTCAAGCTGGTGCTGCTACTGGGCCTGCTCCTGCTCGTTGCCATGTGGCTTTCCAACATCATCGACCGGCGTGTGGCGCAGTCACCCCATCTGAGCGCCGGCGTGGCCGCAGGCTTCTCCAAAGTCAGCAAGTTCGTTCTGATTACCGTTGCCTTTCTGTTCGTGCTCAACCTGGTGGGCATCGACCTAACGGCCCTGACGGTCTTCGGCGGCGCCTTGGGCGTAGGACTCGGCTTCGGTCTGCAACGGATCGCCAGCAACTTCATCAGTGGATTCATCCTGGTCTTCGACCGCTCCATTCGCCCCGGGGACGTGATCAGCGTCGGCAGCAAGTTCGGCTGGGTGGAAGAATTGCATTCGCGCTACGTTGTCGTGCGTGACCGGGACGGGGTAGAGACGTTGATCCCGAACGAGAACCTCATTACCACCGAAGTGATCAACTGGACCTATTCCGACCCCAACGTACGCGTCAAGGTTCCGGTGTCGGTCAGCTACAGCGATGACGTGGACCGGGCCATGGAAATTATGCTGGAGATCGCGCGCGAACACCCCAGGGTGCTGACCGACCCGGCGCCCTCCTGCCGCCTGATCGAATTCGGCGACAACGGAATACATCTGGAGGCGCGGATCTGGGTCGCAGATCCGGAAAGCGGTCTGGGCGGCGTGCGCTCGGATCTCAACCTGGAGATCTGGCGCCGCTTCAAGCAGGAGGGCATCACCATCCCCTTCCCCCAACGGGATCTGTACATCAAGGAAATGCCTCCGGGGGACGCGTGATCTGGAAAAAAGGGGACGAGGGGACGGAGGAATTAAATCCCGGCGGGAGCCGATGTGCTCCTGGGTCGCCCGCGACGCATCTGGCCAAGCCTGAGCCCGAATCGCTCCGCGAGCTGCCGGCGAAATCCATCATCCCCGATGGGCTGGGAATAATGCGCAGCACACCGGATACGGTTCAGGTCTTCCTCATCGAGATGGTGATTGAAGAGCGCCCGGTAGGCGTGTGCACGCTCCTCGGGCGTTCGCCCCAGCCTCAGGTACTCGTCGTGCGGCGTCAGCCAACTGCGTTCCAGCTTCGCATTTGCCCCATAGCTGGACCACTGGTACGCCTCGGGTCGTTTCACCATGCCCGCGCGTACCGGGTTGAGTTCGATGTATCGGTAGCAGGTGAACAGGTAGCGCTCCGACTGAATCAGACTGGATCGGTGGCGGCCCTCCCACAACGTCCCCGTCCGCCCGTACTTGCGGTTCACATACTGGGCGTAGCTGCTGCCCACCACCCTGAGGGTGTCGGAGATCGCCGTCTCGGTGTCGGGCGTCACGAGGAAATGGATGTGGTTGGTCATGAGGCAATAGGCATGAACAGCCGCCCCATAGCGCCTGGAGAGTTCCCGCCATAGCCCGAGGTAGAACTGGTAATCCTGGGGCTCGAGGAAACAGGCCTCCCGATTGTTACCACGCTGCACCACGTGATACGGGAAACCGGCCAGATAGGTCCGTGGTCGTCGTGGCATAAGCAACTCCCTTGCAGCTCCCAAGCCACCTACCCTAGAAACCATAGTCCAACCGTGGGCTCTGGTCAAAGCGCTATCCCGTCGTCCCCTGCGTGCGCCCTGGACCCAAATTAAATCCCTCCGTCCCCTTTTCCTGCCCTCGACCCCGCTAAAAATTCTTCCGTCCCCTTTTCACGCTCCGTCCCCTTTTCACGGGCGGGGGGTGGCCTATAAGTGTCGAATCGTTCGGAGGAACAGGGAGGGGGGATCATGAATCACAGACATCACGTCGTCTGGATGGGTTGGCTGGTCGGGGCGTTCTGCCTTGCTCTGGTCGGGGGGTGCGTCGGGGGTTCCGAGGCGTACCGGGATGCGCCGGATAGGTCGGCGTACCTGGATGGGGGCGACAGCAAGGTGGGCGTCATTCTCCTGCATGGCCGCGGCCACCACCCGACCTGGAAAGTGGTGGACCCCCTGCGCAGGGGCATCCACAGGGAACTCGGCTATCACACGCTCTCCCTGCAAATGCCCGCCGCCAACAAACCCTGGCGCGAGTATGCCGCGGACTTCCCCCGGGCCTACGAGGAGATTGAGGCCGGCATCGCCTTCCTCAGGGAAAAGCGCAACGTCGAGACCATCTACCTGATGGGCCACAGCATGGGCAGCGCTTACCTCGCAAGACACCCGGACGCGCCGGTGGCGGGATTCATCGGCGTCGGTGTCCGCAATCGGGGCGGTCCGCCCCTCGACAGCAACGCCAACCTGCGCATGATCTCGCTCCCCGTCGTGGACATCTACGGAGACGGCGGCGACGGCGTGGATCTGCAGGACGCACGGGCCAGATCAGACATGGTCTCCGACCGCTACAAGCAGGTATTGATCCCCGGAGCCAACCACACCTTTGATCGGCACGAGCGGCCCATGGTTCAGGCGGCTGTGGCCTGGTTGTCGGAGCGGCAATAACGCCGCGACTGCGGCGGGGGAAACTGATCCATCGGACATCAGGAGACGGACATGCGAATCACCGGATGGATTATTGCAGCCATTTTGGCGTGCACCCTGTTGACGGGTTGCACCGCGACCACGGGCACGAGCGTGGCGTCCGATGCGCAGTCCGACGCCGCATGGGCTGCGCTGGCGGCCGGCGGCAAGGTAGTGCTGTTCCGTCACGGCGAAACACAGCGCGGGGCGGGATCCGGAGATCCGCTGGTTCGTGATGGCTCATGCAACCGCGAACGCAATCTATCACCCACCGGCCGACGGCAGTTCACGCGTGTCGGGGAGGCCTTCGCGTCGCGGGGGATTCAAGTGGAGCAGGTGTTGACCAGCCCCTACTGCCGCACCCGCAACAGCGGAGAGCTTGCCTTCGGAGCCGTCGAGACGCGTGAGTTCCTGGCCCTGTCCGAGGCCTTGCCGGACGCGGTTGCCGAAGACGCCGCACTGGATGCAGCAGACCTGATCGGCAACTACGACGGCGAGGGCAATCTCGTCCTGATCACCCATGAACCGAACATCGTGCTGATCACGCAGCAACGGGTGGGCGTCGCGCAAGCGCTGGTCCTGGAGCCCGAGGGCGGGCCCTTCTTTCGCGTCATCGGATCACTGCGCTTCTAGCAGGAAAAAGGGACGAAGGGGACGGAGGGGTTAAACCCTCGCTGCCCGCACGTTGCGCGCGATCTCGTCCAGGTGCACATGTCCCGTGCCGCAGCACCCGCCCCATATATCCATGTGCGGATAGCGCTGGGACAGGTCGCCCATAAGTCGGCCCAGTTCTTCGGGATCCCCCTCCTCAAGATGCCCCAGCTGGCACAGGGCGATCTTTTCCATCCTGGAGGCGTTCGGACGGAATCCACGCAGGCGCCGGATCCAGTCTCCGTCCTCGATTCCCGGCTCGAACTCCAGGGGATGGGAGCAGTTCAGCATGTAACAGACCGGTGCGGCGTCGGTCTCCGCATCGATACTGGTCACCGCCTCGGCAATGCTGGGCCCGGAATTGAGCCGGGAAGTGCCGTCCACCGTGAGAGAGATCACCAGCGGCACGCCGATGCGCTTGGCCGCCCGAGCCACACCAACGGCCTCGGGAATGTTGTTGAACGTCATGGCGCAGGCAAAGTCCGCGTTCGCTTCCTTGAGCGTGTTCAACTGGGTCGAGTGATAATCCTCGGCCTCATCCGCCGTGATGGTGCGATTGAGCTCGTATGCGTCTCCCCGGGGGCCCACGATGCCGCCTACAAGTGTGCAGGGAATATCCCCTTCGTACTCCCGGGCCACATCCCGGAGAAACTCGATGGCCTGGTGGTTCGCATCGGCAAGCCCCTGGGGCGAGTATCCGAGCAACTCGCCCCAGTCGGGGCTTGCCCGGTAATCCAGGCCCGTCAGCATCGCACCCATGCCGTGTGAAGCCATCACATCCAGGCTGCGCCGGTACATGTCGCGCATGACCGTCACTGCATCGTCGTTGTCCAACAACGGAAACGCGGCGAAATGCGGCAACTCGAAGCCCCATTTGTACATCAACTCGGTCTCGATGCCGCCCTCGGTGAGGAACAGCGTGTCTCCCGGATGGGTCGGAAATGTCGTCTCGGTCGTCATGGGGTCCACCTCCATGGATCGGTCGTGTGTACGCCAGGTGCTCGGCCACGTGCCTGACAGGGACTCATACAACCGTAGAAGTGAAACCGGGATTTCGCAAATCTCGTGCTGCACGGACACAGGCGCTCCAGCCGGGCACTATACTCTTCGGGGGTTCCTGCGAGGTCCCGGACATGCATCAAGATCGGCGCCGCTTCCTGAAAGCCGTCGGAGTCTCCGCGGTGGCTCTGGCCTCCTGTTCTCTGGGCGCACCCCTGGGTGCAGGTGCCACAAGCCCGGAGATGAGGCGAATCGGGATCGTCGGGTCAGGCAGGGTCGGCGGCGCGCTGGGGACGGTGTGGGTGAATGTGGGACATGAGGTCATGTTTTCATCCCGGCACATCGAGAACGACCGGGCGCTGGCCGCCCGGCTCGGACGGGGCGCACGGGCCGGGTCACCGAGGGAGGCCACCGCCTTCGGTGAGGTGGTGATGATCTCGGTGCCCTACCACGCGCTGCCGGACGTCGGCAAGGAACTGGGAGACCTGCTCGAGGGCAAGGTCGTTATCGACACCTGCAACCCGTTCGTCCATCGTGACGGGGAAATCGCGAACTGGGCACGGGAAAAGGGTGCCGGACTCGCCTCGGCGGAACTGCTTCCCGGGGCACGCATCGTGCGCGCATTCAACGCCGTGGGTTATGCGCGCATGGGTGCCGCCCACGAAGAGCCGGGACGCTTCGGCATGCCCATTGCCAGCGACGACGAGGAAGCCGTCGCGATTGTTTCGCCGCTGATACGCGACATCGGCTACGAGCCCGTGTTGATCGGCGGGCTCGAATCGGGCAGACACCTGATGCCCGCAACCCCGCTGGCCGGCGAACGCACGCCGGACGAGATTCGCAGAATCGCTGCCACGCTCCAATAGGGGCCTTACAGTAGCCTCGGAAGGCTGGACGCCAAGGCGCAGGGTCACGCGGGACCGGGAAGATGGTTCCCCATATCAGGACGCATCTCTCTCCGATGGCGTTTTTGCCGAGGCCACGCTCACTCGGTTACGCCCACCATGTTTGGCTGCGTAAAGCGCCTTGTCTGCCCGGTTCAATGTTTCCTCGGCATCGACCTCGTCGGGCTGCAGCTCCGCCACGCCAATACTGACGGTGACCTTGAAGTACTCCAAGCGGCTCTCGACGGTCATCCCTGCGACTTCAGCGCGCAGGCGCTCTGCAAGCTTTCGGCCCTCCTCCAGGCCGGTTTCGGGCAGCAGTACGGCGAATTCCTCCCCACCCATGCGGGCGAACCGGTCCGTGTCGCGGAGCAACGGACGCACGGTGTGGGCAAACGCCTTCAAGGCAGCATCCCCACCTTCATGCCCGTACTTGTCGTTCACCGACTTGAACCGGTCCAGATCGATCATGAGTACGGTGAGCGGATGTGCATATCGGCGGGCACGACTGAATTCGTTCCTCAATGCCTCCATGAATGCGCGCCGGTTCTCCGTGTGGGTGAGCATGTCGGTTCGGGCATACTGCTCCAACTGCGCTGTCATCTGCTCATGCGCGGTGACGTCGCGATAGAACCAGATTCGCCCCCAGTAGGTCCCCTGGGGATCACGCAGGCCCCGCGAGTGACGCTCACACACCCGCCCATCGCGCATCTCCACGCGATAGCCGCGTTCCTCCTTATCCAGGTGTTCGTACAGATCAAGGACTCGGCTTATGAACTGATCCGGATCCTTCAATTGCCCGCGCACAGATTCCAGGGCGCCGGCGCCGTCGCCCGCTGTCATGACGCCATCCGGGATACTCCAGATCTCAAGAAACCGGCGGTTCCAGGTCTTGATGCGATTATCCGCATCCACCACCAGGATGCCGTCGGGCGATTCTTCGAGGTAAGCGGAGAGGAGCGTATCCTGGTAGCGGGTCTGCAGTTCCAGATAGACAGCCGGACTGATTTCGAGCGCGGTGCCCAGCAGGCGGAACACCTTCCCCGCAGCGTTCATGTAGGGGACCAGTGAGGTTTGCCAGTACGTGGTCCCTACGGGCAGCTCCAGCGACTCCTGGTAGTCGATGGGCGCGCGCTGACGAACGCACCGGAGGTAGTTCTCGCAGACCCGGCTGGCGGACTCCGAGGGCAGGAGTTCCTCGATCCTGCGACCGGCCGATTCGGCATGCCGCATGCCGCTCAGTTGCTCATGGCGTTCGTTGATCGCCGCCAGGTGAAAGCCGCCATCGTTGTCCACATCGATGACAAACGCCGCGATTCCCAGCTGATCAATGATGCGACGGAGCTCCGTGCTGTCGCGGCTTTCCAGGAGCCCTTTCAAGGAGGATGGTCTCCAAAAGTCGCGTCGGCTACCGGAACCACGGCACCGACAAGAAACTCAGAATGCTTGACTTCACTGTAGCCAACCATGCCGGCCTGTTCTCTATTCCTGCCGGGATATGTGGGGCAGCGAGGCACGCACAGGCCGGATACTGTGGTCCGACCCCCGTGATTCCATCTCCACCTCTCCTCTCCCTTCCCTCTCCACCTTCTCGGCCTGAAGCCAAAATAGGTAATGGCTATAAAGCAAATAAATATAATCTTCTATATCTATCAAACACCTTGAACTACAGTTAGTTCACAAGCAGTCGATTCCACACTCACCGACCACGACCAGGAGGGACACATGTCCGCACAAGACACCAAGTCAACAGGCAAATGCCCGGTGATGCACGGGGCGCACACCGCCACGGGCACTTCGAACATGGAGTGGTGGCCCAATGCGCTGAATCTCGACATCCTGCATCAGCACGACACCAAGACCAACCCGATGAACGAGGGCTTTTCCTACCGCGAGGCGGTCAAGTCGCTGGACTATGACGCGGTCAAGCGGGACGTTGAGGCACTGATGACTGACAGCCAGGACTGGTGGCCGGCGGACTGGGGCCACTACGGCGGTCTCATGATCCGCATGGCCTGGCACGCCGCCGGCTCCTACCGCGTGGCCGATGGCCGAGGCGGCGCCAACACCGGCAACCAGCGGTTCGCGCCCCTGAATTCCTGGCCCGACAACGCCAACCTCGACAAGGCCCGCCGTCTGCTGTGGCCGATCAAGAAGAAGTACGGCAACCGCCTCTCCTGGGCCGATCTGATCGTGCTCGCAGGCAACGTGGCTTATGAGTCCATGGGCCTCAAGACCTTCGGCTTCGGCTTCGGTCGCGAGGACATCTGGCATCCGGAAAAAGACACCTACTGGGGTGCCGAGAAGGAGTGGCTGGCGCCCAGCGATGAGCGTTACGGCAACGTCGAAGACCCCTCGACCATGGAAAACCCCCTGGCCGCAGTGCAGATGGGTCTGATCTACGTCAACCCCGAAGGTGTGAACGGCAAGCCGGACCCGCTCAAGACCGCCGCCCAGGTGCGCGAGACCTTCGCCCGCATGGGGATGAACGACGAGGAAACCGTGGCACTGACCGCGGGCGGCCACACCGTCGGCAAGACCCACGGCAACGGCCGGGCCGAGGACCTGGGGCCGAGCCCCGAGGGCGCGGACGTGAGCGAACAGGGTCTGGGCTGGATGAACCATACCGGCCGCGGCGTGGGCCGCGACACCGTGACCTCCGGCATCGAGGGCGCCTGGACGACACATCCGACGCAATGGGACAACGGCTATTTCGACATGCTCTTCGGCCATGAGTGGGAGCTGAAGAAATCCCCCGCCGGTGCCTGGCAGTGGGAACCCGTCGACATCCGCGAGGAAGACAAGCCCGTGGATGTGGAGGACCCGTCGATCCGCCACAATCCGATCATGACCGATGCCGACATGGCCATGCGTGAAGACCCGGCGTACCGCAAGATCTCCGATCGCTTTCACAAGGATCCGGCCTATTTATCCGAAACCTTCGCCCGTGCCTGGTTCAAGCTGATCCACCGCGACATGGGCCCGAAGGCGCGATACATCGGCCCGGAGGTTCCCGCCGAGGATCTGATCTGGCAGGACCCGGTTCCCGCCGGTAGCACCGAATATGACGCGGATGCCGTGAAGGCGAAGATCGCGGCCTCGGGGCTGACGGTCTCGGAGATGGTCTCCACCGCATGGGACAGCGCCCGCACCTTCCGCCAGTCGGATTACCGGGGCGGGGCCAACGGAGCGCGCATTCGCCTCGCGCCGCAGAAGGACTGGGAAGGCAACGAGCCCGCCCGCCTTCAGAAGGTGCTCTCGGTGTTGGAGCCGATCGCCGCGCAAAGCGGTGCCAGTGTGGCCGACGTCATCGTGCTCGCAGGCAACGTGGGCATCGAGCAGGCTGCCAAGGCCGCTGGCTTCGACGTGACCGTGCCCTTCTCCCCGGGCCGCGGCGACGCAACCGAGGAGATGACCGACGCGGACGGCTTCGCAGTGCTGGAACCGATCCATGACGGCTATCGCAACTGGCTGAAGAAGGACTACGTGGTGAGCGCCGAGGAACTGATGCTCGACCGCACGCAGCTGATGGGCCTGACCGCGGCCGAGATGACGGTCCTCGTCGGCGGCATGCGTGTGCTGGGCACCAATCACGGCGACACGAAGCACGGCGTGTTTACCGACCGCGAGGGTGCGCTCACCCAGGACTTCTTCGTGAACCTGACCGACATGGGCAACGTCTGGAAACCGGCGGGGGCTCACTACGAGATCCGCGACCGCAATACGGACGCGGTCAAGTGGACCGCCACCCGGGTGGATCTGGTGTTCGGCTCCAACTCGGTCCTGCGTGCCTATGCCGAGGTCTACGCCCAGGACGACAACAGGGAGAAGTTCGTGCGCGACTTCATCAATGCCTGGAACAAGGTGATGAACGCGGACCGTTTCGACCTGAACTGATCGACAGGTGAACCGCCCCGGGTGCCGCCAGGGAGGGCAGCAGATCGGGAACTGCAAGAAGGGAACGGAGGGTGTATCGGCCCTTCGTTCCCTTATCTTTTGACTGGCCGAGACCCGTTGCTTGATGGAGCCGGAATCGGCCCCTGGTGAGACGGAAATACGGGGCATCCTGAGCCTCCCCATTATCCTGATCCCCATCCCTCCCATGATGGTTGCCGAACGTCACCCCCGGATCACCGCCCACGTGCCGCTAACCGGATAGGTCACCTTCGCATCGTCCATGCGCCAGGGGTGGCGGCTGGTAGCCTTGTGGGTGTTGTCGCCCACGGAACCCTTGACCGTATCGGGCTTCAGTTCCAGCGCCGCGCCCAGCTGATCCAGCCACCCCCCGTTTGGGAGGTGTGCCCATCGTCGGCCCACGGTAGCGTGTTTCGGGGTCCATCAGAGGAGAACCAAGACATGCCGACGCAGCCATGGTATCGACCCGCTCTCATCGCAACGACGGTGTTGGCCCTCAGCATGGTGCTCGCAGGCTGTGGCGGACAGGACGCCGCCGCGGACGCGGAGCCGCTGACCGAAAGGCAGCAAAGGATCATCGAGAGCATTGTCACCGTCGCCGAAGCCTACGACGAGGCCGCCGCGACGCTGGAGGGCCTGTCCACTGAGACGCGCGTCCACGTCCTCAACTCGGCCGCCTACGAATTGCGCGATGAAATCACACCGCGCGCGCGATCGGCGATGAATTTCCTGACATCAGTTACATGGGAAAGACTCTCATGGGAACACAATGAATCACTCGAGGCCCTTGCCCTGGAAGGAGGACGCGGCGGGCAGCAGTTGAATGACGCCGCGTTACAATTCCTTCAGGCGCACCTGCGCGTGCTCGATGCGATCGGGATGATGGAGGCCCGGATGCCACCGCCGATCATGGATGCCGCAATCGAAAGATTCGAGGTCATGGTGGCATCGTTCTGGGACCTGATGGATCAGGAGTTCAGCGACACAATGTACGCTGCGGACGACCGGCTCCACGAATTGGAGATGCAGGCCGGCGCGAGGTGAGGTGCCGGGACACGACACCAAGCACGCTTGCTCATAGGGCGGCCCATGGCCGCCTGCTGACAGCAGGCACGGCTGACGGCGGGTACGGCCCGCCCTATGCTTCTCCTTCCGGAGACGAAGCGCGACGGGCCCGGAGACCACAATCATTCACGATCCTTGCTGCAGTGTCCGGGCTAGCAGGCTGTTGAAAAAGCCTCCGGTGGATGCCAAGCAAGGCGGAAAGCGGCGAAAAAGCGCAGTGTACATGCGAGTACATGAGCATTTTGAGCCGCTTTCCAACGCAGCATGGCGCCGCCCGAGGGTTTTTCAACAGCCTGCTAATGCTCGGGCCGGACACAACCGGAGAGCAGGTTAGGGGCGCCCGTCATTCTTCCAGAAGGCACACGGCGCAAGCGGCCCGCATCATGTCGACCTGGCTGGAACGGGGCAGCGGGAGGATGCGAAATCGGTATACTATCCCGGAATTCTCAAACCGATCACATCCAGACCGTTCGATGACCAGCACCCCAGCCACCCAGGACTGTCGCTTCTGCCGTATTGCCGCCGGTCTGGCCGACCCGCTCATTTTCGAGAACCGCTCGTTCGTCGCCGCCTTCGACACCAATCCGGTCAATCCGGGGCATTCCCTCATCATCCCACGGCGGCACGTGGTCTCTCTGTTCGATCTCAACGAGATGGAGCAATCAGACTACTTCGACGCGATTCAAGGTACACGGCAGGTCATCGAAGCGACCGACATGACCGATCTGTACCGGAACATGTTGAGCCGCGACGATTTGCGGGAGCGGCCGAAGGGCCACATCGAAAGCGTCCTGAAACTCCCCTTCCTGGACAATCGGCCCGACGCCTACACCATCGGCAACAACGACGGCCGGGCGGCCGGGCGCAGCATCGACCACCTTCACGTCATCCTCCTGCCACGCTTCCATGGAGACGTGCAGGATCCAAGGGGCGGCATCCGAAACGTGATCCCGGACCGGGCCAAGTACCACAAGTAACCACAGCATCACGTTGACCTCGACCGTGGGCCGGGTCGGGCCTCAGAGAGAACTTGCGGTCAGGTTGAGCGGAGCCAATCCCTCCGTCCCCTTTTCCCAATCCCGTCATCCTCATCCTTCTCCCAGCAACCCGCCCAATTCCAGGGACGCGGTTTCCATGAAGACCCGCAATTTGGGCGGCACGAAACGCTGGCGCGGATAGACGAGATGGACAGGGTCCGCCCTGGCCTGCCAATTCGGCAATACCCTGACAAGTCGGCCGGCCTGCAGATCCTCTCGGCAGATATAGGTGGGCAACAAGCCAATGCCCTGCCCGTGCAGCGTCATCAGGCGAATCACTCCCAGATCATTGACGATCAGATTCCCTTCCATCGGCACCGTAAGGCTGTCTTTGCGATTCGACAGCGTCCAATGCCCCTTGCCCAATGACGTGAACTGCAGACACCGGTGCCGACGCAAACCCCGTGGCGACGCCAGCGGCGGGGCAGCATCAAGATACGTTGGGCTTGCAAACAGTGCCCAACAGGCGATGCCGACCCGTTTCGCGATCAAGGTCGAATCGCGCAGCTCGCCGGCTCGGATGGCGACATCCACACCCTCCGCCACCAGGTCCAGGTAGCTGTCCGTGAGAAGCAGGTCGACGTGAATCTCAGGGTAGGCCTTGTGCAGTCGTTCGAGGAGACAGACCAGGATGGCATCCCCGAAGTCCGCGGGGGCGGTGACACGCAGCCGCCCCCTGGGCTCGCCCAGGGATGCGGTCAACGCGGCCTCCGCTTCCAGCATGTGTCCAAGCCCGGTGGCCGCATGGCGGTAATAGAGTTCGCCCAGTTCGGTGAGACTCAGTCGCCGGGTGGTGCGTTGCAACAAGGTAACCCCCAGCCGGCGCTCCAGGCGGGCAACCCGTGTGCTGATCGTGGAGGTCGGCAGGCCCAGTTGCCGTCCGGCAGCGGTAAAACTTCCCGCCTGCACAACTTTGACGAAGACAGCGGTTTCGTTGAGGTCCATGCCGATTGTTCATTCAGTGGAATAGTGTTTGCGTATTTTACCATCTAGTCGACACCTGTGCGCGTCGCTAGAGTCGTCCTCATCAACTCAGGAGGCGACATGAAAAAGCTCACCTACATCAAGCGCAGTACTGGAGGTCACTGGGTCGGCGACGGATTCCCGGTCCGGACCGTCCTTTCCTACAACGACCCTGCACATGACCTGTCCCCCTTCCTGCTGCTGGACTACGCCGGGCCCGAACACTTCGAACCCACCACCCGGCGACGGGGCGTGGGGGCGCATCCTCACCGTGGCTTCGAAACCGTCACCATCGTCTACGACGGCGAGGTGTCGCACCGCGACACAACCGGGGCCGGCGGGACCATCGGTCCGGGTGACGTGCAGTGGATGACGGCCGGATCGGGGCTGCTTCACGAGGAGTACCACAGCGACGACTACGCACGACGCGGTGGCCGGTTCGAGATGATTCAGCTCTGGGTCAATCTCCCCGCCAGCGACAAGATGACCGCACCGTCCTACCAGGGCATCACGAACGAGCGGATCCCCCAGGTTTCGCTGCCGAACGATGCCGGAACCCTGCGCGTGATCGCCGGCCAATGTGGCGACGTGGCAGGTGCCGCACACACGTTCACACCGATCAATGTCTGGGATATGCGGCTCCAGGCAGGCGGGCAGGTTTCACTCGAACTGCCGGCAGGACACACCACGGCGCTGTTCATCTTAAGCGGTCTGATCCGGACCGGCGATCAGGCGGTCGGCCCGGCCGAGCTGGCCGTGCTGGAGCGCGAGGGTTCGGAACTCGCCTTCGAAGTGGCCCAGGACAGCATGGTCCTGTTGCTCGGCGGCCAACCACTGAACGAACCGGTCGTCGGTCACGGCCCCTTTGTCATGAACTCGCGCGAGGAAATCCAGCAGGCCATGCGCGACTTCGGCGCCGGCCGGTTCGGGCGCATGCCCGCGACAGACTGACGCAGATCTGCCGGCTCTACCCGAGCCGGCATCTCACCACCCTTCCCCCGGTTGGGGGCGACTCGACAGGAGATCTCCAATGACTCAACCCTACGTTCGACTCAACAAAGACGACGCCGCCGTGCTGCTGGTGGACCATCAGGCCGGCCTGCTGTCCCTGGTGCGTGATATCGATCCCGACACGTTCCGGAACAACATCCTGGCCCTGGCCGATCTCGCCAGGTACTTCCAGCTGCCGACTGTGCTGACCACGAGTTTCGAGACCGGTCCCAACGGTCCCTTGATGAGTGAGCTCAAGGAGACTTTTCCGGATGCGCCCTATATTGCCCGCCCCGGTCAGATCAATGCATGGGACAACGGCGAGTTCGTTCAGGCGATCAAGGCGACCGGCAAGAAGCAACTGATCATTGCCGGCATCGTCACCGAAGTCTGCGTTGCCTTCCCGACCCTCTCCGCGCTGGAAGAAGGTTACGAGGTCTTCGTGGTCACGGACGCATCCGGGACCTTCAACGCCTTTACGCGCGATTCCGCCTGGCAACGCATGGCCGCCGCGGGTGCACAGTTGATGACCTGGTTCGGGGTCGCATGTGAACTGCATCGCGACTGGCGCAACGACGTCGAAGGCCTCGGGACGCTATTCGCCAATCACATCCCGGATTACCGGAACCTGATGAACAGCTTCGCGAGCATGCAGGCCGCGAAATAGGTAGCAGCGCCCCTGCATTTTGCTCGCCACAACGGGCAGGACAGATTGAAGACACCCGTTATCCTCCGTGAACTGGGTAAGGAAGTAAGGCGATGGAGGGAAGAAATGGGAAAGGAAGGGGACGGAGGACAGTTAATCCCCCGTCCCCTTTTCATCCGGATCATTGCCTGACCACCCTGATGCCACGGGCCCTGAGCAGGTCGAGCAGGTTGTCGGGGCCCAACAGGTGCGCCGCCCCCACCACCACGAACTGGCTGTGCTCATCGCCGAGCATCATTTCGATCATGCCGGCCCAGCGGCGATTGCGTGCCGCGATCAGCAGCTCATACATCTCCGGGAAGTCTGCCAGAGATTCATGCAGAAGCGCCTCCAATGCACGCATGTCCCCCTTGAGCCAGGCCTCGACAAGGGAATCCAGGTAATCGCCGTTGTCTAATTGAACCAGCGCATACTCCAGCATGGTTTCGGGATCGCTCCCAAGGTCCTCGATGAGCACATCCATCTGTTCCCGGATTGTTTCAAGCCCCCATACAGGCTTGCCGGTCTCATTGGCCATTCGGTTAAAAACCACATCGACACCGGCGCCGGCATCGTATCCATGGCGCTCGGCCCAAAGTTGCGTAAGGACGAGAACGGCCAGCCATGGGCGCAACTGCGAGAACTCCCGTCGGCCGCAACCGAGAGCCTCCGCGTGAAGCATCACACGCTCATAGAGTTCCGCTCCCACTTCATCGGCGAGACTCTCGCCCGGGGGATAGAATCCCCGCTCTTCCACGAGACGGATCGTCACCTCATCCATGTCCTCCAGGTAGGCCACCTCGACCACCAGCATGGTCGACTCTTCAAAACGGGATCTTATCTCCGGATCAAGCCAATGGATATCCGACCTGAAAAGGTGCACGGAACCCATGATCAGCAGGGTGGAATCGCCCTCACCGATCTCCCAGATGGCGGGGCCGACCGACTGGGCCGTCGCGTTAGCGCCGGCAAGGGCCATGAACAGGAACAGGAACAGGATCAAGCTGCGAATGACAGCGTCCTCAATTGTTCTGGACCGGCGCCATTGGTCACTGGCGCAAAGGGCTCAGGGTCGGACCGGGGATCGGGGCATTTTGAGCTGCCCCGGTTCTCTCAGGTTTCAGCAGGCTCGCTCACAGCGGTGTCCCTCTCCCAGCCTTCGTGCTCGAGCACGATGCGCTCGATGGCGAGGCAGTTGGCATTAGCATCCAGGGCCGGCAGCGCCTGATACTCGGCCACCCATGCGCGGTAGACCCGGTAGGAAAGCACCACAGTGCCCTGCATGTTGTACAGATTGATGAGGATGTCCTTGCGGTAATTCTTCAGAGACATGCCCGCATCGCCCTGCACGTTGAAGGCAAGTCTTGCCCAATCCTCGAAGGTGGTGTCGTGCGACAGTCCGCGCTCGATGGTGATGGGTGCGAATCTGGTCATACCGGGCGCGACGCGGTAGCTGTTGGGGGAGTCTCCCTGGCGGTAGTCCACCGGCGTAATGGTGTGCACCAGCGCACTGACCCGCAGGATGCCCGGAATCGGCACCCCGTCGGCGATGACCCGAAACTTGTAGTTGCGGTAGGGATCCAGGCGATGGGTGTTGACTGGGAACATGGCCATGGTTGTCTCTCCGGTTGGCTATTACGGTCGCTTTACAATCGCCCCTCAAGGCGTCCGTTCGCGCGCAGATTCGGGCAATGCCGGGTCAGGGCAGGGCCACTGCAAGGCTCACGGCACCCAGCAGGACGCAGGCGCACTGCAGCATGAACACCATGTCCTGCGTGGCGATGCGCCAAAGGCCGCAGGCGCCCTCCCGGCAGATGCGCACGCTCAGGCAAAGCCCCGATGCCGCCCCCAGCGAGAACCACACCAGAGCCGCCACAACGGCGATAATCCTCCGGGGATGAGCGGCCACGTCCGGCCAGTGCCAGGCCGCGCCCAGCAGAGTGGCCAGCCACAGGAGCAGGCTGATGACCAGCACCACGTGAACCAGGCCGAGCGCGATCCCTGCGGCCTGTCGCAAGTCGGAGTCGAGTGTCTGCATATGGGGGTTGCCTTGTCCAATTGCCGCCGCGGACCCACCGAAGTATAGGTAGTCCGGTGGATCGGTGACGTCGCGCCGGCTGCCCTCCCCGCCGGTGGCAGGGACGGGAGGGTCCGGGTTGCCGCCAGCGTGCGCCGTCCCACCCATCCAATCTCCTTAAAGAATAGAGGAGAAGGAGGGATCAAGAGTCAATCGCTCCGTCCCCATTTTTTCCTGGCGCCCAAGCCCTTGCGGTGCTCATCACGCCTTCCCGAGAACAAATCCCGTCCACACGGAAACGCCCGCCGCACGCAGCGGCAGACGCAGTGGTGATACGGAGTGGAATCCAGCGAGACGAGTTCCCTTCCGGCTCTGCTCATGGGGCACTCCTTGTCCCTTGCTTGATGGGCGATTCAGAAACTAGCCGCCCTCTTCGGGGCTGTCAACTGGAAGATGGGTGCCCTCTTGTTCTCCAGGCCGACGCCGAAACGCGGCCGCATCAGTCGTTCGCCCGACCGCGTCTGGAGGATCACCTTGATCGACTGGCCGACGCTTTCGGACTACGGGTTATACACCAGTCGCCCCTCGGCATCCGGGACTGAGAACGGAGGACAGTTGAAACAGCATGATGGGTGTCCACTTGTTCCTCAAAGAAAGCAAAGAAAGGGGACGGAGGGATTAACGTTAATCCCTCCGTCCCCTTTCTTTCACCGGCCTGGCAACAGAGGCGGCATAACCAACTTCCGGACCATTACCTATCTTCATATGTGCCACAACCGAAAAATTGGAGACGACCCATGAAGAACATCATCATATGCTTCGATGGTACTTGGAATACCCCCAAAGACCCCGGCGATATCGAAAAGGGAGCCAACACGAACGTCTACAAACTCTTTGAAGCCGTCCCCAAAGTCCACCAGGGCATTCGTCAGGAGAAGCATTACGTCCCTGGTGTGGGTAACCGCTGGTACAATCGCATCACGGGAGGCGCCTTCGGCGTGGGCCTGGACCGGCTCATCAAGCAGGGCTACCGGGCGCTGGTTGACCACTATGAAGAAGGTGACCGCATCTTCGTCATCGGCTTCAGCCGCGGCGCATACTCCGCCCGCAGCCTGGTCGGCATGATCCGCAATGCCGGCCTAACCCACCGGAGTCACCGCCGGGAAATCGACAGCGCCTACGAACTCTATCGCACCCGCGACGAAGGCGCGGACAGCCCCGGTGCCCTCGCCTTTCGTGAGCGCTTCTCACGCCAACCGGACATCCATTGTCTGGGAGTCTGGGACACGGTGGGTGCCTTGGGCGTCCCATTGCGTTCCTTTGACTGGTTCAATGCCCGCCGCTACGAGTTCCACGATACCGAACTTAGCGACATCGTCCACAATGCCTTCCATGCCATCGCCGTCGACGAACACCGCAGCACTTACGAGCCGACCCTGTGGGATCCGAAACAGAAACCCAATCAGCGCGTCGAACAAGCCTGGTTCAGCGGCGCCCATGCCGATATCGGCGGCGGCTACAAGGATGCCCGCCTCTCCGACATCACCCTGCACTGGATGGCCGATCGTCTGGGGGAGTGCGGCCTGGGCGTCGACAAGAATAAACTGGCGCCTGTCACGGAAGCCAACCTGCTGGCCCCTGCCCATGATTCCTTTGCCGCCTTCCTGAAGGGCGCGTACCAGCTCGTTTCCTCTCGTTTTTACCGTCCTCTGGGCACCACAACCCACGGCCATGAAACCCTGGAGGACGCAGTCCTGCAGCGCTTGAAGGAAAAAGACAACTATCGCCCGAAGAATCCCCTGCGGCCCCATCTGCGTGCGCCGAACATCACCATCGGTGACACCCCCAGGTTAAGGGATCTGCAGATCGCCGTCAGTTAACGAGGCGGATCAAGGGCACCCATCCGTTAAAAAGGAAGAAAGGAAGAAAGGGGACGGAGGAATTAAATGCTAATCCCTCCGTCCCCTTTCTTCCCCCCTTTCTTCCCATAGGCCCTCGGGACTTTCGGCATGCCCCCTTGACTATGTCAGGTTCCTTGCCTAGTTTTGAAAGTGTCGGATGGTAAGAGACGACAGCCGATCGCCTTGAACGTCCGATGGTGCTAAGACGCGTACATAGCTCGTTTAGCTTCGCCCCCCTGATGCTCGTCAGAAGGGGGGCCCTCCCCTCCCTCTTCCGGCTCCGGAAAGTAAGCACATGCTGCTGGCACTGCAGTTTCCTTTCGCCGACGCCAGGCCCTTCCTGAACCAGGGACCGGCACGCCTTTCCGCACCGGCATGGCCGATCCCGATACCGCAGAACGAGTTCGTGCGCGGTTTCGGCGCCGTCCGTTCCCGCGCGCGCGGGGCACCGGTGGGCGGTGTGTTCAGCCAGGATTTCTATTTCGCCGGATCGAAAGCCGCCATCAAATTACCGGGCCTGGGCGACGCGCCGGTGGGGCCACCCGCCGCAGGTTTGCGGCTGCGGGGCGCGTTCCGCCGGTTCTTTTGTGACGGCGGCGCGGTCAGCCGGGTCGAGATCGGACTTGGCCTGGAGGGTGCCTTCGCCGTGGACGGCGACGGCCTGCTGGGCGCAATCCGCGATGTGCTGAGGCTGCCGACAGCCGTCAAGCAACTGGACGGCATGCCGCAGCGACAGCCGCTTGGCCGGCAGGGCGCCGCCCTCGCCAAGCTTTATGCCCAGGCCACCAGCCACACCACCGATTTAACGAAACCGATGGCGCCGGCGAATTTCGTCTGGCCCGGCTTTCCCGTCGTGGTCGTTGAATACGAAATTGATCCGGCCAGCGGCCTCGCCGAACTTACCAGTGTGCCCGCGCGCAGCGACCTGATACAACCGGACAAGGTGGGCGGGCTCACCGTGGCGCACCTTACTCTGGCGATGGATGGCAGGAATATCGGCATCTGGCTGATCGGGCACACCCGCCAGGATGCCGACGCGGCACGCCGCTTGCGCCTTTGCGTGCTGCGCCTGCATGCAGAGCAGCAGGCGCTGGGGCAGATGTTGCGCTGGATGGCCAAGGGCACGATCCAGTATCAACCCCACACGCCCACCGCCGACCGGCTGGAGGAGTATTTAAACCAGGCGACGCACACGATTTTCCAAAAGGCCCGCAATGGCGTCGAGCAGATATCGCTGCGCAACATCATGGCCGCCTACGACTGGGTGATGAGCCCGTCTGAACGGGCGGTACTGCTGCAGCAACTGGAGCAGGCGCGGCGGCAGGTACGCTTGAAGCTGGAACGCTTCACCCAGCTTCAGGGCGGTGAACCGCGGCAGATGTATGTCGAAATCGCGGGCAACATCACAGGAGGCAATTTGACCATCATGGGCACCGGACCGCAGCAGACAGTCAACATCGATTACGGCCAGGGCAATACCTTCAACGGCGATGCGATCGCCGCCGGCTACATCAAGGACAGTTTCAACATCGCTTCCGGGGCAGGGGACAACAAACTCCAGGATGCGCTGACAGAACTGACCAAGACCGTCGCCGAGATGGCGCAAAAGCTGGACGCCGACCAGCAGCGCCAGGCCACGCGCAAGCTGAAGGCGCTGACCGAAGAAGCAACCGACCCGAACCCGGACAAGTCGGCACTGAAATTCAATGGCAAGGGTTTGATCGAAGCGGCAAAGACCGTCGCCGAGATGGTCGGCCCGGTCACCACCGCGGTAAAGGGCGTGCTCGCGCTCCTGGGCATCGCACTCTGACATGTACCCACACATGTGGCATCCCACGCGCGCCATTCCAGGCACCCGCGCAACCCTTGGCGAAGCAGGCGTTTTCTACAATGTTTTCAGGTACTCGACCAGCGCGTCCTTCAGTTCATCTTGGAGGGTAGTTCCATAGAGATGCCCGCTGTTGCTGTTGCCACGCTCGGCCGTGTCGTACAGCCAACCTTCATGACCTGGCATGCAGCCCCACTGCGGCGACGCCGATTCCGTTGGAAGCTCCTCCTCATCGCCGACGCAGCGGCGCGACACGAAACCGACGTTCCAGCGATCGATGACATCATAGCCGCGGTAGAAGGTGCGCGGCCTCCCTTCCTCCGGCTCCAGCATTGCCCGTAATGTCGGCACGGACCCGTTGTGCAGATAGGGAGCCCGCAGCCACACACCGTCGAGCTGCAGCGCGACATAGCCCGGCTCGTCGGGTTGCCCCATCGGTGTCCGCGTGAGCCGGAAGCGCTCCTGCACCAAGCGATTGGCGAGGTCGGCCGCCTCGCGTGACCAGGCATTGGCGCGCTCGGGATCGGTACCGATCTCGGCGAGCGGAATCACGGTACCCAGACGATTGTCGCGGCCACTCGCATGGCACGCTGCACAGTGCTGCTCGAACACGGCCTGACCCGCGGTCGCCCGTTCACGGTCTATGGGCAGTGGGTACTTGGGCGCCGGCAGAGTCATCAGCCAATCCTCCAGTTCCTGCACGCGGCGCCGGAAGAAGGGAGTGTTCTTCGCCTGCAGCCCCAGGGCCGAGTCGATGACCACGGAACGGAACGAGGTCGTCGCGCCGTCGAGATTCATCAGCATCAGCCGTGCCGGGTCGATGTCGAGCGTGGACCAGTCCGCGGTGAGCGAGTGGTCGTGCTCCGGCCAGGTCCGGCCCGGCTGCACGCGTGTCTGCAGATTCCACAGTGACGGGAAATCGGTGTTGTCCACACTGCCGTCCACCTCCATTCCCAGGAAATTGAACTTGGTGAGATTCATCGGGGCATCCCGGCCGGGGCCCCAACGCGGCAAATCATCCGCCCAGGCGAAATCACGGCCCTGCTCCTGCAAACGCTTGCGCGTGATTGGGATGTACAGGAACTTGTAGAGTTGCCGGTCGATCCAGCTCAGCGGGTAGGACGCGTCGATCTGGGTGAGAATGGTATCGGCATTGAAACGCGGATCGTTAGCCGCCCGGGTGAAGAAATCCAGCATGCCCTGGATGTCGGCCGTGTGGCTGCCGCCGGCGGCGACGATGACTGGAGTCTTCTCCGGGGCCGTACGGTATTGCGTGGCGTGACAAAGGGCGCAGTTGAAGCCCACACGCTCGAAGCCGATGGTCTTCCTGGAGAACCCTGCGGGAAACTCCGCCCCTTCGGCCCATGGGAGACCGAAGGCCGCGTAACCCCCGGGACCGGGCATCAGGTCGTCGAAGATCCGGGGCAGCACCACGACGATCCAATAGGGCATCCCCCCCTCGGATTCGCCGCCGATGGAGCCGTACAGGAAGTTCGCCTCGGGATCGCCGGTGATCCAGTCCGGCTGCGGCAGGTCCCGGAAGAACTTGTACCAGCCGTAGGCGGCGATCGGAACGGCCAGAATGAGCAGGATCAGGAACACGTTCATCACCCTGCGCTTCCATCCGGGCCTCGTCCGTTCGGTGCTCATCAGTCCATCCTCCCGCCTCTCACCCTTACGATGAGTCAGAAAGTCTTGAGGTACTCGATCAGCGCATCCTTGAGCCCGGCCTCCAGATCAGTTCCGTACTCGTGTCCGGCATTGCCGTTGCCGCGAACCTGCGTGTCGTACCGCCAGCCCCGGCGTTGAGCCTCCACGCCCAGGCTCACGAAACCGACGTTCTCGTAGTCGTAGACGTCGTACCCGATATAGAAGATCTTCGGCCTCGCGTCGGCGGGCTCCAGCAGGTAGCGCAGGTTGGGAACCGATCCGTTGTGCAGGTAGGGAGCGCGCAGCCACAGGCCATCGAGCGGCAAATTGGCGTACCCGTTGGTCTTGCGGAAATGGGCGAAACGGGCCGGATAGCAGCGCTCGGTGTCATCGGGCCGGTTCCTGCACTGCGCCTCGTTGGCCGGAAAACCGGCATACAGGGAATTCTGCGCGACAGCGAGCAGCCTCGTGTAGGAGTCCAGGCGGGCGCGGTCGGTCCCGATCACTTCGATCGGCGTCACTGTACCCACCAGGCTGCCGTCCCCTTCCGTACGGAACGGCGGGGTCCGGTTCCCATGGCAGGACCAGCAGTGCTGCTGGTAGACCGAACCCCCCAGGGCCGCCAGATCGCGGTCAATGTGACGCTCGGGGAAAGCGGGCGGCTGCGCCTTGTCCCAAAGCCAGTCCGCCACACGCAGCACGCTTCTCCTGTCAATGGTCGTCGGGGTGGCACCGGTACCGAACGCGGCGCTGAGATTGCGCTCGTCCACGCTGGTGTTGTTGCCATCCCAGTGAAGCTGCATGCCCTGTTTCCAGCGCTGGTTCCACACCGACGGAAGATCGGCGTTGCCCATCAACTCGCGTTCCGTGGCCCTCTCCATCGGAAAGCCCAGCAGGGCCTTGGCGGGGTTGAAGGTGTCGACCCGACCCGGCCCCCAGCTCGACATATCGATGAATGCCAGCCGGGACGTGAGGGTCAGGAGCTGCTCGCGCATCAGGGCGATTCCCAGGTGGCGAAACAGGAACCGGTCCAGCACACCGAACGGCTTTGGCTGATAGCGGTCTTCCGGCAGATGAGCCTCCCGCTGGAGCGCTGCCATCGCCTCGATCCCGGGCATCATCCGGTCGGACCGGAACCTCCAGTCCGACGCCGCCTGCGCAAAGAAATTGACCAGTGCCCCCAGATCGAAAGTGTTCGCCGGCATGCCGAGCACGATCTCGGCGGGTGCTCCGGGTGCGGCGCGCACCGAGCCGGTGTGGCATACGGCGCAGTTGAAATAAACCCGATCGATGCCCTGCACGCGCCGCATCGACATGCCGACGGGCAGTTCGAGGCGCGGATCCCGGTCGGGTTCGTAGATCATGCCAAACGCGGCGTAGCCCTGACCCGGTTGCTGGTCCGGCAGGTACTGCGGAAACAGCTCCGGCAGTGCGACCCAGACCCAATAGGGAATGCCCAAACCCAACTGCTTCCCGAACCCTCGTTCGCCCCCGGTGGACCCGTACTTGAAGTGATCCTCGTCGAGGGCGTAGGTGACCGGGCGATCATCTGCCAGACGGATGGCCAGATAGGTCCCCCCGACGAGCAGGCCGGCCAGCGTGAACACGCCGACGAGTAATGCGAATCCACGCAGTGGGCCGAGCTGCGCATCACGGCCAAACTCCAGCAGGAAGCGGGCAATCCGGCGCCTGCCCCAATAAACCACGCCCAGGTATACCCCGGGACTGACCTCCCGGATCTCGTCGCGGATCCAGCGTGCCACAAGGGAGGTCCTGGAGTAATCGAGTACCACCGCGGAACCGTCGGCAAACCAGCTCTGGTCCTCGTACACGCGTGCCCGGATCAAGGGCCACCCCAAGGGACCGATGCGATTCTTCAGATCCCCGGACCTGGCGCGGAAGATCTTGCCCTTCCAGAAGAGCAGGCGGATCAACAGCGCGAGGAATCGGCCGAACCAGGAGCCGGGCAACAGGACCGCGGTCCCGCGGGCCCGGCCCTCCGGGATCGGACCGGCCGCACTATCCCGAAACAGCTGATCGAGTTCGCTCCCGGACATCGACTGCAGGTGCTTCGCCTCAATCGCCATGACTTCCCTCCGGTTGAAAGTGCGCCTCCGATTCAGGGAACGTCACCGGCAGCGGGTCCACGGACAACCGGGTGGTCCGCACCCTCATCCCGATCTCGCCCAGTTGCTGCGCCAGCGCGGCCTTGCAGACGAACAGGATCAACCCCTGTCCGGGACAGCTCCGCGGACCACGCAGGAACAGGCTGGACGCTCCGGTGATCGCATCCCCCGCCGGGTCCAGCCACCGTTCCGGGCGATAGGCATCGACCGAAGCACCCAGGGCCGGGTCGCGATGCAGGAGCGGGAAATAGTGGATGATCTCCTGCTCGCCATCCTTGCTCCGGTGAAATGTCATCCGGACCGGCGGAAACAGCCTCCCCGTCTCGAGCAGGCAGGCCTCCAGGTATTTCAGGCTGCCGACTGTCGTGGCCTGATCAGGGGCGCCAGCCGCGGAGAGTTCGTCGAGTGCCTGGCGGTGAACCGCGGGACGCGAGGTGATCATCGCAAGCGTTCGCGTCAGGAGATCCGTCCCTGAACCGGTGAAGGTGAACATCCAATGCGGGATCTGCTGGATGAACTCCTCCTCATCGGCCGGCGGATCCTTGTTCCGCGCGAGGTCCAGCAAGTTGTCGGCATCGGCTGCCAACGGCTGGCGCACCCGGCTGCGCAGATGCCCGTACAGGCGGCGGCGGATGGGTCGATACCGGATGCCGAGCAGCCTCCGTCGCACCGGGCTCTGGACGGCCTCGAACATCGCCTGGACATCGCTGGCCAGCCTCGGGTCTGCGACACCCGGGACGATCCCGAGCATCACCTGCGCCATCGCCGAACGCACGTCTTCGGAGGACCGCACAGGGGGCGAGAAGGCTGCGCGAATCTGTGCCAGGAACCGCTGTGCCAGCGGGTGACCGTCATCGAAAGCGAGTGCCCGCTCGTGAAACTCGCGAAGCCGCGCCCAGTCCTGACCGGGAGCAATGGTCAGCGCGCGGGGAGCGAGGAAGGACATCGCGTTGCGCTTGGAGCGACCAGGAGGCAGGCCGTCCTTGGCCGGCGATGGATCGAGAATGCTTCGGGAGGACTCGCCACTGGTCACCAGCAGGTATGCACGCCGGAAAATGCGGACCGCAATATCGCCGCCCCGGCCCGAGCGCGCTCTCGCCCATCGGCAGATGACGGCGCCCGGATCCGCGCGCGATCGCCGCCACAGGCGCTCGATCAGCAGGGTCGAACCCAAACGGAGCAAACCCAGCGCTCCGACTCCAGTTTGCGCGCTCACGGCTGCGGTCCCGCTAGGGCGCGACCGCAAAGGCAGGGTCTGTCTCGGCACCCTGCCGCGGCCGCCACTCCAGGGAGTAATAGCGGCCGCGGTCGCGCGCCCAGGGGTCGAAGGCATTCACAACGTCGCGAAGCTCGTCCTCGAGTTCCGGGACGGTGCGCAGCAGCACCCGCTTCATCGGCGAGACCTCCTGTTCGTGACCGTCCGGACCAACCGCTTCCATGACCTTCCCATCAGGCCCGTTGTCATTGACCCAGGCGATCCCGAAATGAGTGTAGAACTCGGGCCGGAAGCTGGAGGTGAAGAAACGATCACTGAAAAGCCGGCGCGACGCGTTGAGGATGAAAACGGTGAACTGGGTCTCCGAGATGGCGAACCCGTGCGGCCGGGTCGATTCCGCAAGCCAGCCCACGACCGTGTCCACATCCTCGACGTTGTCCACGAGCGTGCCGTCAGGGTGGCCGAGGCAGTCCGTGACCGGGCGTCCGTTGAGACGCTGGACGGCGGTGATCACCTTGGAATCGTCACAACGGTGCTGGCCGTAGATATCGCGCAGCTTCACCACCAACTGTTCCTGGCGCTGCCGTTCAGGGGAATCCGCGGGCAGCCGCCGGTCGACAAAGTCGTCGAAGCTGGTCAGGCTCTTCAGGCCGTACTGGCGGCGAAACTCGTTGAAACGCGGAACACCCCGCTCCCGATCACGGATCAGATCGAGGGCGGCTACGTCGATCTGCCGGGTCTCGCTGTCCAGGCGAGGCATCGGCAGGTTCTGCAGGAAGTTCGGATGGTTCTGCAGCGTCAGTGCCCCCAGCCGCTGCCGGCCCAGGGTCACGCCCCAGTCGCCGAGCCCCCCGGATTGGATGGCCGGCGTCGCCTGCGCACGGATCGTGGAGATCACCGGAACCTGTTTCCGGATCGCATTGGGATCGTCCCAGCTCCTATATTCCAGCAGGTCCGGAACCAAGGGGTGCAGGCGGTAGACCGTGACGAACTCTTCCGGGAAATTGAACGGGGAACCGAAGTGATTGATGCCGCCGTTCACGTGCTCAGGGTTGCGCAGGTCCCAGATATCCTGGCCGCGCCCGCTCCGACTCAGCAGATGCGGACGGTCGGCGTAGCGCTCGCTGCCCAGCCCGAAGATCCCCGAGCCGGACGCAAGGACCGACCACCACGTGGTGTGATCGTCCTCGTGGATTGAGGGACCGAGCCGATCGACCACGATCCTCTCGAGGAGCCGCGACAATCGGTCCTTGTCATGGAACACTCCGTTCCAGTTGGAGTTCATGCCGATGTGGAGGACCTCGTCGTAGAGCAACTGCGTGGTCCACTCGATGGTGTGGATCTTGGCGATTCCCGCGGCCACGACCAGCCGGGCGACCTCGAACAGTTCGTCGGGTGTCACGTCCCGGTAGCGGATGACCCGGTCCGGATCGGCTGGATTGCGCAATCCGGAATCGGCGTCCGGATTGCGCTGCGCATGGCGGCGGAAACCGTCGACGAACAGGTTGTGCTCGCGAGCGAAAACGTTGTGCAGGAAACTCAGTCCGATGGACCAGTTGTCCGGAAACGCCACAGCCTCCTGACCCTCCCAAGTGGGATGGATCGGGTCACCCGGCTCGAAGACCGGTAAATACCCCTGGGCCGCACCGGACCCGGAGGCATCCCCTCGCCTCACCATCAGCAGCCGCGCGGGGTCGTCCGGATCGCGCTTGACCCGCTGCAGCGAGGTCTCGCTGTAGCCATAGATCTGGGACGCATCCCACCAGGCGGTGTTCGTGTTGCGGGTCGTGCGGTGCGCGCGCGCCATCCGGCCCTCGCCGACGGCGTGGAATTGCGGCGCGGGTTCGATGTCGTGGTACAGCGTACGATCGGCGCGGTCGCCCGGCCGGCATCCCAGGGCAGCAATCTCGGCGGCCGACAGTGGCCGCTCCACCCCGTTGTCCAGCCGGCTCCTGCAGCCCACGTCGATCATCTCGGCGCTGTTGCGCCCCTCGTCCAGGTGTGAAAACCAGTCATGGGTCATGAACTGGATCCAGTAGGCCGCCAACACGTTGAAAAAGGGCGCCTTGATGTAGTCACATTCAGCCGGCACTCCTGCAGAACTCGAGCCGAGCCCCTGATTGCATGCCTCGGGATTGGACTGCTGCCGCGTGAACAACGTGCGGCTGATGAGTTGCGGGTCGGGCCGAAGCAGACCGATTCGGTCCCCGTGCCGGTTGCGGACGAGTTCGGTCGTTCCCAGCTCGGGGAAGGTCTCCTCGAACTGCACATTCCGCGCGAACAACGTGTTGGTGGAACCCATCAGCGGGTTGCGCAGGTCGTTGCAGATCCCCGTGAGGGTGCGGTGGCGCATCAGTTCGCCGGTGCACAACTGCTCGCCGGCGCCGCCAACGGCCTCATAGTCGGGATGATCCGGCGGCAACCGCATGGCCGCCCACTGCCGGACCGAACGCCCCGGGATCGCATTTTGCCCAAGGACATAGTTGGGATAGGTGTAGTTGTCGAACAGGTTGAACTTGATCAGCTCGATGCGCTGGTACTCGAGATCGATCAGGGCCCCGTCGATGCCGCGTTGCTGGCGTGACAGACGGTTGATTGGAAGCAGCCGAAAGTCCGAAAGAGACCGCTCGTCCCCGGATCCCCAGTAACTTGACCAGTCGACCCACGGTGTATCCCTCTGGGCCAGTGCTGCGGTGCCGCCTCGGCAGCGGGCCGTGAACTCCTGAACCTTGCCGAGGAAACGGTCGGAGGGTTCATCAGCTACGGGACGCAACCCGGTACGTCCGAGTTGATAACAGGCGGTAAGGGAATGTACTTCCTCGCGAAGATCCGGCCAGGCCACCACCAACAGCGCGGGGATACCCATGACACCCGCCGCGATCAGCGCGGTGCCGAGAAGCCATGCTTTCCTTGTCATCGTAGGCCCCTCCAACCGGAGCGGCTAAAGACCACCACTGCCGATCAGCAAGAAGATACGTCCTGTCACGACGCCTTATAGTACACGGCGAACAACACCGCAATAGCGAGACAAGGGGACGTAGCACTTTCTTTGAACCGGTGCCGAAACTCCCCAGCCGTAAGGCTCGTCAGAAGGCAAACCAGGGATACTGTGCCCGGATTTCCGAAAGTTTTGGATACCTGAATGCTTCCCTCACGATGCAATGCGCTACCCTTTGAAAAAGGAGCAGCGGAAGGTCGACGCGATGGGCGATGCACACATCAAGATCGTCGTGGAGTGTCATGCCGGTTATCGGGGTGAAGAGGAGCCCCGGGCGCTGCGCATCGGCGAACGGCGCACCGTTGTGGAGGAAATCCTCGACCGCTGGCTTGCCCCGGACCACAGGTACTTCAAACTGCGTTGTGACGACGGCGGCGTCTACCTGCTGCGTCACGACAACGCCTCTCATCCACCTGAGCTGCTGCCGGCCATGGGAAACTGGGGGCAGTCTCTGAGGTTTTCCCACGAATAGTCGCCGCGGGAGCGGGGGCGCGAGTGTGTGTGCCCGCAGATTCGCTTGGAGCGCCAGAAATCGCAGATCTAAGGCCTGATGTCACTCAACTACCAGGCACTTTTCCAGCTAACCACGCGGTTTCCGTGGTCCGATCCCGTCATTCTCTACTTCACCCCTCTTTCGTTTTAATCCCTCCGTCCCCTTTTTTCCCCTTTTTTCCGTCCCCTCTTTTCCCCGACCCCGTTGCCCCTGAGCGTGGCCCGGCGCCCTGCAAGTCAGCATATCTGTCATCCTTTCCCTCGTTTTACGACATTTTCTTGAACCCTCTCGAAAATCACCACGACTCACTTCATGAGAACACCAGAATCAACCAACAACACTGGAGAGCATTCTCATGAACATTGCAAAACTGATCCCTGCCATTCTTGTTGCTGCGATGGGTTTTACCGGGCCGGCCATGGCCAACTGTGCCGACGATGCAATTGACGTCTGCAATGCCAAGCATCCTGATCCGGATAAAAACTACGGGGCCTATGAACTGTGCATCAAAGCGCAACTGGGGCAGAAGTGCCCGAAAAGTACCGGCCCGGGCGCTGCGTCAAACCAGCTCCTGGCCCCGCCGCAAAGACCCACTCTGCCCACGCCGGTCGTTCGAGAGCTTGTTCCTCAGCAGCCCGAGGCTTCGCGCACCGGACGCTAAGGAGGAGAAGAATAAAGGGGACGGAGGGATTAAAGGTTAATCCCTCCGTCCCCTTTATTCCTCCTTTCTAAATTCCCTCAGTCCCCTTTGATCCACAAAATTCCCTCCGTCCCCTTTAATCCCTACAAAATTCCCTCCGTCCCCTTTAATCCCTAAATTCCCTCCGTCCCCTTTAATCCGTCCGTCCCCTTTACTAGATGGATGAACAGTTGTCGCGCCTCAAAAAAGTGTACATTCCTCCTATACTCGGAGACGGTCGGCAACGGGCACACCTGCGGCGGAGAAGAGACACAATGATTGTGAAGGTGCTAATTGCGTTATGCGCGCTCGTCCTTACATTCGTTTCCTTCTTCGGAAACGCCATTGATCGCAAGGGGCGCGGGGCTCTGTATAGACGCATTAGGGTTCCTGGTTACATTGGTATCTTCGCCGCAACTGGCGCGTTCGTTCTTGTTGGACTGGACGAACTAAATCAGCAAGGGAAAGAAGCTGTCCTAAATTCAAGAATACAGTCACTGGACTATGAGCTCTCACAGTCAAACAAAACACTGGCTGAGGCGCGTGAGGATGTTGAGAAATCTGTAATCGAGCTAGTCCGCTTGAGGAGGTATATTGATCTGCTTGATCGATCTAGTCGCGGGCAGCTTTCAAGAATTGCGTATGTCGAAATTCCTTTGGCAAGTCTACCCACCGTCGACACACCTCTGTACCAGCTTGATGGTCGGCCTATTCGGCCATTATCTGGTGATGAGATAAAATGGGGTGTGTATTGTCGGGGTGTCCTGTCCGATGGAGCCCTTTTTCCACCAACAGTTCGCCAAGGCCAGTACTTCGGGGCGTTAATTGCGAATGCTTATAAGTTCTATCTCGATGATCGCGTAGGGCGTTGGGTATTTGCCGGGACAAGGGAAACTGGTGGACAACTAATTTATCAAAGACCTTATGGATCGGACAGTTGGCTCTACGAGACCCTACGCGATTCGCAGTGTTTGTTAAGCATTGAGGTTTCCCGGGAATTCAATGCAATCCAGCTGGAAATCTTAGGCAGTGCTGGGTACAAGGAGATATTCACGGGAGACCCACGAGATAGCATCTTGTGTCAAACTTTTGAGCGGCTGCATCGAGGCAGGAGCTGTGATGAACTCTTGTCCAGATGATTCGTTGGGCAATTCCGTTTTATCTTGCCACGGGAGTTTCAGTACAGCATCGACGTGTGGAGAGAAGTCATGATATCTCGGAAAAAGATGCTTGCTCTGTTCTATGCAATTGGCGCATTGTCAGGAGTCATCCTTGTCGTTTTGGGTTACCTCTCCGTAAAAGTGCACGATATCGGACGAATCGCATCTGCAGATTACGCCCACTGCGAAGCCAATGCTGAGAGCATTCGACGTCTTTTCGCCCTGATTGAGACGCAACGGATCGAGGTGGGGGAACCATCACGATCAAGCTCTGAGTTAAGAGGCGACTATCGGTACTATAGGGAGGTCTACAGGGCCAAGTCGGAGTACTTTGATGCGCGCAGAACCCTGCGTATGGCTGACGATCTAAAGAGGGCGGTCGATGACGCATTCGATGAGTTTCAGGTCCTTCTGCACGAGGGTGAAGTACCTATTCCGACAAGGTTTCAAGGAAAGACAAGAGGCGAGGCTTGGGAGGAGACTCTCATTCGGAATGGTTTCCCGAAAACTTATCGGGAGCGGGCGGATATTGCTAAGTACCTTGCGTTACGCGGGTTAGGCCGGGTTGATATCATAGAAGCGCCATGGGCAGATAAGGACGTCATTCAACTTAAAATACACTCACTTGAGGCCTTTCAGGAGAAAGCGATTGCACGTAACCAAAGGTCGCTTGAGTCACTTCGACGGCTGGGGTCCGATTTGCCGGATGAAATGATTGCTGAAATAGATGCCAAAGATGCATTAGCCAAAGCAAGATTTGATGTTGATTTGGCGTGGCAAGAGAAGATCATCTGGAACCAGAGAAGATTGACAGATTTCGTGATACGCGAATCGGCGGTAGGCCTGATAGGGGAAAAGTGTAGGCTTCATGTTATGGTTTGTGGTAGAAGTACAGTCGCTCTTCCGAAGGAATGCGGTGACAGTGACTTGGCCCCGGTTTCGATATCAGGTCCTGGGGTTAGCTCTCTCCGATGGTAACCAGTTCGGACTTGGAGTCTTCTGGCAGACTTTGACTAGGGAGCCTTTGACGAAGTGTCATGGAGGATCTGGGCAGTGCGCATCAAAGACGACATATCATTTCCGCGGTCAGTTGGTGTCCGCATTTGCCGGTCTCTTTACCGATCCCGATCTATTCACGACCGGCAATCCTTCCCATTTCTAACAGTCTCCCCAACTGATGAGTGCCGTGCGGACATACTCCGGGCCGTTGTCGAAGTGGGCCGCCAACAGCTCACCGCGCCATTAGATGACTTGACCCAGGGCCCGGATCACCGACGACGAGCGAGACACCCCTCATCCCACAGACATCGGTAGGACACCCGTCTTCCTATGGATGTTCGGCGAAACCGTTGACGCACTTGTTCAATTCGCTGATGAGGCGATGTACATGGCAATGCGCGCGGGCCGCGACCGGACGGTCGTTGACGATGGTGAAGCAGGAGATGGAGACTAACCCGGGACAGGGGACTAACCGAGACCAACCAGGAACAGACCACGATTACCATCGATACTCCCATAGTCGTGGTGGAACCAGTGGTCCGCCCCGGGGAATATAGTTCTACTCAGCAAGCATGGTAACGCCCCACGTTATTACCAAGAGAACAACCATAATGGCAACTAGGCACCCACATCCCATACGGATGGTCTCTCCGAAGGAATTCCCGCCCGCCAGAGCACCGAGAATGACGATGATTACTAGTAGGATCAGCCATTCCATATCTGATTTCTAAAGAAATTCAGTTATCGCATTACCAAGCCGGATATAGGATCAGGATCCACAGGCCGGCAAGGCCAGGGAAACCGTGGTCTGTCCCCGGTATCGTATTGTGAAAATCCCTCCGTCCCCTTTATTCCCCCCGGTATCGTATTGTGAAAATCCCTCCGTCCCCTTTATTCCCGTCCCCTTTATTCCCGTCCTCGCAACTAGACCGCGGATGATCTGGCGGGATGTAGTGACCTGCAGGATTAAGCGTAACCAGAGCTATCTGCACTGGGCCGTTGAGCACGTCTTTCGAGACACTAAGAAAACGCCAGCCGAGTGTATGCCCGAGACGGTAATACTCCGCGTTAATTTCTTGGACGTACGCGTCGAAGGTCGACGTAGACTCAGCCATATTTATCTGGACCTCTAACGCTTGAGCTCAGCGGCGTTTGACGCGCGGGCCATTTTGCGGCAGCAAAATGGGCTGAGGGTCAAACGTCCGCTGCAGCGATTTGTTGGGCGACAACGGCACTACGCCTCACTCAAACTGCACAGGAACAGAATGCCGTCCTCCACGCGCCTCTTAATGCTGAAAAGTTGAGGCAAAGTGAAGGTGCCCGACGATCCGTGCGTTCCATCGTTGAACACGCGGAAGAGCTCTACGATGTTAGAAATATCGTTTTCGACGAACTCTTCCAAGGCGTCGTTTTCTACGCTACGCCGACCAAGCATGAAATGTATTTTGCTCCGGCGCGTTGGCGTGCCTTGAGGAGTGAGGTCGCAGTTCGGGATCGCCACACGTACTTGCTGATCGGGCGCAGAAGTATCTAGAACTCGCGTGAATATCTCCCGAGCGCTGGTGCAAAAGTGGCGAGCGGCATCGGGATTTCGCGGATTTAGAGAAAACAAAGCTCCAAGCCACCGATTGTGAAGATCTTCCTCAACCTTCCGCAGCTCGTCCGCTATCTTCGTACTTGCGAGATCATCTTCCGACTCGTCTCCGGCGCCTTGGTACTCATTGTCGAGCAGCGCAGAAGTGGTTTCAAGGCTGTTGGCGTTCTCACGCTCGGACAGTGCAAAAATACTATCTACCGAATCCGTCGCTTCATATTTTGATCGGGCCTCAAGGCGTGTATACGACTCATGAAGCGTCTGAGTTGAGGATCGGTATGCCGGATAGCGAGTAACTTGCTGAGACTGAAACCGGGATAAAGCTGCGTTGATCCTGGCGCGGTTCTGGCGCACACGGGTGTTGTGTGCGCGAACCTCCTGGTTGTACTTGTTGATGGCGCGATTGGTGTCTGCTGCCGCACGCTTCACGTTCTGGTTGTACTGACGTACCGCCTGATTGTATTTGTTTACGGCCTGACGCCGCTTGTTCTCAAGTTGCCTGAACTTGCTTCGCAGCTGCGAGATGTTTATGCGCTTTGCCATGGTTCAATCTTACGCCTCCCGCTTCTTGTCGCCCAACAGTCATTTCGGCGACGGCGGCCGTAATAGCAATAGTACCGCTGCAACGTAATGCAATAATCAGTGCTGCGTCTTAGCATCCCCGCGGATTCCAGCTTTTCCCGGCAGGACGCCCGCGTTTTCGACAAGGAGGTGTCACTTGCCTAACACTTTTCCCCGCCCTTCTGACCCCGTAACCAGGTTCTTCGACAAGTACGTGCTTCTTCTGGAGAAAAACGGTATTCCGGGTCGCCAGTCAATTCCGGGGACAGTATACCCATTTCTCAGAAGCCCACTGTCATGGCAGGATAAGCGGAAATCACAAGGAGGTGAGCTATGGCCAGGATAGGTCGTGTTGTCATTCCCGGATATCCGCATCATGTGACCCAACGAGGCAATCGCCGGCAGAAGGTCTTTTTCTCCGAGGCAGACTATCTCCATTACACCGACCTTATGGCAGAGTTTGCCGAAGCAACCCAAACGGAGATTTGGGCCTACTGTCTCATGCCCAACCACGTCCATCTCGTGATGGTTCCACAACATGAGGACGGCTTGCGCGCTGCTCTTGGCGAGGTGCATCGCCGTTATACCCGCCGCATCAACTTTCGCAATGGATGGCGGGGACATCTTTGGCAGGAGCGCTTTCACTCATTTGTCATGGATGAACAGTATCTGCTTGCGACGGTTCGCTACGTCGAGCTCAACCCGGTGAAGGCCAGGCTTTGTCGGCAGCCTGCCGACTGGCGCTGGTCGAGTGCGTTGGCCCATATGGAAGGTCAGGATGACCGCCTGGTCAAGGTACGGCCGATGCTCGACAGAATCAGCGACTGGTCGGCCTATCTATCGAATGAGCGGATTGAAGACCATGAGCAGATCGAGCGACATACCCGCACCGGAAGACCGCTCGGTAGTGCAGCCTTTGTCGAACACCTCGAAACTCTTACCGGACAGTCATTGGCGCCGAAACGCCCCGGGCGTAAGGCTCGTCTGAATGCGAAATAGGTATACTGTCCCCGGATACCCCGTGACCTGGGAAAGGTGACTTAAAATACCTCCGTCCCCTTATCTCCAAATACCTCCGCCCCCTTATCTCCTCTTATCTCCTGCCATCCCCTCCCGCTAGGTGGCTCGGCATGTGACGCCGCCATCCACCGTGATCGACTGGCCGGTGATGTTGTGGCTCGTCACGAGGAAGACCACGGCGCGCCCCATGTCCTCGGGCGTCTGGTCGCGGCCGAGCGGGATCACGCTGTCGATTACCGAACGGTACTGCTCGGGGTCGGGAGTCAGCACCTTCGACCACATGGGCGTGTTCACGATGCCTGGGCAGATCGCGTTGACGGTGACGTCGAAGGGCGCGAGTTCCAGTGCCAAGGCCCGAGTGAGGCCGATCACGCCATGCTTGGAGGCACAGTAATGGGCGAGCCCGCCGGCGCCGCCGAAACTCGCGATTGACCCGTTGTTGACGATTGCACCCGCGCTCGCCTTCAGATGCGGGATGGCGGCGCGACAGCAGAGGAACATCCCCTTCAGATTCACGCCGAGGACCTCGTCCCATTCGTGATCGGTCATGCTCTCCACTGGACAGACGCGGACGATCCCGGCGTTGTTCACCAGCACGTCGAGCCGCCCGAAAATCTCGATCGTGCGTTCGACCATCGCATTCACCTGCGCCGGGTTGCTCACGTCACAGTTCACCGCCAGTGCCTTCCGCCCGAGTGCCTCGATCTCCTCGACAAGCGGTTGCGCCCGGCCCGCTTCCTTCACCACGACCGATCCATCCCCGTCGCGCGCTACCTGTAGAACGACGTCGCTGCCAGCGTCCGCCAGCTCGCGCGCGATCCCCCTGCCTATCACGCCGCGCGCTCCGGTGACGATCGACACGGCTCCTTCGAGTGACGTTCGGTTCTTCATGAAGTTACCTCTGCGTCTCGGCCCATTGAGAAACTGAAGTCCTCTTCGCGGCGGTCCGTGTGTCGCTCGTCGCTCTGAAAGAAAACCCGATCAACGGCCCCACCGCGGATGATCAATGGGTTAGGGTTAATGGGGTCGGACTGAACCTGCCCATTCACTGGATAGTAGGCGCCCTCTCCACAACTCTCCACAATCGGGCAAAAAGGTGACAGATCCATTTGTGCATCGCAGAAATAGATCTGTCACCTTTTCCCCTTTATTCATTCTCCCGAACTGACCTCTTGAAAGATCACGGCTGGGACAGTCAGCTGCGCTGATGTTCAATACCCGAGGGCCTTGTTTCCCCGGGCAAAGCGAACGGCCCAAGGGGCCCACGTCGCCTCATCAAGCGATCTACAAACACCACAAGCACCACAAGCGCAATGGCTCCCATCCACCAATCCTCCCGCAAGTGCTCAATCCCGTACCTGTCGTAATAATCCGCACCCAGCACAAGTACATCATGCAGGTGCCAGAACCACACGATCAGGTTGTACAACGCGTGCGCCAGAATCGGTGCCCATAGGGTTTGGGTCTTCAAATACAACACGGCCATGCCAAATCCCATTACAGCGGCCGCAAGCGGATCTGGATGTACGGCCCCGAACAGGACTGAACTGACCAGCACCCCGGCCCAAAGCCCCAATTTTTGCGCCAGGCGGTGGAGCAGATAGCCGCGAAAAAGCATCTCCTCGATCAGTGGTGCCAGCACAACAAGGGAGACGAGGCTCAGCAAATTCGCCCAGACCGGGATACTGCCATCTGAAGAGACGTAGATAAGCGGGTAAAGGGACCAGTCCAGCCACCACTCAACGAACTCCGGGAGCACATACGTGACGGGAATGATGAAGAGGACATTGAGCACCGAGGCGGCAGCAAAGGTCATAACAACCACAAGCAGTGTGCCAGCAATGTCCTTCGACTCTAAGCCACGGCCGAGAATCCTCTTCGGATCAAGACGAACCCAGTACGCCGCAAGGATTATGAACAGCGCCATCGTGCCTTGCATGTAGTAGATGGCAGCGAGTTCGAACAGGTACCACTCGCCGTCGACCCACATGATCGCAAACTCGTATCGCCCAGGCGCCCAGTACCACAGCACCAGGATCGCAATGAGGCAGTAGCGAATTTGAGGGAGGCGTGATGAACCTTCTGATTGCATAGTCACATCCCTGTGATCAGGACGAATAAACCAGGCTAAGATGGAAAGGTAACAAATCTATCGTTGCGCTGCAGAAACAGATCTGTCACCTACTGGGCTCGAGAAATTACGAGACTTGTACAACCCGCCGTAATCACCTGGCCGTGGCTTGGGAAAGGGGACTTAAAATCCCTCCGTCCCCTTTTTCTCTGCTAACCCGGTTTTCCTTATGCCTGGAGTTTTAGGTAAGCACGCACACCACACCAAGCGCCGAGACCGGCGAAGAACGGTATCGCCCAAAAGTATAGAAACGGGCCCTGGATGGACGAGTACAGTGTTCCGCCGATGGCATATGCCATCAGTACCAGGGCTCCAGTATCGAACGACAGCAATGGCTGATCATAACGGTATGGTGGAGTGCACAGACTTGGCCGGATCAGAGGCTCACCCATGCGGCCAGTAGAGGCGAGCAACCCAGTCAACAGCAGTACGCCGGCGGCACCAAATAGAAAAATTACCGAAACGAACGCAAGGGATGGTGGGGACAAGTAGTCTTCATGGAACGGCGGCTGGAACAGGGGTGCCCCAATGCCACTGAGCAGGACAATTAGTAACTTTGTGCATGGACGCAGATTTGTTGCCACCGTCAATCCCGTCGTCGGATCTTAGACGTTTCTGGTAGTTCGCCCAGCAGCCCGAGCCTGTGCCTTGAGGTGAAGGCCGCCGATTCTCTTGGAGCGCCCGTTTTGGGCCAGAAACTGCGACTCTAAGCCCTGCTTTCACGCCACTTCCAAGCATTTCTTACGGCTAATCTTGCAGTTGCCACGGCCCGACCCCGTCATCGCTGCTTGGGAAAGGTGACTTAAAATCCCTCCGTCCCCTTTATACTGATTCCGGCATTATCGTAGCCGAGGACAACCACCAATCGAGCGAGGCTAGGGATGGCCAGACCACTGTGAATCGAAGGCGCGGAAAAGGTGACGGCAGAAAAGTGACAGATCTATTTGTGCACCGCAAAAATAGATCTGTCACCTTTTCTCCTTGACACTGAGTTCGTTCGAAAACCGCGTAGACAGCAAGAAAAGCTTTGGAACCATATCTCGAAGTTGAAGGTTGTACTCATCCCACGACTCCGTCGGATGCGCATAGGGCTTCAGTGCGCGAGTTCCTCCAAAAAGACTGGTTGCTTCAATAGGATAGTAAGGTTCCGGCTTAATTGAAAACGGTAGCGATGCTGAAAGTATTGACATTGATAGGGTGAAATGTGACGCGTCGCAAGGATTTGCCAATATGAGATCGTCTCCCATTTCTTTCCAGTCATCCGATGCATCGAATAATGACGCAAGCATCGACGGGTGTGCGGCCAGCCCGACACCATTTCTCAGTTCCCTTATCGCCTCTTCGTAACCACCAAGCCAGGAATGACCTGATGCCAGAAACTCGCTAGATAGAAATCGTTCGGACTTTGATCTAGAAAGATACTTATGCCAGAACTCATTCGCCTTGTCTCTAGATGATGACTCTGAGAAGTCCTTGAAAGCCTCCGCATCCACCCTTAAACGAACCCAGAGGACTGCATTCTCATATAGGAGTCGGAGTTGAAGTCTTGCATTTGTATCAAGACCAAAAGTGCATTGCAGCCGAATTGAGGCGAGCGTTCTCATCTGCCGTACGGCAAGTCGATAATAGGAAAGCGCAACTTTCGGACTATTCGGAATTGCTGATGCGAAATACCACGATATCAATCTTAGGAGAGCGACTTGCTCATCCACGAGCGCATAAAGTGATGCCATTCTTGTAGTTGTAATTTCGCGCGAAAACTCGGCGGATACTTGTTCTCCAACAGTACGTGACGGGATATGGAACCCTGAACGCTGATATAACAATCGGATCGCGTTGACCGCGTGGCGATAGGAAAGATACTCAGCCATAGGTGGGCATCAGAAAGTGTGTGGCATAATGTTTCGCTTAACCGACGCGGACACTAAAATTGCCTGGCTTGGCCAGCCCAAAAGTTATCCCGCGTCCGGTGGAAGCTTTTGTTAGAAAAGGCATGGCTAGAGACCGATAGCAAGGACAGCCGATAGAATTCCGAGGCCCAAGGAAATCAATGCGATTTTTGATGCGATGCGGTATCCAGGATCAGGGTGCGAAAGAGCTATATGGGGCATTGATAACAGGCCTGCTGGTTCTATCTCAAGAGTCAGATTGGGTGATGTCTTTTCTTTATAGTCATCAAGATATAACCACGCTCCCCAATCAATACAGATTTCTCCGACTCCGGAATTCGGTGAGCCTTCAAGAAAAGCTACCATCGTTAGAGTTCTATAACAGTATTTTCTACCGCGAGATATCTTGAACCATGTGCCATAGGACCGTCTTCGTATGTCCTTTTCCGCAATCCAGCGATGGGATATTGCAAACCATCCAGGTGACATCGTCTGGGCTGCTGGATGGTCTTTCGCTGAGATTCTAGTGAAATCTGCTTTGATCATGATTTTTCTCTAACCAGATTTCTGCTGCAAGAATGTTATGTTGTAACATGGCGCTTTCGTCGTATAACCTTCACCCGCCATGACAACCCATTGACTCTCAAAGGAACCGAGCGCACAAACACTGCGCCTTCCTTCAGAAATAAACCCGCGCCCCCTTCCTGCCCCTCTCTTTAAGACTTGAGACGAGATCGGACGCAACGGGTGCCCGCACCGACTCCCTCTCCTCCCTCCGCCACCGCGCCCTCAACCCATTCAACCTTACCTGCTCCTCCAGGTCACAGAACCACACCGCCTCCGACCGCCGCATCGCTGCCCAGTGCACGACCGAAAGCCCGAACACCAGGCAAGCGGTTACGGCGACGGTGCCCGGCAGGCCGATCTGCCATTGCCACAGGCCGACGGCAATGCTCGTGAGGAATGCGATGAACGATGCGAATCCGGCGGCGATGGTGATGATGCAGATGGCGAAGCGCTGCAGCAGGTTCATGGATTGCGACGCCGGCGCCCAGCGGGCGATGAGCATGGCCAGGGCGTAGAGGGCGAAGGCCGTGAGGATGGCGGCGAGGAGGAAATCGGCCGTTATGAAGTAACTTCCTTTCATGTCGTTCGCCCTCCGTGAGATAGGCAAACGGGCCGGATGGTCTGGCGGGACCGGCCGGGGGCTAAAGGCGGCTCCTTTGCCTGAATGTTGGTGATGGTCCTGCATCACGAGGTGACAACGAGTGCCGCTGTCGGGCTGAAGCCCGACCTACAACAGCATGAACTTGGAGGGGGAAGGGGTGCGAGAAACACGAAGGGGCGTCCCGGCGGGACGCCCCTTCAACTTTATCGACTCAACTATCACCATATCCTTGGCCATTCTGTTTCTCGAATTCTCGCTCAGTCTTCCCCCAAGCGACCGCAGGCCGCCGGCCCCCTTGCGGGCGGGCGGCCGTTCAACCGGACATGCTGCATCAACTGTTGCTTCCGTTCGTCCCATACCGTGCTCCTGCGGCCCCCTCTCCAGCCCTCCCCCGTGATGCGAGGGAGGGAGCGGGGAGGTGGCGTTGCTCCTCTTTGCTCCTCCGCGGCTCCCTGCCTTCTTAGGGAGCATGGTGGAGGCTCACTGTGCCGGCGGGCCCCCACCCCGGCCCTCCCCCGCACGCGGGGGAGGGGGATTGATGGATGGCCCCTGCCCGGCCCCGGCCCCCTCCTCAACCCTGCCTCGCTCGCCGGGTAGGAAGATAGGGTCCGCCTCCCGTCCCGTCCCCGTTCCGTCGCGACTGGCGGCCGGATCGCGGGGACGGGACGACGTGGGTGATCAGTCCCAGCTCAGTGCACCTCCTGTCTGGTATTCGGTGACGCGCGTTTCAAAGAAGTTCTTCTCCTTTTTGAGGTCCAGCACCTCGCTCATCCAGGGGAAGGGGTTGTCCGCACCGGGATAGAGTTCGCTCAGGCCGATCTGGGCGCAGCGGCGGTTGGCGATGAAGTGCAGGTATTCCTCGAACATGGGGGCGTTGAGGCCGAGCACGCCGCGGGGCATGGTGTCGCGGGCGTACTGGGCTTCGAGTTCCACGGCGTCGTGGATCATGTCGGACATCTCCTGCTTGAACGCCGGCGTCCAGAGGTGCGGGTTCTCCAGCTTGATCTGGTTGATGACGTCGATGCCGAAGTTCATGTGCATGGACTCGTCGCGCAGGATGTACTGGAACTGCTCGGCGACGCCGGTCATCTTGTTGCGCCGGCCCATGGAGAGGATCTGCACGAAGCCCACGTAGAAGAAGATGCCCTCGAAGATGACGTAGAAGGCGATCAGCTCGCGCAGCAGCTTCTGGTCGTTCTCGGGGGTGCCGGTGTGAAAGTCGGGATCGGCGAGGTAGCGCGTGAACGGCAGCGCCCACTCGGCTTTGCGGGCCACGGCGGGCACCTCGCGGTACATGTTGAAGATCTCGCCTTCGTCCAGACCGAGGGATTCCACGCAGTACTGGTAGGCGTGGGTGTGCAGGGCCTCCTCGAAGGCCTGGCGCAGCAGGTACTGGCGGCATTCGGGGTTGGTGATGTGGCGGTAGACGGCCAGCACCAGGTTGTTGGCCACCAGGGAATCGGCGGTGGAGAAGAAGCCCAAGTTGCGTTTGACGATGGTGCGCTCGTCCTCGGTCAGACCGTTGGGGTCCTTCCACAGGGCGATGTCGGCATTCATGTTGATTTCCTGGGGCATCCAGTGGTTGGCGCAGCCGTCCAGGTATTTCTGCCAGGCCCACTGGTACTTGAAGGGCACCAGCTGGTTCAGGTCGGCCCGGCAGTTGATGATCTTCTTGTCGTCCACGCGGATGCGCTCGGCACCCAGCTCGATGTCTTCGAGGCCGGTGTTGCCGGTGCCTTCGGGTTCCACATCCAGGGCCGCGTCGGGATCGGGGTTCACGCTCGGCGCGGCGCCGGCGGTGGTCATGAGGGATTCGTTGTCCTGGAAGCCCATGCCCGGGCGGACGGCGGGTTCCTGGGCCTTCTTTCCGGTGACGGCGGCGATCGGGTCGTCCCATTGAAGCATGTGTTATCCCCTTCTCTTGTTCGGTTATGGCTTTGGTGGATTCAGACGCAGGCGCGGCCAGGTGGCCAGTCTCAGGCGGCCGGGGGTGGGGCGAACCACCCTCACCCCGACCCTCTCCCTGAGGGAGAGGGGGTTTAAACCTTGAGACTTGCCACTTGCCACTTGCCACTGCCTCATTGGCACGCCTCGCATTCGGGATCCAGAATCGAGCAAACCTTTGGAGCCTCCGCGGCCTCCCCTTCCTTCACTGCATTGAGCTTGTTCGCGCGGCTGGCGTCGGCCACGGTGCTCTTCTCCACGTGGGTGGCGCCCATGGAGCGCAGGTAGTAGGTGGTCTTCAGGCCGCGTATCCAGGCGAGCTTGTAGAGGGTGTCCAGCTTCTTGCCGGAGGGCTCGGCCATGTAGAGGTTCAGGCTCTGGGCCTGGTCGATCCACTTCTGGCGACGCGAGGCGGCCTCCACCAGCCAGCGGGCGTCGAGCTCAAACGCCGTGGCATAGAGCTGCTTGAGATCATCGGGCACCCGGTCGATGGGCTGCACGGAGCCGTCGTAGTACTTGAGGTCGTTGACCATGACCTCGTCCCACAGCTTGCGGGCCTTGAGGTCGTTCACCAGGTGCGGGTTGATCACGGTGAACTCGCCGGAGAGGTTCGATTTCACGAACAGGTTCTGGTAGGTGGGCTCGATGGACTGGCTCACGCCGCAGATGTTGGAAATCGTCGCGGTCGGCGCGATGGCCATGGTGTTGGAGTTGCGCATGCCCACGGTGCGCACCCGGTCGCGCAGGCTGTCCCAGTCGAATGTAACGGAGGTGTCCTGCTGCAGGTACTGACCGCGGGCCTTCGCCAGCCGGTCGATGGAGTCGATGGGCAGGATGCCCTGGCTCCACAGGCTGCCCTCGAAGCTCTGGTAGCGGCCGCGCTCCTCGGCGAGATCCGTGGAGGCCTTGATGGCGTAGTAGGACACCGCCTCCATGGAGCGGTCGGCGAACTCCACGGCGTCTTCCGAGGCGTAGGGGATGCGCTGCTGATACAGCGCATCCTGGAAGCCCATGATGCCGAGCCCCACCGGGCGGTGGCGCAGGTTGGAGCGCCGCGCCTGGGGCACGGAGTAGTAGTTGTAGTCGATGACGTTGTCCAGCATGCGCAGGGCGGTGCTGACGGTGTGCTCGAGCTTGTCCAGGTTAAAGCCGTTCTCGTCCACGTGCGCGGCCAGGTTCACGGAGCCCAGGTTGCACACGGCGATCTCGTCGTCCGAGGTGTTGAGCGTGATCTCGGTGCAGAGGTTGGAGCTGTGCACCACGCCGATGTGCTGCTGCGGGCTGCGCAGGTTGCAGGGGTCCTTGAAGGTCATCCAGGGATGGCCGGTCTCGAACAGCATGGCGAGCATCTTGCGCCACAGGTCCACGGCCTTGAGCTTCTTGAAGACCTTGATCTCGCCCCGGGCAGCCTTCTCCTCGTACTCGACATAGCGCTGCTCGAAGGCCTCGCCGACGAGATCGTGCAGGTCCGGCACCTCGTTGGGGGTGAACAGCGTCCACTCGCCCTCTTCCGCCACGCGCTTCATGAACAGATCGGGGATCCAGTTGGCGCTGTTCATGTCGTGGGTGCGGCGGCGGTCGTCGCCGGTGTTCTTGCGCAGCTCGATGAACTCCTCCACGTCGATGTGCCAGGTCTCGAGATAGGCGCACACGGCGCCCTTTCTCTTTCCTCCCTGATTGACCGCTACCGCGGTGTCGTTGGCCACCTTCAGGAACGGCACCACGCCCTGGGATTTGCCGTTGGTACCCTTGATGTGGGCGCCCATGCCTCGCACGCGGGTCCAGTCGTTGCCCAGACCGCCGGCAAACTTGGAGAGCAGCGCGTTGTCCTTGATGGCGCTGAAGATGCCGTCCAGGTCGTCGGGCACCGAGGTGAGGTAGCAGCTGGAGAGCTGCGGGCGCAGGGTGCCGGAGTTGAACAGCGTCGGCGTGGAGCTCATGAAGTCGAAGGAGCTGAGCAGGTTGTAGAACTCGATGGCCCGCCCTTCCCGGTCGATCTCGTGGATGGCGAGCCCCATGGCCACGCGCATGAAGAAGGCCTGGGGCAGCTCGAAGCGCGTGCCGCCGGAGTGGATGAAGTAGCGGTCGTAGAGGGTCTGCAGACCGAGATAGGTGAACTGCAGGTCGCGCTCGGGCTTGAGCGCCGCGCCCAGCCTGTCCAGGTCGTAGCGGGTCAGTTCGCCATCCAGCAGTTCCAGCTCGGCGCCGCGCTTGACGTAGGCCTTGAAGTACTCGGCATAGCGCTCAGCCATTTCCGCCTGGGTGGCCTCCTGGGGAATGCCGGCGAGAAAGCTCAGCGCCTCGCGGCGCACGGTGTCCATGAGCAGGCGGGCGGTGACCTGGGAGTAGTTGGGCTCCTTCTCGATGAGCACCCGGGCACTCATCACCAGCGCGGTGCCCACGTCCTTCTCGGCGACGCCGTCGAACAGGTTGCGGCGGGCCTCGTTGAGGATCAGCTGACCGTCCACGTGGTCGAGCCCGGCGCAGGCCTCGGCCACCACGGCGGCCAGACGCGCCTCGTCCAGGGGCGCGCGGGTGCCGTCGGCGCGGGTGACGTGGATCACGGGGGCCTCGGCCTGCTTCCCGGGCTTCTTCGCCGCGGCCTCGGCGGCGCGCTTCTGGGCCTGCTGGTCGCGGTAAAGCACGTAGGCGCGCGCCACCTTGTGGTGACCGCCGCGCATCAGGGCCAGCTCCACCTGGTCCTGAATGTCCTCGATATGCACGGTGACGGAAGAGCCGCCGGTGCGGCGGAAGAGGTTCTCGCATACCTGGGCGGTCAGCTCGTCCACGATGTCGTGGATGCGGCGGCTGGCGGCGGCGTTGCCGCCCTCCACGGCCAGGAAGGCCTTGGTGATGGCCACCTTGATCTTGGCCTCATCGAAGGCGGTGACCTTGCCGTTGCGTCGGATCACATGGTGCTGGCCCGGGGCCGTGGCCGCCAGCTCGGCGGCCGGTACTGCGGATTCGGGGGCGGCGCCTGCGGCTGCCGGCCTGGACTGTTCTTCGACGCTGACTTCCGTATGCATAAGTGTCTGGCCTCGCGGTTGGCAGGTGTTGGGGGATGGGGAAAAAGCCGGGGTCTTGTGGTGCCCCTCAGGCCTCAAAACACTATAGGACGGGGTTCCGAAAACCGTCAAGCACAATATCTTGTGTGTAAGGAGGTGCACACCATGGGGACAGGCTGTGGATAAGCTGCGCGGAAACGGTGCACGAAATCGGGAACCCGCGTCCTGCCTTGCTCCTGGCGAGGGGGGGCCTGACGGGGCTGACCGGTGATCAAATCTTCGGGGGGCCGAGGATAAAAAACTTTCATGGTTTTGGGTGGGGGAAAGCAGACCGCGAAGGCCGCGAAGGGAATATTCATTGAGGACCCGTGGGGAGTTGGGGGTGCCGCTCCGGGGCGACGGGTCGTTGTGGATGGGTCTGTGCCCTGGTGAGGAAAAGATCGGATCTCTCGCGAAGGCGCGAAGCCCGCGAAGAACCCATTCAAGTATCTTGAAAGGCCTTCCTTCGCGAGCTTCGCGTCTTGGCGAGAGTCCCGAGCAGAAGTCACCGAAAGCCGCCGGGGCCGGGGTGCCCCAGGGGAATCGGGACGGAAGGGGCAGTCGGACCTCCAAACCACCCTCACCCTGGCCCTCTCCCTGATGGAGAGGGGAAAACACGGGGGTTCGGGAGGGGGTTTCAGCTACGAAGTGCTTTGCGCACCTTTGCGCCTTCGCGTCTTTGCGTCGCGGTCAACACCATCACCGACAGCCACAAACGCCGGGGTCCGCCGCACTCACTCCAACCACGGCACATTCGCACTTCCCAATTCCCACTTCCCACTTCCCACTTCAATCAAGTGCCACATCCAGCACCATCATCACGATAAACCCCACCAACACCCCCAGGGTGGCATGGCCCTCGTGACCTTTGCGGTGGGACTCGGGGATGATCTCGTGGCTGATCACGAACAGCATGGCCCCGGCGGCGAAGGCGAGGCCGATGGGCAGCAGGGGTTCGGCCAGGGTCACCACGCTGGCGCCGAACAGGCCGCCCACGGGCTGCACCAGGCCGGTGAGCAGGGCCACGCCCAAGGCGGTCCAGCGCGAATATCCGAGGGTCAGCATGGCCACGGCCACCACCAGGCCTTCCGGCATGTTCTGCAGGCCGATGCCAATGGTGAGCGCCACGCCGGCGGCCAGGTCGCCGGTACCGAAGCCCACGCCCACGGCGAGGCCCTCGGGGAAGTTGTGCAGGGCGATGGCGAACACGAACAACCAGATTCGGCGCACCTTCTCGGGGTTCGCACCGCTCTGGGGGCCGGAGACGAAGTGTTCGTGGGGCACGAAGCGATGCAGGGCGAGGATGAACAGGCCGCCGACGCCGATGCCCACACCCACCAGCAATGCCGCGGCCAACGTGTTGCCGCCGGTGTAGACCTCGGCCGCGTCGACCCCTGGCAGCACCAGGGAGAACGCGGTGGCGGCCAGCATCACGCCGGCGCCGAAACCCATCAGGGAGTCCTCCACCTTGCGCCGGATGCGCGACAGGAACAGGACGGGTAACGCACCCACCGCGGTGAACAGGCCCGCGACGAAACTCGCCAGCAGGCCGAGCTGGATGGTGCCCATGTCCGCCAGGCGTGCCTGCAGCGCGGCCCAGTTGTCCACCACGAAGTAGATGATGATCAGGGAGACGATGAGCGCCAGCAGCGGCAGCGCCCAGCTGCGCAGCGAGTGGTCGTCGTCGGCCTGGGGGTTGGACATGGTCGCTCCTTGCTGTTGATCGGAACAGTGTAGCGCGGCGATCAATGGCCATGAGAGCGACCCTGGCGAGCGGGTGGTATTGATCGGATGCGGTGGCAGGGTTTGGGATTCAAACCACCCTCACCCTGGCCCTCTCCCTGAGGGAGAGGGGATTTTCTGTCCTGGCTGTTGGGGGAGACCTTCAGCCTTGAAGTACTTTGCGCACCTTTGCGTCTTTGCGTCTTTGCGTCGCGGTTCTGAACGATCAACCACGTGTACTCGCTGCGCCTGTCCCGCCAGAGTGGAGAGAACCACCCTCACCCTGGCCCTCTCCCTGAGGGAGAGGGGATTTTCTGTCCTGGCTGTT
>NZ_MVBK01000037.1:266-12663 GCF_002000365.1 Thioalkalivibrio denitrificans | reverse complement strand
TGCCTGCCAGCAGCTCAGCCGGGATGAACAACGTATTGAGAGATCACAGCTAGCTGCGCAAACCCACTCGGTTGTTCCCAAGACGCGTGGTGCGGAAAAGCGGGGCGCGTCCGCCATGCCTCAAGCCCGGCGTGCAGGATGCGTAAGCCCGCCCCCGGGCGGAACTCGGCGTTCATCGGCGCACGGGGTCGCGGCGGGGGCTCCGCCACATCGCAGTTCGGCGAGCCAAAGCGCCCTTGGCCCTTCGGCCCCCGCTCTGTACCATGCCCCGAACGACGGGCGGCAGGACGACACGGGGCACCGCCCGGAACCCAATCCGAACTGGAACGAACCGGCCGGCCAGGCCCGGATGCCACGCGGAGGATCGGCCCATCGACAATCCCACGCTTCGAACGCTGGCGGTCCTGTGTCTGCTCTGCCTTGCCCTGGCGGGCGGACCCGTGTGGGGGCAGGCACCGGAACGCAGCCTGCGGGTCGGCGTCTACGCCAATCCGCCCCTGGTCTCCGTGGATCGGGACGGCAGCGTCGAGGGCTTTACCGTGGACGTGCTGGAGGCGATCGCACGCGCGGAGGGCTGGCACCTGGAGTACGTCGAGGCCTCCTGGGGCGAACTGATGACATCGCTGCAGGCCGGTGAGATCGACCTCCTGACCGCCATTGCCCATACGGCCGAGCGTGCCCGCACACTGTCCTACACCCGCGAACCGATCTTCACGAACTGGGGCGTGGTATATCGGCATCGCCAGGGGGATATAAGCTCCGTGCTGGATCTTGCCGGCCGACGCATCGGCATGCTTGCCGGGGACACCCATGCCCAGGTCATGGAGGATATGCTGGCTGAGTTCGGCGTCGAGACCCAAGTGGTGCATGGGCCGGACTACCGGGCACTGCTCGACATGACGGCGCGCAGGGAGGTGGATGCTGCGGTAGTCAACCGCCTGGTGGGCCGCGTGCACGCATCGCCGGACCTGGTGGCCACGCACATCATCTTCAACCCGGTGGAGATTCACTACGCCACGGGGCGGGAAGACGTGTTACCGGTGCTGCGCACCATCGACGCGCACCTGGCCCGGCTGAAATCCGACGGCGATTCCGCCTACCACGAGGCCGTGCGCCGCTGGATCGATGCAACCGTGGAGACACCCGCGGCGTTGCCGGTCTGGCTGGCCTGGGCACTGGTCACGGCCGTGGGCATGCTGCTCCTGTTCGCCGTCCTGAGCGTGCTGCTGCGCCATCAGGTGCGGCGGCGCACCCAGGAACTCCTGAACAAGTCCCGGGCCCTGGAAACCGAGATCCAGGAACATCGCCTGGCGCAGGAACGGCTCAACGAACTGGCCTACTCCGACCCCCTCACCCGCCTGCCCAACCGGGCGCTGTTCCACGACCGCCTGCAGCAGGCCATGGAATACGCAAAGCGGCACGACACCCTGATCGCGCTGCTGTTCATCGACCTGGACGACTTCAAGCGGGTCAACGACAGCCTGGGGCATGCCACCGGAGACCGCCTGCTGCAGGCCATCGCGCAGCGTTTCGAGGGGCGATTGCGAAAGACCGACACGCTGGCGCGCCTGGGCGGGGACGAGTTCACCGTGATTCTCACCGATATCGCGTCCCCCCAGGACACGGTGGTGCTGGTGCGCAGCCTGCTGGAATCCCTGCGCGAACCCTTCGACCTGGGCGGACAGAGCATTCGCATGGGTGCCAGTATCGGCATCACCGTCTACCCCACCGACGACTCCCGGGAAACCGATCTCCTCAAGGATGCGGAGACCGCCATGTATCAGGCCAAGGCCCGGGGCAAGCACACCTTCGCCTTTTACGCGCCGGAACTGACACGCCGGGTGAGCGAGCGCCTGGTCATGGAGAACGAACTGCGCGCCGCACTCACCAACGACGAGCTGGTGGTTCATTATCAGCCGGTGGTCTCGCTGTCGGACGGACAGGTGCACAGCGTCGAGGCCCTGGTGCGCTGGAATCATCCGGAGCGCGGCATGATTCCTCCGGACCAGTTCATCCCGGTGGCCGAGGAATCGGGGCTGATCACCGGGCTCGGCGACTGGGTGACCGAGCGCGCCTGCACCCAGATCAGCGCCTGGGACGCCCGCGGGCTGCCTGCGCTGGCGGTGGCCATCAACCTCTCCGCGGTGCAATTCAGGCGCGACGGGCTCGTCAGCCGGCTGGCCGGAAGCCTGCGCAGCCACGGCCTGGCCGCCCACAGGCTGCACATCGAGATCACCGAATCCCTGCTGATGCAAAAACACGGTCACGTGGAAGAAACGCTCAGGACGCTGGACGCCATGGGCATGGTGCTGGCCATCGACGACTTCGGGACCGGGTATTCTTCCCTCAGTTATCTGCGTCACTTCCCCATCCATGTGCTCAAGGTGGACCGCAGCTTCGTCAACGACATGGTGCACAGCCCCGACAGCCGCGCCCTGGTGGAGGCCATCGTCGCCATGGCCCATGCGCTGCGACTGAGAGTGGTGGCCGAAGGGGTGGAAACGGAGGAACAGCTGACGGCATTGCGCGCCATGGGCTGCGATTGTGTCCAGGGCTACCTGCTGGCGCGCCCGATGCCCCCCGGTGAACTGGCCGACTGGCTGGAGCAGCACCTGAACGCCCATGGTACGAAAACAACCGGCAGGGCCTGAGGACGCCCGCCCCGAGGCGGATCCGACCGTCTGGCTGGTGGACGCCAGCATCTACGTGTTTCGCGCCTGGTTCACCCTGCCCGAGGGCATCACCGACCGCGAAGGCCACCCGGCCAATGCCGTATTGGGCTTCGGGGAGTTTCTGGTGCGCCTGCTCACCCGCAACGCGACCGCCGCGACCGCCTTCGCCTTCGACGAGAGCCTGGCATCCTCCGCCCGCAGGCAGATCTATCCGGCCTACAAGGCCAACCGTCCGCCGGCCCCGGAATCCCTGAAGAGACAGTTCCGCCTGTGTCGCAGTCTGGTGCGCGCGCTGGGCCGCGTGGAGCTGGCCAGCACCCGTCACGAGGCGGACGACATCATCGGCACCCTGGCCCGGCGTCACCAGGCGCGCGGTGTGCCGGTGCACCTGATCACTGCCGACAAGGACCTGACGCAGCTGGTGGGGCCCCGCGACCTGTGGTGGGAGTTTCAGCAGGACCGGCGCATGGATGCCCGGGCCGTGGAGAAGCATCTGGGCGTGCGTCCCGACCAGGTGGCCGACCAGCTGGCGCTGGCCGGTGACAAGGTGGACAACATCCCCGGCGTGCCCGGCATCGGCATGGCCACGGCCGCCCGGCTGCTGCGCCGCTTCGGCACCCTGGATGAACTGCTGGCAGACCCGGGCCGCGTGGCACAGATGCAGGTGCGCGGCGCAAAGCGCATCGCCGCGCTGCTCGAGGAACACCGCGACACCGTGCGCCTCGCACGGCAACTCACCGGCATCAACTGTGACGTCGACGACCTGCCGCCCGACCTGGACCTCGCACCCACCACCCCGGACCGCGCAGCCCTGCAGGCGCTCATGGACACGCTGGGCATCGAGGGCGCGCGCCGGGTACGCTGGCAGGCGCTGATCGAAAGGCTGGAAGGAAAGTCGTAAAACGAGGTTCAAGATTCAAGATTCAAGATTCAAGATTCAAGATTCAAGGGACAGTGGCAGAGTGTTGAGCCCTTGAACCTTTAACCTTGAACCTTGAACCTTGAATCTTGAATCTTGAATCTTGAATCTTGAATCTTGATCAGGACCAACGCCATCGGTCGGGGCTCAATCGGTGGTCGGGTTGAAGTCAGACTCACGCACGGCCGCCGCCCGTGTTCCGGTCGCCGTTGGATTCATCGTCCGGTTCGCGCCGCCAGCGCTGCTCCAGGGCTTCGGCGGTCTCGGGATGGCCGAACAGATACCCCTGGTAGCGGTCACAACCCAGCATGCGCAGGTATTCCATCTGCGCCTCTTTCTCCACGCCCTCGGCGATCAGTCCGAGCCCCAGACTGCGCGCCAGCGTGACGATGGTCTCCACGATGGCCGCATCGTGCGGGTCCCCGGGCAGCCCGTCGACGAAACTGCGGTCGATCTTCAGCTCGGTGAGCGGCAGCCGCTTGAGATAGCTCAGCGAAGAGTAGCCGGTGCCGAAATCGTCCAGGGCAAAGGTAAGCCCGTGCGCCCCCAGCGTCTTCATGGTACGCAGGATCTCTTCGGAGTGCCCGAGGAACACGCTCTCGGTCAGCTCCAGGCGCAAGCGGCCCGGGTCCACGCCGTGGCGGCACAGGGCGCGCAGCACCATGGGTTCCAGGCCCTCGTCCAGCAGCTGCAGCGCGCACAGGTTGACGGACATGGTGAGTTCGTTCATGCCGGGCACTTTCGACCAGGCCGCCATCCGGGCGCAGGCCTGCTCCAGCACCCACTCGCCCACCTGGTGGATCAGTCCGGAGCGTTCCGCCACCGGGACGAATTCCTCCGGCGATACCCAGCCCCGGCGCGGATGATGCCAGCGCAACAGCGCCTCGACCCCCGTCAGCACCCCTGCAAGATTCACCTGCGGCTGGTAATAGAGTTCAAGGCGGTCCATCTCCTGCACGGCCATGCGCAGGTCGGTTTCCAGCTGGACCCGTGCGCCGGCGGTTTCCTCGATGGCCCGGTCAAAGAAGCAGACCCGGTTGCGGCCCTCGGCCTTGGCCCGGTACATGGCCAGATCCACCTGTTTGAGCAACTCGTCGGCGCTACGCAGGCGGCCCTTGAACAGGGTCGCACCGATGCTCGGCGTGCAATGGCGCTCCATGTCCATCAGCTGGAAGGGCTGGCCCAGGGCGGCGATGAGCTTGTCCGCCACCACGCGGACCTCGCCGCCGGCCGCTACCGCGTCGGCGCTCAGGCCTTCCAGCAGCACCACGAATTCGTCCCCGCCCAGGCGGGCCACGGTATCGCTTTCGCGCACGCAGCCGAGGATGCGCTGCCCGGCATCCACCAACAGCATGTCGCCGGCCTGGTGACCCAGCGTATCGTTGATGTCCTTGAAATGATCCAGGTCGATGAACAGCAGCGCCCCATGGGCACGGTTGCGATCACTCAGGGCCTGGGCCTGCACGAGGCAGCGGTTAAGCATCAGGCGGTTGGGCAGGCCGGTCAGGGGATCATAGAAGGCGAGCCGCTCGACCCGCTCCTCGGCAAGCTTGCGCTCGGTGATGTCCATGATCGTCCCGAACATGCCCGAAGGCGTCCCCTCCGGCGTGCGCCCAAGGCGGGCATAGACTTCGACCCAACGCACGTCGCCGTTCTTGCGGATGTATCGCATCTCCTGGCGGCAGGTGTCCCGTTCGCCGGCGCCCAGCGCTGCGCACAAGGCCTCCGCCTGCGTCCGGTCCAGCGGATGCACGAACTCCAGCAGGTTCCTGCCAAGGCTGTCCTCTGCCGTATGATCGGTGAGATCTTCCCATGCCGGATTGACGAAACTGAGCCGGCCGTCCACATCGGTGCGAAAGACGACCTCCTTGATATTGTCCAGGACTTCGCGGTAACGGGTTTCGCTCGCCTGCATCGCCTGTTCCCGGGCTTTCTCGCGGCTGATGTCCAGCGTCAGTCCGCGCACGTGACGCACCACCCGGTCGACGGGGTCGGCACTGAGCACGTCGCGAAGCCAGATCCACCCCTTCTCCGGATGGTTGAACCGGTAGTCCACGGAACGCGTTTCACAGGTCTCCAGCACGTAACGCCAGGTGCGCCCGAGCGCAGGTCGATCCTCGTCAGCGACGTGTTGCCGACGTCGGGCCCTGTCACGCAGGAACGTCATCGGTTGACCCAGAAGCCGATCCGCATCACCGGCCACGTAGACGAATTCCCGGCTCGCGGGATCCATCTCCCAAAGGATCGCATCCACGCCGCCCAGCAGCGCCCGCAGGTTCTGGGTCTCCCGCGCCAGGGCCTCCTGCTCCCCCTCGAGACGCCTGCGCGTGCGGCCAAGCAACTCCGCGAGCCGGTTGTAGGTCTCGGCCAGCATGGCTGTCTCGTCCCCGGACACCGCGGGAATGCGGTGGTCCAGGTCGCCGCGCTCCAGAGCGGCGACGCCGGTGCGAAGACGCCGCAGGCCCCGCGTCAGAACCACGGTCAACAGGGCGACCGCGACAAGGGCGAGCACAAGGGCCGCTATGCCGATGCGGCCCATGCGCCAGACCATCTCGCGTATCTGCGCCTGGATCTCGCGGGTGGAAAACACCATGTAGAGACTGCCCAACTGCTGCCCGGCGGCCGTGATGTCACGGGTGCCGGCCACGTATCCGTCCGGCAGCACGGCATCCGGTCCCCTCGACACGTCCCACAACTCGCCGTAAACGGCCACGGTGCGTCCCCTGACATCTTCCACCGAGGCATAGACCAGGTGCGGATCGTTGCCCAGCAACGCCAGCACCTCCTGAACAGCCGCCGGATCGCTGTAGACGAGCCCCTGGACGAGGGCGCTGGACACCAGGACCCCCCGGGCCTCGATCTCCTGGTGGAGCAACTGCTCGCCCTGGCTCTCGATGAACCGCGCACCGCTCCACAACATGGCGCCCACCATGATCACGAGGATGGCGGTCACGCCGGCCAACAGGCGGACAGTGAAGCGCTGCATCAGCCGTCCCCTCCGACGGGCTGCGGGGCAAAGGGCCGGAGAAACTCGAACACCTCGGGATCGGCGGCTACGAAGCCCTGCAGCAGGATCTGCTTCAGGACCTGCCGCCCCTGATCGCTGGCCTCCATGCCGATGAGCGTCTCGCCCACCCCTGCCTGTACCGATTCCGGAAGCCGGCGGCTGACCAGCACGCCGAGCCCCGGGATGGGTCTGCTCGTGGCCAGCCGCTCGAGCGGCAATCCGTCGTCGATGGCCTGCTGCGCGATGATCAGGGACACGATGGCGGCATCGGTGAACCCGAGCGCCACCGCCTGCACCGCCGCATTGTGGTTGGGATAGTGGACGAACTCCGGCGCCACGGCCCCGGGGGAAAGCGACTGAAGCATCATGTCGGCGCCGACCATGGAGACAATGGCCGCCTGGGGAGGCGCCGCCACTGGTCGGCCGGCCAGCTCCTCCAGGTGATTTACCGGCCCCTCGCTGCGTACCAGGACGGCAGCGCGGATCTCCTCGCGGAATGTGGCCCGCACGGTGTAGTGGCCGCTATCCACGGCGCCCGGCACCAGGTGCGGCGCTGTCAGCACGATGTCGTATTCGCCCGCGGCGGTGTTGCGGATGAACGAGGGAAAATCCCGTGCCGAGGCGAGCCGGACCTCAAGTCCCAGTGTCTCGCCCAGGAAGTCGCGCAGGGGTGCGAATCGCTCGAACAAGGCCAGCGGGCTGCTGACCGGAAGGATTCCCAGCGTGAGGGCCGGCTCCCGCTCCTTGGCTGCGGCAGGACTCATGCAAAACGCATACAGGGCGAGTGACAGCCAGACCATGCCGCCGCCTGCCGCCTTGCGCGGCCTCAACCGACCCGAAGCCTTGCCCTGCCCACCACATGCAAAGACCTGAGAACGCTTGCACATCAATGAATTTTAGCCCCTGGAACGTGCATACGTCTCAGATTCCCGGTGAAACTTTACCAAACGGGGCTTACCAAACGAGGAGCGGTGTGGTAACACATGCCACCAGCCTCATGGAGTACCCGTTTGAACCGTTCTGTCGTAGCAAGATCCGTCTTTGTTCCCGGCACCCGCGCCCTGCTACTGGGCCTTCTCTGGCTGCTGGCACCAGCCGTCCATGCCCATCCGCATGCATGGATCGACCTGCGCGTCAGCGTGATCTTCGATGCGCAGGGGCATGTCACCGCATTGCGCCAGGCCTGGCTGATCGACCCCTTCTACAGCCTTGTGCTGATGGAGGAGATGGCCGAGGACGCCATCGGCGACACCCTGGAGGAAAAGATGGAGGATATCGGCACCCGGATGATCACGAATCTGGGGCCATATGACTACTTCACCGAGATTCGCCATGGGGACACGCGAATCCGCGGTGCCACCGCTTCGGATCATCGTCTGGACCGCAATCGCGGGCGTCTGGAACTGAGCTTCACTCTGAATCTCGAGAAGCCGCTGGACCCGGTCGCCGACACCTTCGAATACGCCGTGTTCGATCCCAGCTACTTCATCGAGATCCTCCATGACGACAACGCCGCCGTGGCGCTGGAAGGGGCGTCGGAAAGCTGCAGCCTGCGCATCATCGAACCCCGGCCCGATCCGGCGATGATCGCCCGCGCCGCCGCCCTGGATGTCAACCAGACCGCGGAGCCCGGGCTCGGGCGCCACTTTACGGAGCGCACGGAGATCAGATGCGAGCCCTGATCCTGCTGTTGCTCCTCGCCTGTACGCCCTGGGCGCTGGCATCGCCCCTGTCCGGCCCCGCGGGACCGCAGGAGACCACCGAACAGGCCGGAAGTGCCGGGCCGTGGGAGCGCACCATGCAGTGGGTCCTGGCAAAGCAGAGGCAACTGCACCGCGATCTGGCCCGGGGCATGGAGGCCGTCGAGCGTGCCCCGACTCTCGCCAACACCCTGGCCCTGATACTCATCGGCTTTCTCTACGGTGTCTTCCATGCCGCCGGTCCCGGACACGGCAAGGCCGTGATTACCACCTATCTGCTCACCCACCGCCAGCACATGCGCCGGGGCCTGATCCTGTCCTGGGCCTCCTCCCTGCTCCAGGGATTCACCGCCATTGCGCTGGTGCTGGGCGTCGTGGTCGTGGCGGAGCGCATGGCGCGGGAGGCCCTCGGACAGGTGCGCACCCTGGAACTGGTGAGCTTTGCGCTGGTGGCGGCCGTGGGTGCGTGGTTGATCATGCGCGCCCTGAGGGGCCTGTACCGCCTGCGCACACCCGGCCATTCGGCGGCGCACGTTCACGAACACCACGCCGACCACGATCACGACGCCCACGCCTGCGGCACCTGCGGACACGCCCATCACGTCACACCCGAGCAGGCCGCGCGCAGCAACAGCCTGGGCACCATGGTGGGCACGGTGGTAGCCGTCGGCATACGCCCCTGCACCGGCGCCATCCTGGTGCTGGCCGTCGCAAACATGCTGGGGCTCTGGATGGCAGGGGTCGCCGCGGTGGTGGCCATGTCCGTGGGAACCGCAATCACCGTTTCCGTCCTGGCGATTCTTGCCGTGAAGGCCCGGGACTGGGCCGGCAGGGCCACCGCAGTCGGGGGCAGCAGCCTCGCCTGGCAACGGACCGGACAGGTGGTGGCCCTGATGGGCGGCGTACTGATCTTCGCCATCGGCGCCAGCCTGTTCGGCGCCGGCCTGGGCGCGCCCGTGCATCCGCTGGGACTCTGACTGCGGGGCGAACAAAAGCGAACCGCGAAGGACGCGAAGGTATGCGCGAAGGAACGCGAAGGTTTTCCAATAATCAAATGCCTTTTTGCGTCCCTTTGCGTCTCTGCGACTTTGCGTCGAGGCTTTTGACTCTCCGAGGCTTTTGACTTTACCAAGGCTTTCGAATTTCCAGCGCAAATGCCCCGGGTGATCCTGCTCAACAAGCCCTATGACGTGCTCTGCCAGTTCACCGACCGGGAGGGCCGGCGCACGCTGGCGGATTTCGTGCCCGAGTCCGGCGTCTATCCGGCGGGGCGCCTGGACCGTGACAGCGAAGGGCTGGTGGTGCTCACCGACGACGGGCGGCTCCAGGCACGCATCAGTGACCCGAAACACGCCATGAGCAAGACCTACTGGGTCCAGGTGGAAGGCGTGCCGGACAGCCAGGCGCTGAAGGCGCTGGCCGAGGGAGTGGCACTGAAAGACGGCCTGACCCAACCCGCGCGGGTAAAGGTGATCGACGAGCCGCCGGCCCTGTGGCCCCGGGATCCGCCCATTCGCACGCGCAGACACATCCCCGTGACCTGGCTGGAACTGACCCTCTCCGAGGGCCGCAACCGCCAGGTACGGCGCATGACCGCCGCCGTCGGCCACCCCACCCTGCGCCTCATCCGCTACCGCGTAGGCTCCTGGACCCTCGACGGCCTCGGCCCCGGCGAGCGCTTGTGCCTGGATGGCTCTTAACCACGAAGCACACGAAGACCACGAAGGACTTCTTAAAGGACATTTCTCTCGCAAAGGCGCGAAGCTCGCGAAGGAAAGATTTTTGTTGCAAAAGAAATTCCTTGGAACTTCTTTGCGTGCTTCGCGCCTTCGCGAGAGGACATGTTTTCTTGACTTTGAATCGTTCGTGGGCTTCGTGGTTAACAAAGCCCATGCCAACCAGGTTCCAAATGTCAGCCGAAACGCACCGATTAAAGCAAATGTGATTGCAAAGCTTACGGGCAGAATCTAAAGTGAATTCCAGTTTGTGACCCTACCCCGGAGATTCTCGATGCGCATGCGCCGCAGTCTCGCCTGGCTCCTGTTTCCATTATTGGCAGGCCTGCTGGGCGGTTCGGGGGCCGCCACCGTCGAGGAAAGGCTCAACGCGCAGCGCACCCTGTTTCTGGAAACCGAAAAGGCCCTTGCAGCCGGCAATCGCAAGGCCTTTCGCGAGGGCCTGGAAAGCCTCACCGACTATCCCCTGTATTCCTATCTTGTGTTCGCGGACCTCGAATCGCGACTGCGCCGGGCTGACGCCAAAGAGGTGCGGGCGTTCCTCGAGGCCCACGGGGACACGCCCCACGGTCAACGCCTGCATCAAGCCTGGCTCCACCGTCTGGCGCGCGAGCACCGTTGGCGGGATCTGGTGGCGGATTTCGATTCCCGTATCGCCACCACCGCGCTCGCATGCCATTACCGCCATGCCCTGCTGCGACTGGATCGCCGGGACGAGGCCCTGGACGGCGTGGAACACCTCTGGCTGCACGGACGGTCTCAGCCCGATGCCTGCGACCCGGTATTCGATGCCTGGCGCGCAGCCGACCGCCTGACCCCGGAGCTTGCCTGGGGGCGCATCCGGCTTGCGCTGGATGCAGGCCAACCCGGCCTCGCCCGCTATATCAGCCGTTACCTGCCCGACGCCGAGCAGCCCTGGGCCGAACGCTGGCTTGCCTTGCACCGCAGACCCGAACAGGCCGCGCGAGTGGACTGGAACGCCGGGAGCCACGAGCGCGCGGGACAGATGCTCGAACATGCCTGGTTGAGACTGGCCCGGCAGGACCCCGAGCGCGCCTCGAGGCTGTGGCAGAACCGCGGCAGCGCGGCCGGTCTCTCCGATGCTCAGAACCTCAACGTGGAACGGACCATTGCGCTGCGCCTGATCCTGCGTCAGGGCGGGGACAGCCTTGAGTACCTGGCCGATCTTCCGGAAACGGTCTTCGACGGCCAACTGCGCGAATGGCACGTGCGCGCGGCTCTGGCGGCGGGGGACTGGGCCGAGGTGCTGAAGGCCACCGAGCGCATGGATGCCGCGCAGCGACAGGATCACGCCTGGCGCTACTGGCGCGCCCGCGCCCTGGGCGAGTTGGGGCGCGACGCGGAAGCCGCCGAACTGTTCGAGGCACTGGCCGGGGAACGCAATTTCTACGGTTTTCTGGCAGCCGATCGTGTGGAACGCCCCTACCGCATCGGTCATCGCGGTCTGGACGTGTCCGAGACCCGCATCGATACGCTGGGCAACCGGCCCGAGTTCGAGCGCGCCCGGGAATGGTGGGCGCTGGAGCGCAGCATCGACGCCCGGCGTGAGTGGGAACGGGCCATCGCCGGTCTGGGCCGGGAGGACCTCAAGGCCGCTGCCGTGCTGGCACACGGCTGGGGATGGCACGACCGGGCCATTTTCGCGGTCGCCCTGGCACAGGAATTCGACGACATCGAGTTGCGCTTCCCGCTGGCCCACGCCCGCCTGATCCTGGACCAGGCGGCGACACAGGGCATCAATCCCGCCTGGGCCCTGGCCGTCGCCCGCCAGGAGAGCGCCTTCATGGTGGACGCGCGCTCCCACGCCGGGGCGCTGGGTCTCATGCAGGTCATGCCCACCACCGGGCGCAACATGGCCCCCCATGCCAAGGTGCGTCTCAACCATGCCCATGACCTGCTCAGACCGGAGGTCAACGTGCCCATCGGCACCTATTACCTGCGCCGCAACCTGGACCGCTTCGGCGGCCACCCCATCCTCTCCACCGCCGCCTACAACGCCGGCGCGCACAGGGTGGACAGCTGGCTGCCCAAGAACGGCGAAATGCCCGCCGACGTCTGGGCCGAACTGATCCCCTTCCCCGAGACCCGTGCCTACGTGCGCCGCGTACTCGCCTACCAGGTCATCTACGAGATGCGCCTCGGCCTCACCCCCACCACCCTGAGCAGCCTGCTGCCGCCCATCACCCCGCGCCCCGACCTCGAGGCCGCACGCATGGCCCACACCCTGGACTGGAACGGCCGCAACGGCGGGGGCATGGCGTTGACGCAGGTGTGTGATGCGCCGGGGTATGTTGAAAATCCCTGCTCTTAAAGGCAGTGGCAAGTCTCAAGTGGCAAGTGGC
>NZ_MVBK01000037.1:0-181 GCF_002000365.1 Thioalkalivibrio denitrificans | reverse complement strand
CGCAAGCGGGGGAGGGGGCAGAAAGCACGGCCCGTGGTCCACTCCGCCTGATCGGGATGGCGTAACCGACACCTGCTGATTCCCCCGCCCCGCCTCATGAGGAACGCGATCGCCGGCATCGGTTCATTTCCTCCCCCTCATTGAGGAGCTGACACCGCCTGGTCCCCTCCCCCTCATGGGG
>NZ_MVBK01000036.1:30283-37700 GCF_002000365.1 Thioalkalivibrio denitrificans | reverse complement strand
GCATCGCAGGACATGCTTCGCTCCTTCCCGAGAGCCTCCCACGCTTTACCTGTGAACAACCTGTTGGGGTAACACAGCTAGATACCGGGAGACCGCGGTGAAGGCGGTCTCCCGGGGGTCCGTCAGATCGCCTCCAGCTTGCGCATGCTGCCGGGCAGCAGTTTGAGGTCCACCAGACCGGTGACCAGGGCCTTGGGGAAGGTGGCCTCGTCTTCGTAGACCAGCTTGTAGTACTGGACCTTCATGGTCAGCGCGGCGCCGAGGACGATGGTGGCGAAGGTGAGGAAGCCGCCGAGCGCCAGGGTCGAGGTGCCGGTGATGGCCTGGCCCACGGTGCAGCCCATGGCCAGCACGCCGCCAAAACCCATCAATATCCCGCCGATGAGGTGATTTACGAAATCCCGAGGCGACGCAAACCACTCGATACGGAACGCCTTGCTGAACAGTGCCCAGAAGAAGGAACCCAGGATCACGCCGACCAGGGAAATGACGCCGAAGTACAACACGGCGTTGTCAAAACCGGACATCACGTAACGCAGGGTCTGACCCATGGGGTTGATGAAGGTGAACGACTGGCTGGACCAGGGCATGGCTTCGGCCGGACGGGCGTCCGGGTCATCGGCCAGGAAGTCCCAGTCCTGCACGTAGGCGCGCAGCTCGTAGTTGTCCATACCGTCTGTCACCTGGACACTGCTGGTGACATACCAGGCGCCGATCACCATGGCACCGACCACGATGCCGCCAAGGATGTTGTCCCGGCTGCTGCGGAAATCCACCGACTTGAACACCCAGAACAGCAGGGCAAGACCGAGAATGACACCGATGATCAGGCGGGCGGTCACAGCGGCATCGCCGCCGGCCACGATGGAACCCAGGTCCTGGCCGGCGGCCAGGTTGATGGAGATGGCGTTGGTCCAACCGAACAGCAGCTGGTAGAGGGTCTGACCCGTGCCGAACACCGGCTGACGGCTGGTCATCCAGAAGGCGATGATGGCGATGATGATCAGCACCATCACCGACTTGATATTGCCGCCGCCCACGCGCACCAGGGTCTTGTTGCCGCAGCCGCTGCCGAAGGTCATGCCGATGCCGAACATCAGGCCACCCAGGGCATGGGCCGCCCAGTTGAAATTGCTCATGCGGTAGGGGGGGAAGGCGGAATCGGCGTTGACCATGCCGAAGAACTCGAACACCACCACGCCCAGCATGGCCACGGCAATGGCCAGCACCCAGGCCCGCATGCGGCTAAGGTCACCCATGTTGACCCAGTCGGACACGGCACCCATGGTGCAGAAGTTGGTCTTGTTGGCGACGGCGCCCAGGATGAAGGCCAGCACGAAGGTGGCGCCAAGCACGACCGCCACGGCGGTCGAGAAACTTTCGAAAACCATGTTATTCCTCCAGCGACGAACGCGAGTCGGGAGCACTGCTCCGATAGGACGGCGTCCGGACCCGATCCCCCCTGCGTTCCTGTGGTCTTGTCCGGAACACTTTTCTTCCGGCGCGCGATTATACCCGTCGGGGGGACCCCTGTCATGGTTCGGTGCAGCAGTGCGGATCGGGGTCTGGTTACCCGAGAATCAGCCGCCCCGGTAGCGGGTGGCATCCGCCACGCCCGCCTGGGCAAAGCCTGCCGCACGCAAGCGGCAGGCATCGCACACGCCGCATGCGCGCCCTTGCTCGTCCGCCGCGTAGCACGACACCGTGGCACTGAAATCCACCCCGAGGTCCAGTCCGCGGCGGATGATCTCCGCCTTGCTCATGTCCAGCAGGGGCGCATGTATGGTGAACGCCCGGCCCTCCACGCCGGCCCGCGTGGCGAGATTCGCCAGGCGCTGGAAGGCCTCGATGAAGGCCGGCCGACAGTCCGGGTAACCGGAGTAGTCCACGGCATTGACCCCGATGAAGATATGCTGCGCGGGCAGGACCTCCGCCCAGGCCAGTGCGATGGACAGAAACACGGTGTTGCGCGCCGGCACATAGGTGGCGGGAATACCCTTGGTGGGCTCCCGCGGCACCTCGATGCGCTCATCGGTCAACGCCGATCCGCCGAACAGGGAGAGGTCGAGATCCACGATGCGGTGCTCGACCGCGCCGAGCGCCTCCGCCAACCGGGCGGCCGCCTCCAGTTCAACCCCGTGGCGCTGGCCGTAACGAAAGCTCAGCGCATGGCAGACATAGCCCTGCTCGCGGGCCATGGCCAGCACGGTGGCGGAATCCATGCCGCCGGAGAGAAGGACGATGGCGTTGTTCATGAAGGCAGGGACAAGGTACAAGGGTAAAGGTACAAGGGCTGGGCACTCACCTTCCCGGTTCATTTCCCCAAACGTATTTGTGCATCTGGATCTGGAATCGTACGTCCAGACGGTCGGCCACGATCCAGTCGGCCAGTTCGCGGGCGGGCAATTGCTCGTGGCTGGGGGAGAACAGGATCTCGCAACGGGCACCAATGTCGTGGGTCGCTACGGTCTGCTTGGCCCAGTCGTAATCCGCCCGGTCGCAGATGACGAACTTCACCTGGTCCCTCAGGGTCAGGTAGCGAAGGTTCTCGAACAGATTGCGATCGCACTCCCCTGAGCCCGGCGTCTTGATGTCCATGACCTTGACGACGCGGGGATCGACCCCCGCCACTTCCATGGCGCCGCTGGTTTCCAGCGAGACCTCGTAGCCCTGGTCGCACAGGCGCTTGAGCAGAACCTGACAGGGTTTCTGGGCGAGGGGCTCACCTCCAGTGACGGTCACATGGCGCACACCATAGTCGTCCACGCGCTCCATCACCGCATCCAGGGACATCCATTCACCACCGGTGAACGCATAGGCCGTGTCGCAGTAGCCGCAGCGCAACGGACACCCGGTCAGGCGAACGAACACCGTGGGCCACCCCACGGTGCGCGACTCACCCTGAAGCGAGAGAAAGATTTCGGTGATCCGAAGGCGGTCGGTGTCGGTCTGTATGGAAGTCATGGCTATGGCGCGGGAAAGCGATGATGGATGAAGAATGAACAAGGCTCGCCGTCCCGGCAGCCCCGTCACCTCTGTAGAAGGCCCGCCCCCCAGACCGAGTTCCCACGTTCGGGCTGTTCGGCCCAGGGGCGGGCACACGATCAGGATTTCAGGTTTGATTCATCCTTCATCCTTCAACCTTCATCCTTGGAATCACCGCCCCTCGTCCCTCATGCGCCTCAGGCGCTGCTCGGCCAGACGGGCCACGGCGCTGCCCTGGTGGTCTGCCACCACCTGCTCCAGCGCCTCGCGGGCCTCCTGCCACTGGCTCAGTTCGTAATGGGTGAAACCCAGTTTGAGCATCGCGTCGGGCACCTTGCTGCTGGTCGGATACTCGGCCATGACTTTCTCGAACTCGGCCAGTGCATTCTCGAAATCACGGCTCACGTACTTGGCTTCGCCCAGCCAGTATTGCGCGTTGGCCGCCAGCGGGCTGTCCGGATAATCGTCCAGGAAGCTGCGGAAGGCCCACACCGACTGTTCGTAGCGCCCGTCGCGCAGGAGATCGAAGGCGGCCCGGTAGGCCTGCTGATCGCCCTCGGCCGGCACCGCCGGTGCGCCAGGCTCTGCCGGCACACCCGGTTCCGCCACGATGGGCACATCGGGACGTGCCGGGCCGGGCGAGACCTGCACTCCGCCCTCCTCCAGCGCCTGCAGGCGACTGTCCACATCCAGGTAGAGATCCCGCTGGCGATTGCGCAGGCTTTCCAGTTCGTGCCGGTTGGTCTCCGCGTCGCCCCGCATGGCCCGGACCTCCTGCTCCAGCGCATCCAGCCGGCGCATCATGTCCAGCAGGGCCTGGTTGTCCATGAGCCGCTCCAGGCGCTGGATGCGCGCATCCAGCTGCCTGGGATCAGGCGGTGGCGGTTGCTGTTGCGCGACGGCCAGCGCCGGCAGCAGCACTGCCGGCACGAGAAGCAGCCGTGCGCGGGAAAGAAACGTCATCACATGCCTCCCAACTCATACACGAGTTCCACGCGACGGTTCTGGGCCCAGGATTCCTCGTCGCGCCCGAAGGCCGCGGGCACCTCCTCGCCATAACTGATCACCTGGATCTGATCGGCCCGCGCGCCCTGCAGCATGAGCATGCGCTGCACCGACTGGGCGCGGCGCTCACCCAAACCCAGATTGTACTCCCTGGTGCCGCGCTCGTCGGTATGCCCCTCGGCGCGTATGCGAATACCCGGATTGTCCGCCAGGAACTGGCCGTGGGCGATGATCACGTCCTCGAACTCGGACCTGATCTCGCTGCGGTCGAACTCGAAATAGATGATGCGCTCGGACAGCGGGCTGTCAGGATCGTCCAGGGCGGCGGCAATGAGTCGACCTTCCGGATCCAGCGGCATCGTCTCCACGCCGGGATCCGGCACCCGAGCTGCCGGGTCCCGTGCATCAGGTACCGCCACGGGGTCTTCCTCACCGGGGCGTGTGGCCTGGGCGCAGGCACCCAGGGCAAAGGCGATCAGGATGATGGTCAGGATCTGCAGGCTGTACTTCATAAGAGGCTTCCTCATTGGATAGTCAATTCACAGATGTTCGTTCACATATGGTGTCGTTGGCGTCATATCAACACATCGGCGTCAGTCCAGAAAGGGTGACCAGGCCGGCTCGCGCACCTCGCCTTCCTGCAATACCAGGCTCTGGCGCACCCGTCCGTCGGCGCTGACCGCGGCCAGCTCACCCTGTCCGCGGGCGCCGGCCGTGGCGTATATGATCATGCTGCCGTTGGGGGCGAAACTGGGCGCTTCGTCAAGGCGTCCGTCCGTGAGCAGCCTGAACAGGCGGTTGCTCCGATCCAGCACAGCGATGCGAAACCGCCCGCCTTCGCCGTTGACCATGGCGATCAGGCGTCCGTCCGGGGACACCGTGGCATTGCCGTTGTAACGTCCCTCGAAGCTCAGCCGGCGCGCCTGGCCGCCATTGGCGCTCACCTCGTAGATCTGCGGACTGCCGCTTCGATCCGAGGTGAACAGGATGCTGCGGCCGTCCGGCATCCACTCGGGCTCCGTATCGATCGAGCGGCTGTCGGTGAGCTTGCGCAGCGACCTGTCGGAGAGATTCAGGATATAGATGTCGGGCTGCCCGTCCCGGGACAGCGTCAGGGCCATGAGCCGGCCGTCCGGTGACCAGGCCGGCGCGCTGTTGATGCCCTCGTGGCTGGCGATCAGTTCCCTGCCGCTGCCGTCCACGTTCTGTACGTACACCTCCGAGCGTCGGTTCTCGAATGACACGTAGGCCAGACGCCGGCCGTCCGGTGACCAGACGGGCGAGAGGATCGGCTGAGTGGACCGGAAGATGGTGCGCGGCCGGTGGCCATCGGCATCGGCCACCTGCAGCGCGAAGCGCAACTGGTCGTTCTCGCGCGTCACGCTGACGTAGGCCACGCGGGTGCTGAAGGCGCCGCGCACGCCCGTGATCTGCTGGTAGATGATGTCGCTGATCATGTGCGCCGCGCGGCGCAGGTCGTTGCTGCTGGAGATGGGGATGCGATGACCGGTGCTCTGGCGCCCGCTCACCGCATCGAACAGCCGGAACTCCACGACGTAGCTGTCCTGACCCGTGGCCTGAAGGTTGCCGATGACCACGTGTTCGACGCCGGCGTCTCGCCAGGCACGAAAATTCACGTCGCCGCTGGTGGTCGGGCGCTGGGGCATGCGCCCGCGCTCCAGGGGAGCGAACTGTCCGCTGCGGTGCAGGTTGGCCTGCACGATGGACGCGATGTCCTCGGGGGCGCTGGTCCCGCTCCCCTGCCAGCCGAAGGGCACGACGGCAATGGGCATCGCGCCCTCGACCCCCTGGGTGATGCGGATCTCCAGGGCCGCCTTGGCCCCCATGGGCAGCAGGACAAAAAACAGCAGCAGCGCGCGCAGGGCAATATTCAGTCTCATGGGATATCCGGGTACCAGGGTCATGTCGGTTCAAAGGTGAAGCGCAGTTCGCGCGCAAACAGTTCCGGGTCCGGCGGGTCCGGCAACGGCTCCGCCTTGCGCACCGCGGCTTCCACGGAGCGACAGAAGGCGGCATCGCCGGTGCAGCGTTCGATGCGCACCTCCTGGATGTAGCCGCCGGGGGTCTGGCGCACGTAGACCACCGCCATCTGCCCGGACTGAAAACCCGTGGGCCGCAGCCAGTTGCGCTCCACCGCACTGCGGATGGCGGCGATGTACTGGGGCCGCTGGCTGTCGAGCCGCGCCTGGCGCGCCGCCTGACGCCGTGCCTCCTCTTCCTGGGCCCGGCGCTGTGCTTCCTCGCGCAGGCGCTGCTCCTCGGCCCGCAGGGCCGCCAGCCGGCGTTCCTCTTCCGCCTTGCGTTCCTCTTCCAGGCGGCGCTGACGTTCCGCCTCAGCACGCCGGGCCTCTTCCTCCCGGCGCCTCTGCTCGGCCTCGGCTTCGGCCCGGCGGCGGGCCTCCTCTTCCTGGCGCTTGCGTTCGGCTTCCGCTTCCGCGCGGCGGCGTGCTTCCTCCTCCTGGCGCTCGCGTTCCGCCTCGGCCTGGGCCTGCCGTCTGGCCTCTTCCTGGCGGCGGGCCTCTTCCTGGCGCCGGCGTTCGGCATCCGCCTCTGCCTGACGACGCGCCTCGTCCTGGCGCCTGCGCTCCGCCTCGGCCTCTGCCTGGCGGCGGGCCTCCTCCTGACGACGCCGTTCCGCCTCCTCGGCGCGCCGGCGTTCCTCTTCGAGCTGCCGACGCTCTGCCTCACGCTGTTCCGTCTCGATGCGGTCGAAGGTGCGGCCATCCACGGCCACCGCCTCGATCACCTGGAAATCCTCGGCAGGCTGCACCGTGAATTCCAGTGCCGCCGCCTGGCTGCGCGGCGTGAACTCAAAACCGGCCAGCATGGCCACCAGCAGCAGCACGTGCGCCACGGACACCACGGTCAGGATGCGCGGATGCTCTTTTAAGGTCTGCCACATGGTCCGCTTACCGGTCGGGCTCCGCGGGATCGGTGATCAGCCCGACGCGCGCCACTCCGGCGGTCTGCACGGTCACCATGGCGTCCACCACCCGTCCGTAATCCACGTGCCGATCACCGCGCACGTACACCTGCACGCCCGGCCGCTCGGAGAGCAGCCCGGCCACGATATCACTCAGGGCATCCCGGTCCAGGGGCTCGTTGACCCGCGGGCCCTGGTTGAGCGTCACCTGTCCGTCACGGGCCACCGTCACCACCACCGGCTCGCCCTGGTCCTGGTCACGTTCCAGGGCCTCTGCATGCGCCTCGGGCAGATCCACCTCCACCCCCTGCTGCAGCAGCGGCGCGGTGACCATGAAGATGATGAGCAGCACCAGCATCACGTCGATGAACGGCACGACGTTGATCTGCGACATGGGCCGCCGGCGTTGTGCCTTGTCCTTCGCCAGGGCCATCTAGCAGCCTCTCGGACTTAGGTGTCCGTAGTGAGCAGCAAAGGAGAGCG
>NZ_MVBK01000036.1:19998-30258 GCF_002000365.1 Thioalkalivibrio denitrificans | reverse complement strand
GCAGCCTAAGTCCGACAGGCTGCCAGTGTGTTCCCGCGCTCGGGTGGGCCCGACGGTGCATCATGCGGTCTCCTCGCTCACGGGGGCCTGACGCTGCAGCAGGGAGGTGAACTCCTCCGTGAAGTTGTCATAGCGTGTGACGATACGATCGATGTCGTCGGAGAAACGGTTGTAGGCGATCACCGCCGGGATGGCCGCGAACAGGCCCAGCGCGGTGGCGATGAGCGCCTCGGCGATGCCCGGCGCCACCATGGCCAGCGTCGCCTGCTGCACGCCCGAGAGCCCGATGAAGGCATGCATGATGCCCCACACGGTGCCGAACAGGCCGATGTAGGGGCTGGTGGACCCCACGGTGGCCAGAAACGTGAGATAGCTTTCAAGGCCGTCCACTTCGCGGGACACCGCCACGCGCATGGAACGCTGGGCGCTTTCCCCCAGGCTCATCCCCCCCTGGTTGCGCTGCTTGCGCCCGCGCAGAAATTCCTTGAAGCCGGCGGCGAACACATGCTCCAGCCCGGAGACCTCGCTCTTGCGCCGGATGCCCTCGTAGAGATGAGCCAGGTCCACGCCCGACCAGAAACGCTCCTCGAACTCTTCGGTGGCGACCCGGGTATCTCGCAGCACCCGCCACTTGATGACCATCACGGTCCAGGACAGCACCGAGGCCACCACCAGGATGATCATGACCAGCTGTACGATGAAACTGGCTTCGAGGATCAGGCGATAAAGGGACAGATCAACGCTCACGTGTCTCGGCCTCCGGGGCTGACAGTGCCTTGAGAATGGGGTCGGGGATGCTGCGGGGACGGAAATCCCCTGCATCCAGACAGGCAATCTTGACCTCGCCGCGGGTCAGCAGTTCCGGAGCGTTCGGCCCCGACACCCTGACTACGGTCTGGGCGAAACGGATACTGGCCCGCCCCGGCGGCTGCACCGAGGCGCTGACCTCCAGTTCGTCGTCCAGGCGGGCAGGCAACAGGTAGTCCAGCATCACCGAGCGCACGGCGAACAACAGGCCCTGCTCCCGCGCCAGCCGGTCCTGGTCGAAACCAAGATGCCTGAGCCACTCCGTGCGGGCGCGCTCCATGAAGCGCAGGTAATTGGCGTAGTACACGACGCCACCGGCGTCCGTGTCCTCGTAATAGACGCGCACCGGCCAGATGAAGGCCCCGTTCGCGCGCTCGAGTTTGCTGGATTGTGTCGTCATGGACACGGGGTTCGATCACAGTTTTCCGTCTTCGGGGCCGTCCGGGGCCGCGCTGAACAGGTCCTCCGCCGTGCCGGCGCCGCGGGGCACCGCCAGACCGAAATACCGGTAGGCGTTGCCCGTGGCCATGCGCCCGCGCGGGGTGCGCATGAGAAATCCCTGCTGGATGAGATAGGGCTCCACCACGTCCTCGATGGTGCCGCGCTCCTCGCCGATGGCGGCAGCCAGGCTGTCGACACCCACCGGCCCGCCGTCGAATTTCTCGATCACCGCCAGCAGCAGGCGGCGGTCCTGGGCGTCGAAGCCCTGCACGTCCACGTCCAGCAGGTCCAGGGCGCGATCCGCCACGGCGGCGGTGATCACGCCGTCGGCCTTGATCTGGGCATAGTCGCGAACCCTGCGCAACAGTCGGTTGGCGATGCGCGGCGTGCCCCGGGAACGCCGCGCGATCTCGGTGGCCCCGGCCGGCTCCAGTTCCACGCCCAGAATGCCCGCGGCCCGCCGCACGATCCGGGTCAGGTCCTCGGTTCCGTAGAACTCCAGGCGCTGCACGATGCCGAAGCGGTCGCGCAACGGCGAGGTCAGCAGCCCCGCGCGGGTGGTGGCTCCCACCAGGGTGAACGGCGGCAGGTCCAGCTTGATGGAGCGGGCGGCGGGCCCTTCGCCGATGACGATGTCCAGCTGGAAATCCTCCATGGCCGGGTAGAGGACCTCCTCCACCACGGGCGACAGCCGGTGGATCTCGTCCACGAACAGGACGTCTCGGGGTTCCAGGTTGGTGAGCAGCGCAGCCAGGTCCCCCGGGCGCTCGAGCACCGGGCCCGAACTGTGGCGCAGGTTCACCCCCAGCTCGTGGGCGATGATGTGGGAGAGCGTGGTCTTGCCGAGACCCGGCGGCCCGAAGATCAGCACATGATCCAGGGCCTCGCCGCGCCCCCGGGCGGCCCCGATGAAGATCTCCATCTGCTCGCGCACCGCGGGCTGGCCCACATAGTCCGCCAGACGCTTCGGGCGGATGGAATTTTCGGCTACTTCATCTTCCTTGGAGCCTTCGGCGGTGATCAAACGTTCGGGCATGGCCAGTCACTGGGGACCAGGGGCAAGATACAAGAGGCAAGATACAAGAAAAAACATGAAAAAAGAACCACAACTTTCTGTTACATGGCAAGAAATCTCGATTTCATCGGGCGCCCCATGGGCGCCGGATCAAGGTCCCGCCTTGGGCACGGCGCCCTATGTGCGCCGCTGGCGGCCTTTTCTTGTCTCTTGAATCTTGCCTCTTGTCTCTACGCTCTACTTGAGCGTTGCTTTCAGAGCCAGCCGGATCAGGTCCTCGGAGCGCTCCGCCTCGCTTTCCACGGCGCTCACCAGGCGGCTGGCCTCCTGGGGCTTGTAGCCCAGGGAGACCAGGGCGGAGACGGCATCGCTGACCGGGTCCGGCGCCCCGCCGGCGGAGGCGGCGGCCGCCGCGCCGCCGGCCACGGCGGCGGTGGCCGGCAGGCTGCCGATGCGGTCGCGCATCTCCACCACCAGGCGTTCGGCGGTCTTTCGGCCGATGCCCGGCAGACGCACCAGGGAGGCGGTGTCGGCGTCCATGACGCAGCGGGCGAACTCCTCGGCATTCATGCCCGAGAGGATGGCCAGCGCCATCTTCGCGCCCACGCCGCTCACGCGAATCAGGCTGCGGAACAGTCCCCGCTCCGACTCGCTGCCGAAGCCGTAAAGCACGTGGGCGTCCTCGCGCACGTGCAGATGGGTATGCAGCGTCACCTGCCCGCCGGGCTCCGGGAGGTTGTAGAACGTGGACAACGGCGCCTCGATCTCGTAGCCGACTCCCTGAACCTCAAGCAGCAGAAAAGGGGGCTGCTTGCTGACCAGCTCGCCGCGCAGACGTCCGATCATCGTCGCGATCTCCGGCGCGCGCCCCGGGTCCTGAAGGCGAGCGCCTGCACGCCCTCCGGCAGGCGGCCGAATGTTCCCTGGGTGTGGGCATGGCAGACCGCCACAGCCAGAGCGTCGGCGGCATCCGACGCCGGGGCGGCGTCGAGGCCGAGGATCATGGTGATCATGTGCTGGACCTGCTCCTTATTGGCCGAACCGGTGCCTACCACTGCCTGCTTGATGGAGGCCGGGCTGTACTCGACGACGGGCAGCCCGCCGCGCACCCCTGCGCAGATGGCCGCACCGCGCGCCTGACCCAGCTTGAGCGCCGAGGCGGGGTTGCGGGAGACAAAGACCTGCTCGATGGACAGCACGTCCGGCCCGTGGGTGTCCACCAACTCCGAGACCTGCTCGAAGATCATCCCCAGGCGCACCACCAGATCCTGCCCGCTCACCCGGATACAGCCGCTGTGCACATGCCGGCTGCTGCGTCCGTCGCTGTCGATGATGCCGAAGCCGGTCACCAGGGAACCGGGGTCGATGCCTAATATGCGCATGGAATGCGCAGGTACAAGGTACAAGGTACAAGGTACAAGGGGATCAACACCCCCCCTTTACCCTTGTACCTTGTACCTTGTACCTGTTCCACCGTTCTGGCCGTAATCCCCTCAGGCTTCAATTGCCTGCATCACCTCATCCGGGAAATCAGCGTTCGTATACACATTCTGGACATCGTCCTGATCATCCAGCATGTCCAGGAGCTTGAGCAGTGCGGGGGCGTTTTCCGCGTCCACGGGGGCGGCGGTGGCGGCGCGCATGGTGACCTCGCTGCGCTCGGGCTTGAGGCCCGACTCGGTCATGGCGGACCGCACGTCCTGGTATTCGTCGGGATCGGTGATCACGTCGATGGAACCGTCGTCGTTGACGATCACGTCCTCGGCACCGGCCTCCAGGGCCACCTCCATCACGCGGTCCTCGTCGCTGCCCTCGGGGTAGCTCAGGATGCCCTGCTTCTCGAACAGGTAGGCCACGGAACCGTCCGTGCCCAGATTGCCGCCGCACTTGGTGAAGGCGTGGCGCACCTCAGCCACGGTGCGGTTGCGGTTGTCGGTCATGCAGTCGACCATGATGGCCACGCCGCCGGGGCCGTAGCCCTCGTAGCGGATCTCCTCGTAGTTGACGCCCTCCAGTTCACCTGCGCCGCGCTTGATGGCGCGCTCCACCGTGTCCTTGGTCATGTTGGCGTCCAGGGCCTTGTCCACGGCCAGGCGCAGGCGCGGGTTGGCGTTGATGTCCGAGCCGCCCAACCGGGCGGCCACGGTTATTTCCTTGATGAGCTTCGTGAAGAGCTTGCCGCGCTTGGCGTCCTGGGCATTCTTGCGGTGCTGGATGTTCGCCCACTTGCTGTGTCCGGCCATGGAGGTCTTGTCTCGTAGCGTGGTTCAAATGAGTTCGGGGAGATACCACACCCCGTGAAGGTGGCCCGCCTCCGGCACACCGTAGGTCGGGCTTCAGCCCGAAAATGACGCCTCGACAGCCATGATCGTCGGGCTGAAGCCCGACCTACGGTGTCCCGCGACAGGGTCGCCCGATCCGTCGCATAGTCTAACTTAGGGTGACTCGGCCGCGAAATCGCCGGTTTTCAGGAACGCACCCACCGCCTCGGCCACGTGCTGCGACCAGAGCATGGTGAAATGCCCGTAGGGCACGCTGAGATGCGCGTTGATCTCGGGCGCACGGGTCTCCGAGACGGCCACGGTGCCGTCATTGGGGTGGTCCAGGGCCCGGCAAAAAACCGTGCCGATGCCGAAACCCCGGTGGCCGGCCACCATGCCCAGTTCCCGGGCCGCCTTCCAGCGCGGCGCCCCACCCAGCAGGCCGCGGCGGGTGCAGCGTCCCAGCATCCAGCGGGTCAGCGGCGTGCGCGCGAAGCAGGCGGCGGTGCGGCTGCCGTTGATCGGCGTGCCCAGCATCACCACGCGACCCGGGCGCTGCATGGGGCTGCGTTCGAACAGATGCAGGACCACCAGCCCGCCGAGGCTGTGGGCCACCAGGTGCACCACGTCGGCATCCATGGAGCGGAGGAAGTGCTCCAGGCGTGCAGCGCTGGCCTCGGGGGTGGCCAGGACACTGGGATAGCGGAATTGCCGGCACTCGAAGCCCTGCGCGGCGAGACGGCGACGCAGAGGGCTCATCTCCAGCCCGATCATCCACATGCCGTGCACGAGCACCACGACCTCACGCATCGATGGCCGACCCTCCGGGCACGCGCTCCCGGATCACGCGGGCGTTGGTCCAGGAGAAGCAGCGTTCGGCCGCCTCGGCGGCAGGCAGCCAGCGATATTCAGAGTGCTCTTCCGGGGCGATGCGCACCGCCACCACGTCCGGCAACGGCAGGAGGTAGACGTGTTCCAGATTCTCATGCACGTCGGGGGCATAGCGATGACGCCAGACCGTGTGGATGGGAAAGCGGTATTGCAACCGACAATCCACCAGACCGTCAGCCTCCAGACCCGTCTCTTCCATGAGCTCCCGTCGCGCCGCCGCCTCCGGCGTCTCATCCCACTCCAGACTGCCGGTCACAGACTGCCAGAAGTCCGGCGGCTCCCGGCGACGCAGGAGCAGGACCTGCCCGTCCAGGGTGTGGACGACCACCAGCACGGATTCCGGGCGTTTGAAAGACATAGGTACAAGGTACAAGATACAAGGTAAAAGGGGGAAAACCTTGTACCTTTTCCCTTGTACCTTGTATCCGCCTTTTACGCGGGCTGCTTCTTGATTCGGATGTTCAGTTCCCGCAACTGAGCCTCCGGCACTTCGGCCGGTGCATTCGTGAGCGGGCAATGCGCCGTCTGGGTCTTGGGGAAGGCCATCACGTCGCGAATGGACTGGCTGCCGGTCATGAGCATGACCAGGCGGTCCAGGCCGAAGGCGATGCCGCCGTGGGGCGGGCAGCCGTACTTCAGGGCATCCAGCAGGAAGCCGAACTTCTCGCGGGCCTCGGCCTCGCCGATGCCCAGCAGCCCGAACACGGCCTGCTGCATGGCGGTGGTGTGGATACGCACGGACCCGCCGCCCAGTTCCGTGCCGTTGAGCACCATGTCGTAGGCGCGGGACATCATCTCGCCGGGATTGCCCGTGAGGTCCTCCGGGCGCTCGGCGTGCGGCGCGGTGAAGGGATGGTGCAGGGCCATCCAGCGGCCTTCTTTTTCGTCGTATTCGAACATGGGGAAGTCCACCACCCAGAGCGGTTTCCAGCCCCGCTCCACCAGGCCCCGGTCGTGGCCCAGCTTCACCCGCAGCGCACCCAGAGACTCATTCACCACCCGGGCCTTGTCGGCGCCGAAGAAGATCAGGTCGCCGTCCTCGGCACCGGTACGGCCCAGGATCTCCACGACTACGGTATCGGGCAGGAACTTGAGGATGGGCGACTGCAGGCCCTCGCGCCCGGCGTTGAGATCGTTGACCTTGATGTAGGCCAGCCCCCTGGCACCATAGCGCGCAACGAAGGCGGTGTAATCGTCGATGTCCTTGCGCGAGAGCTCGCCGCCTTTGGGCAGACGCAGGGCGGCGACACGCCCGGCGGGATCCTTCGCGGGGCCGGAGAAGACCTTGAAGTCCACCTCCCCCATTACGTCGGTGAGCTCTGTCAGCTCCAGCGGGATGCGAAGGTCCGGCTTGTCGGAGCCGAAACGCGCCATCGCCTCGGCGTAGCTCATGCGCTGGAAGGGTGTGTGCAGCGGCTCCTCCAGCACCTGGGCGAACAGTTCGCGCACCATTTCCTCCATGAGGCCCATGATGCCCTCTTCGTCCATGAACGAGGTCTCGATATCCAGCTGGGTGAACTCGGGCTGACGGTCGGCACGCAGGTCCTCGTCCCGGAAGCAGCGCACGATCTGGTAGTAGCGGTCCATGCCGCCCATCATCAGCAGCTGCTTGAACAGCTGCGGCGACTGGGGCAGCGCGAAGAAACTGCCCGGGTGCGTGCGGCTCGGCACGATGTAGTCCCGCGCGCCCTCCGGCGTGGCCCGGGTCAGCATCGGGGTCTCGATGTCGAGAAAACCGTTGTCCTCGAGGAAGCGACGCAACACCCGCGTGATGCGCGCGCGAAGTTGCAGCCGCGTCTGCATGGCAGGGCGGCGCAGGTCCACGTAGCGATAGCGAAGGCGCGTCTCCTCGTTGACGTCGTCCTCATCCAGCTGAAAGGGCGGGGTCTCGGCCGCGTTGAGCACGGTGAGTTCACGGCCCAGCACCTCCACGGCACCGGTGGGCAGATCCGGGTTCTCGGTGCCTTCCGGGCGGCGGCGCACACGCCCCTTTACCGCCAGCACGTACTCGCTGCGCACCCGCTCGGCGGTGACGAACACGTCGGGCAGGTCCGGATCGAATACCACCTGCACCAGGCCCTCGCGGTCACGCAGGTCGATGAAGATCACCCCGCCGTGATCCCGGCGGCGGTTGACCCAGCCGCACAGGGTCACCTCCTGGTCCAGGAGGGATTCGTTGACGGCCCCGCAGTAGTGACTACGCATGACTTGCCCTTCTTGATTGAATGGAGACACCGCACATGCAGGTGCGCCGGGGAACGGAGATCGCGCGGTGTAGTGCCCTGAAAAGGCGGCAATGTTACGACTTGGGCTGGGGGGGCGCAACTTGGGCGCCGGACTCGGGCAGGTGCGGCGGGGGCCACTTGGGCGACACCACGCCCAGCGACATGACGAACTTGAGCCCGTCCTCGACGCTCATGTCCAGCTCCACCACCTCGTCCCGGGGCACCATGATGACGAACCCGGAGGTGGGATTGGGCGTGGTGGGCACGAACACGGTGAGCACCTCACGGCTGGTGCGGTGCTGCACCTCGCCGACCCCGACACCCGTCTGGAAGGCCACGGTCCAGATGCCCTTGCGGGGATACTCGATGAGCAACACCCGGCGAAAGGCATCGCCGCCCGCGCCCAGCAGGGTCTCCATGACCTGCTTCACCGCCGAGTAGATGCTGCGCACCAGGGGGATGCGGTGCAGGATGCTCTCCCAGATGTCCACCAGCTTGCGGCCCACCAGGTTTGCGGTGATCAGGCCGGTTAGGAGCACGATCACCGCGGCCAGCACCACTCCAAGACCCGGGATGTTGAAACCCAGCAGCGCCTGGGGCCGCCAGGCGGGAGGCAGCAGGAGCAGACTGTTGTCCATCAGGTCCACGAGGAACTTGAGGACGAAGAAGGTGATCACCAGCGGCACCCAGACCACCAACCCCGTGATCAGGTACTTGCGCAGGGTGGCGAGCCGGGGCCGCTGTTCGGCGAGAGACATCAGCCGGCCGCCACGGCCTTCGGGCTGTCGGTCTTCGCGGGCTTCGCCGACTCGCCGGACTTGACGCCGTCCTTCGGCTTGGCGGACTCGCCACCGGATTTGCCGTCGCCGCCGTCCTTCAGGTTGCGCTTGTTGCCGTTCTTGAAGTCGGTTTCGTACCATCCGCCCCCGCCGAGCCGGAACCCGGCCGCGGAGACCAGCTTGGACAACGCGGCTGCGCCGCATTCGGGACAATCCCTGAGCGGTGCATCGCTGATCTTCTGGATCACCTCGAGCCGGTGGCTGCACTCGCCGCACTCGTATTCATAGATGGGCATTTTCAATCCCTCAGAAAATCGGTCAGTATTGTCGACGAATTATATGGAAAGTCCCGGCCAAATCCATTCGGGACGTCCCCACCTTATATGAGGGCCGGCGCGGCGGAATTCCACCCCCGCGCCGCGCCACCGGCCCGCCGGGGTACACGCCGGCCGGAAAAGGAAACGATCCACCATGGCGCACAAAGTAGTCATCATGCTGCTGAATCTCAATCCGGACGCACCGGCCGCCCTGGGCGCCCCTTTCTTCCAGGCGACCGTGGCCGCTGCCATGGACATGGAGGTGGAGATCTATTTTGCCGCACGCACCACACGCCTGTTGCTCAAGGGCTGGGCCGAGGACATCTACCCGGGAGAGGCCCGCGAGAAATCCCTCTACAGCTTCATGCAGGACGCCCACCAGGCGGGCGTGAAGTTCTACGTGTGCGCCGGGGCGGCGGCCGAGCATCAGCTGACCGAGGACAACGCCATCCCGGAACTGGACGGCGTGCGCGGCGGCGCGGCCTTCATCGGCGCAGCCGCGGAAGAAGGCGTCATTACGCTCACGTATTGAGCTCCAGATGTCAGATGTCAGACGTCAGACGTCAGACGTCAGACGTCTGATGTCTGATGTCTGATACCAAGGGTAAAATGCCAGGGACTTCATCCTTCATCCTCACTCCATGAAGACCGTCCTCATCACCGGCTGTTCCACGGGTATCGGTCACTGCGTGGCCCATGCCCTGCACGAGCGCGGATACCGGGTGTTCGCCACGGCGCGCCGTGCCGCTGACGTCAGCCGACTTGAGGAGGAAGGGCTTGAGTCGCTGCTTCTGGATCTGGACGACAGCGCGAGCATCGCGGCCGCCGTGGACGAGGTGCTGGCGCGCACCGGCGGAACGCTCTACGCCCTCTTCAACAATGGTGCCTATGGGCAGCCGGGCGCGGTGGAGGATCTCTCCCGGGATGTACTGCGGGCGCAGCTGGAGACGAATCTGCTGGGCTGGCTGGAGCTGACCAATCGCGTGGTGCCCGTCATGCGGCGCGCGGGCGAGGGGCGCATCATCCAGAACAGTTCGGTGCTGGGGCTGGTGGCCCTGCCCTTTCGCGGCGCCTACAACTGCTCCAAGCATGCACTGGAAGGGCTCACCGACACCCTGCGCCTGGAGTTGCGCGGCTCCGGCGTGCATGTGAGCCTGGTGGAGCCCGGCCCCATCGAGAGCCGCTTTCGGGCCAACGCCCATGCGGCGTTCCTGAAAAACATCGACCGGGCGAACAGTGTCTTTCGCGAACATTACGCCGCTGCCGAGCGGCGCCTGACCAAGGAGGGCCCCGCCGCCCCCTTCACCCTGCCGCCTGAGGCGGTGCTGAAGAAGGTCATCCACGCCCTGGAAAGCCCGCGCCCCCGCGCACGCTACTACGTTACCTTCCCCACCCACCTCTTCGGCACCCTGCGCCGCCTCCTGCCCACGGCCTGGCTCGACCGCGTGCTGCTCGCGGTGTCGCGCCGGGAGAATCGGTGAGTTCTGTGGAATTCCCCTGGACTCAACCGCGACGCAAAGGCGC
>NZ_MVBK01000036.1:2713-19974 GCF_002000365.1 Thioalkalivibrio denitrificans | reverse complement strand
TGCGCCTTTGCGTCGCGGTTTATGCGCGGTTTAATCGTGGTTCCACATCAATGCGTGCCGGACGTTCCTCCCTGCACCTCGTCGATGATCGCCGCGGCCACGACGGCTACGGCCGCGCGGACGCTGGGGGAGAGGCCCTCGCCGTCGGTCATGCGGTCGGGTTCGATGCCGTAGATGGTCAGTTGGGCGGGCAGTTCGCCCAGGCTGCGGGCGAGTTCCACGGCCTCGGCGACACCCATGCCATGGGAGGAGTGGCGCCCGGGCACCGGCAGGGGGGAGTTCGCGGTGAATCGATGGATGCTGCCGGGCGGACCACCGGCGCTGACGGCGTCCACCACGATGACCCGGTCCTGGCCCGACCAGCATGCCATGATCTCGGTCGGCTCCCCGGTGCACTCGGCGACCCGGATTCCAGGGACTTCGGACAGGGCGCGGGCCACCGCGGGGCCCGCCCCGTCGTCGCCGCGCCAGCGATTTCCGACACCGATCACGAGGACCATGCTCATCGGCGCTCGATGGTCAGGTCGAGGAAATGGGTGGAGCAGGAGATGCAGGGATCGTAGTTGCGGATCGCCTGCTCGCAGCGGTGGCGCAACTGGTCGTCGGGGAGATCCAGGTGATTCTGCACGAAGCCGTGCAGGTCCGCCTCGATGCTCGCCTGGTTGACGGATGTCGGCGCCACGATCTTGGCATCGCGGATGATGCCTTCGTCGTCCAGGGTGTAGCGGTGGTAGCAGATGCCCCGGGGGGCCTCGGTGGCGCCGAATCCCGTGCCGGCGCGAGGCGCCGCCTCCACGGCAGAGGCATCGGGCCGCTGGTAGACGTCCAGCAGGCGCAGCGCCTCCTCGAAGGCGAAGGCGATCTCCACGGTGCGCACCAGGATGCTCTTGAAGGGATTGCGGCAGACATCGCCCAGGCCGCTGCGCTGCGCCAGGTCCGAGGCCTGCGGCGTCAGGCGCTCGCGGTTCAGGGCAAAGCGCGCCATGGGGCCCAGGAATGCGGGACGCCCGGTGTCGGTCAGTCGGCTCTGCAACGCCGTGGAATGCACCACGTGGTCCTCCCTGAAGATCCGGTCGTACGCGTTGACCGGCGCGCGAATACCGCTGGTGGAACCCAGTTCCCCATGGGTGATGGGGTACTCGTCCGGGTGGACAAGGGCCACGAACTCATAATCCATCTCGAAGCCCGGGAAGTCCAGCCCGGCGAGGAATTCGCCCGCCTCGCAGGCCGCCTCCAGACCCCAGGCCAGATCCGCGCGCACGCCGGCCAGTTCCTCCGCCGTGGGCGTGCGGTAGAAACCGCCCACCTTGAGATTCACCGGATGCACCTCGCGCCCGCCCACCAGACGCATGAGGGCGTTGCCGATCTTCTTCATGCGCAGGGCGTTGCGCACCAAGTCCGGCTGGTCCCGGGCCATGGTGATGGCGTCCGGATAGCCCAGGAAATCCGGCAGGTGCAGCATGAACACGTGCAGCACGTGGCTCTCGATCCACTCGCCGCAGTAGATCAGGCGGCGGAGCGTCTGCAGCGACCCGTCCACCTTGACGCCGCATACGTCCTCCATCGCGTGGGACGCGCCCATCTGGTAGGCGATGGGGCAGATGCCGCAGATACGCGCGGTGATGTCCGGCGCCTCGCGAAAATCGCGCCCCAGCAGGAAGGCCTCGAAAAAACGCGGCGGCTCGAAAATGGACAGCTTCACTTCCTCCACCCGGTCGCCCTCGGTGCGTACGTAGAGCGCCCCCTCCCCTTCGACCCGGGCGAGGTAGTCAACCTTGATGGTCCGTGTCTCGCTCATGGCGCAGACTCTCCTCGCGGAAGGTGTCGCTGTTGGCATTGAAGGTGCGGTAGACGCGCACGATCTCCTCGCGCTTCATGCCCAGGTGTTCGAGCCACGCCGACAAGGCCGGGGCGTTGGGGGTCTCCTTGGGTCCGAAGCAGCCGTAACAGCCCCGATGACAGCCGGGACACAGGGCGCCGCAACCGGCGTGGGTCACGGGACCGAGGCAGGGCGTGCCGTGGGCCACCATGACGCAGACGTGCCCGGCCCGCTTGCACTCCTCGCACACACTGGACTGCGGAACCTGCGGTCGACGGCCGTAGACGAAGGCATTGATCACCTCCAGCAGCTGAGCCTTGTCGATGGGACAGCCGCGCAACTCGAAGTCCACCGGCACGTGGGCCGCGATGGGATCGGAGGTGGCCAGGGTCTTGATCCAGTCGGGGCGTGCGTAGACCTGGCGCGTGAAGGCCTCCACGTCGGCAAAATTGCGCAGCGCCTGGATGCCCCCCGCCGTGGCACAGGCACCGATGGTGACCAGGTGCCGGGATGCCCGGCGGATCTCGCGGATACGCTCGGCATCGTGGGGCGTGGTGATGGAGCCCTCCACCAGGGAGAGGTCCCAGGGACCCTCCGCCATCGCGCTGCTGGCCTCGGGGAAGTAGGCGATCTGGATGGCGTCTGCCACCGCCAGCAGTTCGTCCTCGCAGCCCAGCAGGGTCAGCTGACAGCCGTCGCAGGAGGCGAACTTCCAGACGGCCAGGGTCGGGCGGCGGGCGCTCACAGCTCGTTCACCCTGAAGGCCGGCTCCATGGCCGGGTAGGGGAACACCGGGCCGTCGCGGCAGACGAAGTGCGGACCGATCTGGCAGTGGCCGCAGAAACCCAGGGCACAGCGCATGCTGCGCTCCATGGACACATGGATGCGCTCGGGGGCGATCCCCCGTCGGTGCAGGGACAGGGCCGAGAAACGCATCATCACCTCGGGGCCGCAGACCATGGCGATCGCGTTGCGCCCGTCGAAGCCGCCCCGGTCGATAAGCTGGGTCACCACCCCCACGTCGCCCTTCCAGTCGGCGGTGCCGCGGTCCACGGTCACGCGCAGATCCAGGTCCGGATTCGCACGCCACTGCTCCAGTTCGTCACGGAAAATCAGATCCCGGGGCGAGCGCGCGCCGTAGCAGACCAGCACACGCCCGAAGGCCTCGCGCCGGGCCAGCACCGCGTGCACCACCGGGCGCAGGGGCGCCAACCCGATGCCGCCCGCCGCCAGCACCAGGTCCCTGCCCTCGGCCGCGGCCACGGGCCATGCGGATCCGAAGGGCCCGCGCAGACCCACCACGTCGCCGGGACCCAGGTCCTGCATGGCGCGGGTGACACTGCCCACGGCGCGGATGGTATGCACCGGTGTGCCGTCGTCGGCCAGGGCGCTGATCGAGATGGCCACCTCTCCGACGCCGAACAGGTACAACATGTTGAACTGTCCCGGCCTGGCGACCGCGGCCTCCCCCGACAGGGGTTCCATGGTCCAGGTGAACACCTCGCCGTCGGCCACCTCGCGGCGAACCTGGCGGATACGCCAGGGCTCCGGGGCCATGGGCTCGTGCGCGGGTTCAGCCGCCGAGACCGACATCGGCATCTCCGTAGATATCCAGGGACTGGAGGCGCGCCGCCTGCAGGCGCTCCACGATCAGCCCGGTGAAACGCTTGAGCAGGGCATACCCCAGTTCCGGGTCATGGTCCATGCGATCTCGCAGCACGGCGGCATCGAAGTGCACCGTGTGCACCGGGGTGATCGCACGGGCGTCGTAATGCCAGCGATAGGGCGGGATCAGCCAGGACCAGCCCAGCATGTCGCCCTCCCCGAGGGTCGCAAAGGTGCGCGCGCCGCGCCCGGGCAGCCGGCTTTCCAGGGCGACGGTACCCGAACGCACCAGGTAGAACGCCTCGGCCGGTTCGTGCTCCCGGAACAGGCAGACATCCGGTTCAAAACTTCGCAGGGCGGCACAGGCCGCCAGCAGCTTCATGTGCGCCTCGCTCAGACCCTCGAAGAAGGGCCGGTCCTTCAGCATCTCCATCAGCTCGTTCATGAATCCCCACCTCCGGCCAGTCCGGCCACCTCCTCGGTGATGTCGATGCCCACCGGGCACCAGGTGATGCAGCGCCCGCAGCCCACGCAACCGGACGTGCCGAACTGATCGTGCCAGGTGGAGAGCTTGTGGCTGAGCCACTGCCGGTAGCGCGCGGCCACCGTTGTGCGGTGGGTACCGCCCACCATGTAGGAATGTTCACCGTTGAAACAGGAATCCCACGTGCGCACCCGCTCGGACACCCGGCCTTCCAGGTCGGGCACCTCCTCCATCTGGGCGCAGAAGCAGGTGGGACACACCAGCGTGCAGTTGGCGCAGGACAGGCAACGCCGCGCGGTCTCCTCCCAGCGGGGGTGCTCCAGGGAACGGGCGATCACATCGCGGGCATTGGTGGGCATGGCCCGACCCATGCGCTGCGGCGCCTCGCGCCAGACGCGCTCCGCCGCGCGACGCTCGGCATCGTCCGCCTCCCGGGGCTCGAGCCTCTGCAGCAGGGCCTCACCTGCCTCTGTGCCCGCCTCCGCCACCAGCACATGCATGCCGCCTTCAATCACCTCGGTGAGCGCCATGTCAAAGCCCGACTTCGCTCTCGGGCCGGTGTCCATGGAAGCACAGAAGCATGTCCCGCCGGGCTCGGCACAGTTCACCGCCACCAGGAACACCCCTTCGCGGCGCGCCCCGTAGGCACGGTCCCGCACCGCCTGCCCCAGAAACACCCGGTCCTGTACATCGATGGCCGCCAGCTCGCAGGGGCGCACGCCGATGAAGGCACGGCGCGGCGGAGAGGGTTCGCCGTTCTCGGTCTCGAACCCGCCATCGTCACGGCGGTGCACCCGCACCAGGGTCTCCCGGGGCGGGAACAGGTATTTCTTCCAGGAATGGGGGCCGACAACGTAACCGAAAAGGGCCTGATCGTCGCGCTGCCAAAGCCGGTAGCGGCCGGGCGCGTGATCGTCGCCCCAGCCCGCCGGCAGGTCGTCCAGGCCGTGGACCCGGTCGTAGACGATGGCCCCCTCGCGGCGCGTGGGTCCCACCACCTCGTAGCCGTCCTCCGACAGCAGGCGGATCAGGGTATCCATCGCCTGGGGAGCGATCACGCGCAAGACACATCTCCGGGAGCGGACTCAGGCAGCCTTGCCTGCACATTAGAATACGGCTCACGAATCCGTCAACGCGGCCAACACCATGCCGACTGGGTCGATTCCCGGTTTCCGTGTGGAGGACGGCGCTCCGTTCTTGGGAGATATTGCTCGATCTTCGGATGGGAACGCAGAGGGCGCAGAGACGCAGAGGACGCAGAGGTTCTTTCGAAGAACTACAAGAACATCTCTGCGTCCTCTGCGTCTCTGCGCCCTCTGCGATTAATCACCTGAATATGTCTTGGCAAGCAGACCCGTTGGGGGTCACTACTCACGCTTCCCACCCTGAGCACTGAAAACACAAAAGAAGCGTCCCCGGAGTAAACCCCGGGGGAGGATCCGAAAGGGGTGTTTGGGGACGAAGAGGGGTTGCTGGAGAAGTAGAGTTCAACGTTTCCAATGGGCAACAAGGCCGCCCATGCATCGTCCGGCGAGTCGGCACTCCTGCCTCTGGCACTCGTACCGTTCATCCGTGCCGAAGCACGGCGTCTCACCGCAGGCCGCCTGCAGACGCCGAATCTCGGCGCCGGTCAGCACCCGGGGATTGAGGATTCCAGTGGCGCTCCGCTGCAGCGCTGTGGATGGGCCCCTGTTCATGGCAGCCACCTCCTCAAACCCGATGACACGATGCCAGTCTAACGATGCCGCCCAGCGCTTCCTTGACCCCGGTCAATAAAGATTCCGAATCGCTTTTCTGATGCCGTGGACGCCTACGCATGAATGGAGGTTTGGAATGACTCGACTTGAAGCCGGGTGAGAAACGCAGAGGTCGCAGAGACGCAGAGGACGCAAAGAAATCTCTTTTGTACTTATTCCAAAAACCTCTGCGTCCTCTGCGTCTCTGCGTTACCCGCAACAACTACACCCTCTCTGACTGAACCAGATGCAGGCGGTTGCGGATGTAGCTGTAGTAGAGCAGCGGGATCACGATCAGGGTCAGCACCGTGGAAACGAGGATGCCGAAGATCAGGGAGATGGCAAGACCGCTGAAGATCGGATCGTCGATGATGAAGCCGGCGCCCACCATGGCGGCGAGGCCAGTGAGCACGATGGGCTTGGCGCGCACCGCACCGGCGCGGATCACGGCATCCTCCACCGCGGCGCCGCGGCGCAGTTCATCGTTGATGAAGTCCACCAGCAGGATGGAGTTGCGCACGATGATGCCGGCCAGGGCGATCATGCCGATCATGGACGTGGCGGTGAACTTCGCGTCCATGACGAAGGCATCCATCAGGGCATGGCCGGGCATGACGCCGATCACGGTGAGCGGAATCGGCGCCATGATGATCAGCGGCACCATGTAGGAGCGGAACTGCGCCACCACCAGCAGATAGATGAGCACGAGACCCACCGAGTAGGCGATGCCCATGTCACGGAATGTTTCGTAGGTGACCTGCCATTCGCCGTCCCACTTGATGCTGTAGAAGTACGGATCATCCGGCTGGGCGATGAAGTACTGCTGCAGGGTCCTGCCAAACGCGAGCGGCAGGTCGCGCAGCTGGAACACCATGTCGAACATGCCGTACAGCGGGCTGTCCAGATCGCCGGCCATGTCGCCCGTGACATACACTACCGGCAGCAGGTCCTTGTGATGGATGGAGTACTCGCGCGTGGCGTCCACCACCCGGACCAGTTCGGACAGGGACACCAGGGTGCCATCGCGCGAACGCACCCTGAGCGCGAGCACGGACTCGACGTCCGCCTTGTCGGCGACATCGAACTCCAGGCGCACGGGCACCGCGTACTTCACGTCCACACCGTACAGGTAGGTGGCGTCGTCGCCGCCGAGCACGGCGTTCACGGCATCCACCACCGCGTGCTGGGAGACACCGAGCAGCGCCGCGCGCTGGCGGTCCACCTCCAGGATCAGCCGCGGCCCCGGATACTCGACGCTGTCGTCCACGTCGACGATCCCGTCGGTGGCCTCGAACAGTTCCCTGAGCTGCCTGGCCACCTCGATCTGGCCGTCGTAATCCAGTCCGTACACCTCGGCGACGATAGGAGAAAGCACCGGCGGCCCCGGCGGGACTTCCACCACCTTGACCGAGGCGTCATACCGCGCGGCAATCTCGCGCAGCGGTTCGCGCACGGACAGGGCGATCTCGTGGCTCTTGCGCCTGCGCTCATCGGCGTGCATCAGGTTCACCTGGATATCGCCCATGTGCGCCTCTTCACGCAGGTAGTACTGGCGGACCAGGCCGTTGAAATTGATGGGTGCGGCGGTACCGGCGTAGATCTGGTAATCGGTCACTTCCGGTACCGTGGCCAGATAGGCACCCATCTCGTGCAGCACCCGGTTGGTCTGCTCGAGGCTCGTGCCCTCGCGCATGTCGAGCACCACCTGGAACTCGGACTTGTCGTCGAACGGCAGCATCTTGAGCACTACCGCCTGGAAGTAGGCCAGCGACATGGAAGCGAGGATCAGCACCACCATGCCACCATACAGACCCCAGCGCCGCACCCGGGCCTTGTCGCCGCGCAGGAAGGGCCCCATGCTGCGCTCGGACAGCGTCATCAGCCAGCCGCTGGCCTCCTCGCCGTGACCCTCGGGCGCCTTGCCGCCTTCCGCGGGCGGACGCGCCTCGGCGTGACGGCGCAGCATCTTGTACGTCATCCAGGGTGTCACCACGTAGGCCACCGCCAGTGAGATGATCATCCCCATGCTGGCATTGATGGGAATGGGGCTCATGTAAGGGCCCATGAGGCCGGTGACAAACGCCATGGGCAGCAGCGCGGCGATGACCGTGAACGTGGCGAGGATGGTCGGCCCGCCCACCTCGTCCACGGCCAGCGGGATGGCCTCCAGCAGTTTCTTCTTGCCCATCTGCATGTGCCGGTGGATGTTCTCCACCACCACGATGGCGTCGTCCACCAGGATGCCGATGGAGAAGATCAGCGCGAACAGGGACACGCGGTTCAAGGTGAACCCGTAGGCCCATGACGCGAACAGCGTGGCGGCCAGCGTGATGACCACGGCCGTGCCCACGATGAAGGCCTCGCGCCAGCCGAGGGCCAGCCACACGAGAAGCACCACCGAGCCGGTGGCGAGAATGAGCTTCTGGATGAGCGTGCGGGCCTTGTCGTCTGCGGTCACCCCGTAGTTGCGCGTGATGGTGGTGTTCACGCCCTCGGGGATGAACGTGCCGCGCAACTGCTCCAGGCGCTCGACGATGTGGTCGGCGATGTCCACCGCGTTGGTGCCCGGCTGCTTGGCGATGGCCAGGGTCACCGCCGGCTGGGTCGTCGCACCTGCCGAAGTCCCCACGGCTGCGGCGCCCAGACCGAAACGGACGTAGTTGTCCGGCGGCGCCGGCCCGTGGCGCACGTCCGCCACGTCCGACAGGTACACGGGCCGACCGTCACGCACGCCCACCACCAGCTCCGCGATCTCGTCCGCGCTGGTCATGAAGGTGCCCGCCTGCACCGGGATCTCCAGGTTGTCGCGCACCAGGGCACCCGCGTCGCGGGAGAAGTTGCTGGCCTGCAGCGCGCTGCGCAGCTCGTCCACGCCGATGCCGTAGCCGGCGATGCGCTGGGGGTCGAGCACCACGTGCACCACGTGATCGGGGCCCCCGATGGTGTAGATGTCCCGCGTACCGGGCACGCGCTTGAGTTCGGTCTCCAGGGCGTGGGACACGCGCAGCAGTTCATGGGCCCCGCGGGCCTCGTCCTCGGTCCACAGCGTGACCGCCACGATGGGCACGTCGTCGATGCCCCGCGGCTTGATGATGGGCTGACCGACGCCGAGACCCTGGGGCAACCAGTCCTGGTTGGAGAAGATCTGGTTGTAGAGGCGCACGATCGCCTCGGTGCGATCCTCCCCCACCTTGAACTGCACCGTGATGACGGACATGCCGGGCCGGGACACGGAATAGACGTGCTCCAGTCCCTCGATCTCCGAGAGCACCTGCTCCGCCGGGGAGCTCACCAGCTGCGCGACCTCGCGCGCCGTGGCCCCGGGGAAGGGGATGAACACGTTGGCGAAGGTGACGTTGATCTGGGGCTCTTCCTCGCGCGGCGTGACGAGCACGGCGAACAGGCCCAGCAGCAGGCCCACCAGGGCCAACAGGGGAGTGATCTCGGAGGTCAGGAACTGTTTCGCGATGCGGCCCGAGATGCCCATCCGTTCATCGCTCATCGGGCCGCCTCCTGCTGCTCCTTCAGGTACAGGGTGGCGTGCACCGGATCCACCGCCACGTGCTCACCCTCATCGAGCCCGGCGAGCACCTCGATCATGTCGTCCTCCTGGGGCCGGCCGATGCGCACCTGGCGCAGGCTCACGCGCCCGGTGTCGTCCACTACGTAAACACCGACCATTTCACCCCGGTGCACCACGGCACTCTCGGGCACCAGCAGGCGCTCGCGCTCGCCGACCGCAAAGGCCACCTTCACGAACATGCCGGGAAACAGATCCGGGATGCCGGGTGGCAGCTGCACACGCACACGAAACGTGTTGGTTCCCGGATCGGCGTAGGGGAAGAAGGTCAGATCCTCGCCCTGTACCGGCGTCTCGCCGTCATGAAACACCCGGGCCCGACCCAGTTGGCGGACCACTGCAATCTGGCGCTGGGGCACCTCCGCGGTCACGCGCAGGAGTTCCAGCGAGATACCGGCCATCAGGGGCTGTCCCGGACTCACGCTCTCGCCCACCTCCACGAAGCGTTCGGTGACAATGCCGGCGTAAGGGGCACGAATACGCGTGTGCTCCAGCTGTTCCTCCGCCCCGGCCACGGCGGCGCGCGCCGCCTCCAGGCGGGCCCGGGCCGAATCGCGCGCCGCGGTGGCGCGATCCATCTCGGCACGCGACACCAGCTGGCGCTCGAAGATGCCCCGGATGCGCTCATACTCCGTCTGCGCCTCGGCGAAACGCGCCTCCGCCTCGCGCAACGCCGCACTGGCCTGGTCGAGCCGCGCCCGCTGTTCCGTGTCGCGCAGGCGGACGATCACCGAGCCCTCCTCCACGAAATCGTCCACGTCGTACATCAGTTCAACGATGCGCCCGCTGGTCTGCGCCGACACTGTTGCTCGATGCACCGCCTCCACGCGTCCGTCAAGCACCTGCTCGTGAACCGTCAACCGGCGCTCGGCAGGTGCGGTCTCGAAGGGCAGCGCCGCCGGAACGGTTTGCGCCCAGAACCCCGCCGCCAGCAGTGACACGATGGCAATATGCCGCTTGAACGACCTTTCCATGGGTGACCCCCGTTGCATGGTCTCCGTGCCGCGACGGCCGGGAGACATGAATATTAGCTTTTTCTAATATATAGCCATCAGGCCCGCCGGACAAGCGTCCCGCCCGTATCCCCGCGATCCCCGTTGACCGCCTGATCCGTCGCACACCGCTGCCCGTCGGATGTCCCTCCCGCATCGGTGACAGACCCGGCCCTCTGCAAGTATAAGAAAAGCACCGGAGAGGACCTCCTGTGGCGATGCGTATCGGCCCACATCCGGGGCGGATCCCGGCGGGCGCTGCACGACCCCGCACCGATCCCTCCCGACGGCCGGACAGGATCAGACCCATGCACGGGGCCCCCGGATCGATTCTGTTAAGCTTGGAGGCCGAGAGCCTTGAGGAGTCCGTTGCCCATGCGATGCATCCCCATCACGCGCGCCCTGCCCCTGGCGATTCTCGCCTTCGTCCTGGCGGCGGCTGTCCCCCTTGCCCCCATCCTGGCCCAGGACGTCATGTACCGATGGACGGACGAACAGGGCGTTGTCCATTATGGCCAGGTGCCGCCCTCTGGTGTGGACGCCCAGCGTATCACCACCGCCGCACCCCGTGGTGACGGTGCGCCCCAGCAACGGCTCGAAAGGGCAATGGGAGACATGGAGCAGCGCCAGGATCAGGCCCGTTCCGAGCAGGAGGAACGGGAACGGCGCGAAGCATCCGAGCGCATCCGCGCGGAGAACTGCGAACGGGCCCGCCGCAACCTGGAGACCCTGACGGAACGAGGCGGCCGCGTCACCATCCGGGAGAATGACCAGTACCGCGTCCTGGATGAGGACGAGCGCCAGGCCAGGATCGACGAGACGCGCGCACACATACAGGAATTCTGCCGCGACTGACACAGCACCGAAAGGACGGACCACCCCATGCCGTTGCTGAGCATCGAGACCAACCAGGCTGTGGACGATGGTGCCGTCGCCAGGCTGCTGGAGACTGCCTCCCGGGCACTGGCCGAGCGGCTCGGGAAGCCGGAACGCTATGTCATGGTGCGCTTCAACCGCAATCCGGACATGCTGTTCGCCGGCGAGGACACCGCCCTCGCCTACCTGGAAGTGAAGAGCATCGGCCTGTCCGACTCCCAGACCGGCGACCTCTCCGCCATGCTGTGCGACCTGCTCGAGCAGGAACTCCAGATCCCGCGCGACCGCGTCTACATTGAATTCTCCAACGCGCCCCGTAAGCTCTGGGGCTGGAACGGCGGTACGTTCTAGATAGTTTTAGCCACAGAGGTCACAGAGGTCACAGAGAAAAGCCAATTCCCGCCCGGCCCATGGGCCGGGCGGGAATATGGTTGTTTTGGTTTTCACTCTGTGACCTCTGTGCCCTCTGTGGCAAATTAAGTTTTCCGAACCCACGAATTCACCACTTCAACGAGCACACATGCGCGCCTCCCGATTCCCGCTTGCCACCCTCAAGGAAACCCCCGCCGACGCGGAGGTGATCAGCCACCAGCTCATGCTGCGGGCCGGCATGATCCGCCGGCTGGCCTCCGGACTCTACACATGGACTCCGTTGGGCCTGCGCGTACTGCGCCGGGTGGAGACCATCGTGCGCGAGGAGATGGACCGGGCCGGGGCCCTGGAACTCCTAATGCCGGCGATACAGCCGGCGGAGCTCTGGCAGGAGTCCGGACGCTGGGAACAATACGGACCCGAACTGCTGCGCATCCGGGACCGCCACGATCGGGATTTCTGCTTCGGACCGACCCACGAGGAGGTGATCACCGACTTCGTGCGCCGGGAGGTGAAGAGCTACCGGCAGCTGCCGGTCAACTACTACCAGATCCAGACCAAGTTCCGCGACGAGATCCGCCCGCGCTTCGGCGTGATGCGTGCCCGCGAGTTCCTGATGAAGGATGCCTACTCCTTTCACACGGATGAGGACAGCCTGCGCGAGACCTACGACGCCATGTACGAGGCCTACAGCCGCACTTTCCGCCGCTGCGGTCTCGACTTTCGCGCCGTGCTGGCGGATACCGGCGCCATCGGCGGCAGTGCCTCCCACGAATTCCATGTGCTGGCCGATTCCGGCGAGGATGCCATCGCCTTCTCCGACGCAGGTGAATACGCAGCCAACGTGGAACTGGCGGAGGCGGTTGCGCCGCAAGGCGGGGATGTCGCGCCGACCGAGGACCTGCGCGTGGTGGACACACCGGACGCACGCACCATCGCGGACCTCGTGTCGCAGTTCGGCGTGCCCGTGGAAAAGACCGTGAAGACCCTGGTGGTCGCCGCGGCGGACGAATCGGGCGCACCGCTCATCGCGCTGCTCGTGCGCGGCGACCACGAACTCAACGCGGTGAAGGCAGAGAAGCTGCCGCAGGTGGCCAACCCTCTGCGCATGGCCGGCGAGGAAGAGATCCGCGCGGCCATCGGCGCGGGTCCGGGCTCGCTGGGTCCCGTGGGGCTGCCCATCCCCTGCGTGGTGGACCGGGCCGTGGCGCTCATGAGCGACTTCACGGCGGGCGCCAACATCGACGGCAAGCACCACTTCGGCATCAACTGGAACCGTGACGTGCCGCTGCCGGAAGTGGCCGACATCCGCAACGTGACCGCCGGTGATCCCAGCCCCGACGGGAAGGGCCGCCTGCAGATCCGCCGCGGCATCGAGGTGGGCCACATCTTCCAGCTCGGACGCAAGTACAGCGAGGCCATGAATACCACCGTGCTCGACGAGCAGGGGCGCACGCTGGTGGTCACCATGGGTTGCTACGGCATCGGCGTCTCCCGGGTCGTGGCCGCCGCCATCGAGCAGAACCACGACGCTCAGGGCATCATCTGGCCCGATGCCCTGGCCCCCTTCACCGTGGCCCTCTGCCCAATCAACGCCGCGAAGTCACAGCGCTTGCGCGAGGCCGCCGATGCCCTCTATGAGCAACTGCTGTCCCGCGGCATCGACGTGCTCTATGACGACCGCGGGCTGCGTCCCGGTGCCATGTTCGCCGACATGGAACTGATCGGCATCCCCCACCGGCTCGTGCTCGGCGAGCGCGGCCTGGATGCGGGCGAGATCGAGTACAAGGGCAGAAGGGATGAAGAGGCCACGATGGTGGCTATGGATGGGCTGGAGGAGTTCTTAAGGAAGAAGCTGCAAGGATGAGCAGGAAGTGCGAATTGGGAATTGGGAAGTGGGAATGAAACCACCCCCTCCCCGGCCCTCCCCCTGAGGGGGAGGGAGTTCTTAACTTCCGACTTCCCAATTCCTACTTCGCACTTCCTGTTCCCACTTCCCAATTCCTACTTCGCACTTGAAGAGAGACTTGCCATCAACGTGCTGATCGCGCGGTCAAAGACCGGCACGTCCTCGATCAGGCGGGCGCGGCCTTCACGGAACTCGGTGGCCAGGGCCGGTACGGTCAGCTCCCTGACCTTCAACCCCTGCCGGTTGACGAAGAAGTACTTGCCGCTGATCAGGCTCTTCCACGAGAGCTTCACCCGGGACGGGTTGCCGTCCTCGTCCCGCAACTCCAGCCAGGTCCCCTCTTCCAGCTCACGTGCGGTCAGCAGGTGCAGGTCTTCGGCATCCTCTATCGCACCGTCACCCACGACCACTTCGTCATAGACCTTGAAGCGGCCCTCGGAGATGAGCTGATTGATCTCCGCCACCTTGCGGGCCATGAAGGACTTGCCGTCCTGGACCTCTTCCGTATCGACCTCGGACATCGACGGCGCGGACACCGGATCAGGATCCGGTTCCGCAGACAGGACCACATCGGCAGTCGGCTCCATCACCTCATCGACAACGGCGGCGTCGGATCCGGCCTCGGGCGCGTCGGTCCGTACGTCGCGCGGGACGTCCACGTCCAGGTTCATCTCCGGATCACGCACCAGGCGTGCATGCTCGCCGGAAAGTACCGCGAATATGCCGTCCTGTTCTTCCTGAGTGCAGGACATTCGCGTCATGCCCTCCTGCAACGCGCGCAGCAGCGATGGCAGCAGGTCGGTGAGCTGCTCACGCTCCGCGGCGGTCGGTTTGGGCAACAGGCTCCACACCAGCAGCGAAGCCACGTTCAGTGCCTTCTGCCAGAGCTTGCCGTGCTGTCCGTCCTTCAGGTAGATCAGCACCAACAGGTCCTTCCAGGTGGTGCGCAGCAGATTGTCCACCACCTCGGGGAGCTGCTGCTCCTCCACAACGCGGCTGATGGCCTCCTCGGCCACGGCCTTGGCGACACGCAGGTGCTCCCTGCCCTGGGCCGCCAGGGCGCTGTGTTCCTCGCGCTGGGCGGCGCGCTCCGCCTGTTCGTGGGACCACTCCAGGAACGCCTCCAGTTCCTGCTCGAAGATGCTGACGTCGCCGTCGAAGTTCTCCAGCAGGCGATCCACCATCGACCCGATACGGGTACGCAGACCGTCCTCGCGTTCCTCGGCCTCGGTCCAGCCGATACCGGCCCGAGTCAGTTCGTTGAGCAGGCGTCGCGCAGGATGCTTCTTGCGGTTGAAGAATCCCCGATCGGCGATCGCCACCCTCAGCACCGGGATCTGCAAGCGCCCGATCAATTCCTTGATGGGGGCCGGCAGTGCCGGATCCTCGAAGATGAAGTCGAACAACATGGCCACGATATCAATGGCCGTCTCGTCCATCCGATTGAGCGCGACGCCGGTGGAATCCCCGCCATTGACGGCGGCAAGCACGGCATCCTTGAGCTGGGCGCCGGAATAGATCCCGCCTGCGGGCACCACGGCAGGAATGCGACCGAGCGCCCCCGAGACCAGGGAACGGTCCACCAGGTTGACGCCGGGAGGCAGGGGCACCCCCCCCTGACCCGAGAGGTGCTGCAGCAGCGTGAGCAGTTCGTTGCCGTCGCCCGCCTCGTCGCCATCGGGCAGGACTGTCGATTCGCCGTCCGACCGGGCACCGCGACGCCCACCCTGCCCCGGCACCACGGTGGAGCGGGTGCGAAGCTCCGGCAGCACACCCATCTCTGCCAGTTCGTGATTGAGTTCATGGTAGAGGCCATGCAGCTCGCCGACCACGTACTTGTCGAAGAGCTTGTAAATGATCAGCCGCACCTGCAGGTTCACATCCAGCACCTTCATGGCACTGCGGAAGGCCTCGCACAGGGCGGACGGCGACAGCGGATGCGCATCCTCGGCCAGTTTGGGACGGTCCAGCGCCACGGCCAGGCGGCGGGTCAGCGCGTAAATCTCGCTTTCATTGATCCGGTTCGCCTTGGAGATCATGCCTTCCATGGCGAGGTTCTCTTCCAGTTCGTCATCCTCGACCAGGGACAACTCCATCTCGGCGGCGGCCGACCTGGCGCTGCGCGCGGGCCCGCTGCGCAGAAACTCGTCGAACACCCGAGAGATCTGCATCGGGTACTCGCTCTCAATGGTGGAGCGCCGGCGCCGAACCTCGCGCATGGCATCGAAATACTCGCTCTGGGAGCGGTTGTCCTCCGCCTGCTCCGCCAGCTTGAAGAGCGCGTCATCCGTATTGTCCAGCATCTCCTTGAGACAACGCTGCACGTGGGCCGTGGTCACGTTGCGACAGCGTCCGACGATCTGCAGCGCCGAACCCGCAGACTCGCGGCGGGGCGCGCCACTGAAGGGAACGACGTTCTCACTCACCGGATCATTCATAAACGCACTCCGCGGGACAGGGCCCGACGCCGCCCGGCATCGTGCCTGTCGCTCGAACAAGTTGACTTGCGGATCTTATAGCCCATAGTGTTTCATGAAGGCCACAGGGCATTTTCTGAAAGCGTGGGGTCGTTCAAACTTATGAACTCGGTTTCCGACAAAAGGCAGGAAATCCGGGCGTTACTGGCAGACGTTTCGGCCCTCGTTTCACCGCCCGAAATTGTGATCAGGCTGCGTCAAGCGATTGACGCTCAGGACAGTACGTCCGAAAGCCTCGCGGCCATTGTGATGCAGGATCCCAACCTCTCTGCGCGCATACTGCATATCGCCAACTCGGCGATGTACGGTCTGAACCACAGGGTCGAGACGGTGAGCCGGGCCATCTCCATCATCGGCCAGCGCGCGCTCTATCACCTGGCCCTGGCTGTCACCGCTTCGCAGACGTTCTCCAAGCTGCCCAGCGAACTGGTCAACGTTGCCGTCTTCTGGCGCCATAGCGTATTCACCGCGCTGATTGCCCGAAATCTTGCCCAGCGTTGCCACGTGCTGCACCCAGAGCGCCTGTTCGTGGCGGGTCTGCTGCACGACCTCGGCAGCCTGGTGCTCTATCAGCGCTACCCGGACATCCTCAGGGAATCGTTGCTCACTGCCCGGGGCAACGAGGACGTGGTGGCCCAGCAGGAGCGCGAACTGATCGGCTTCGACCATGCGGAGGTGGGTGGTGCCCTGCTGGAGCTCTGGGGCCTGCCGGAAAGTCTTCAGCAGGCCGTGGCGTTTCATCATCGTCCCGGCGCCGCGGCCAACACCATCGAGGTGGCCATCGTGCACATGGCGGACACCCTGGCCAACCGTACGGACCAGGGCAGCGCCAGCGAGTTCGGCGCCTACGCCAGCCTGCCGCACCCGGGCACCTGGAAGACCCTGGGCCTGGACGAAAGCATCACGGACGACATATGGAAGGACGTGAATCTGCAGTTCATGGAGACACTGCATGTGATTCTGCCGCAGGCGCGGAATTGAACTGCGATTCAAAATTCAATATTCAAGATTCAATGGGGTGGGTATGGGGCTCCGATGCCTGAATGGGCACGCCGTCACCCTTGAATCTTGAATGTTGAATCTTGAATCCCCGCCTGCTTCAGGCCACCCGGAATCCCCCTGCCACCGGCCCCGGATAATCCTCCACGGCAACATCATCCACCTGCGCGGCGGGCGGCCCTTTCCATAGCCAGGCCTCCAGTTCCCGTACCTGGTCGCAGGACCCTGACGCCACCACCTCCACCCGTCCGTCACGCAGGTTCTTCGCATACCCGGACAGTCCGAGGCGTTCCGCCTCCCGTCGCGTGGAGGCACGAAAGAACACGCCCTGGACCAGTCCACTGACCAGAAAACGTCGCGTGCATTGCTCGGAAGCGGTGGATGACATTGGAGTTTGTCAGTTGTCAGTTGT
>NZ_MVBK01000036.1:0-2638 GCF_002000365.1 Thioalkalivibrio denitrificans | reverse complement strand
GTCAGTTGTCAGTTGTCAGGAGCATGGCTGCGGCAGAAAGTGTGTCAAGGGTTTTCAACAACTGACAACTGACAACTGACAACTGACAAATAACAAAAGGCCCGCACTAAGGCGGGCCCTTCGATACTGCCGATCTAGTGTAGCGATCAGCGCTTCGGACGCAGACCGTACTGATCCAGGTAACGCACGTCCGAATCCTCGACACGGCCCAGCTCCCAGGCTCCACGGGTACGGGCATGGCGTACAGCGGCATCCACGTCACCCTGCGACGGATTGAGTTCGACGGTGAAACGCTGGCCGGGGTAGATCAGATCGGCGTCGCGGATCTCGGATGCGTTGGCCCGGTAGATCAGCGGCCACTGGTACGGATTGCCGTACACGGAGCTGCGGCCGGAAATACGCCACAGGCTGTCGCCACGCACCACCTCGTAAATCATGCTGGTCGGCGGCGGCGGGGGCGGTGTCGGTTCCGCCCTTGGCTGCGGGGCAGGCGCGGGGGCCGGCTGTGCCGGCGGTGCGGGTTCCGGCTCCGGGGCCGGCTCCTGGGTCGCTGCACATCCGACGGTGAGCCCGAGCACCATGGCACCGACAAGCGCAAGCCGCAACTGGTTGGATTTCATTTGTTATGGCTCCTGTTTATCTGGAATTATTCTGAGCAGACAACAACATATCTGACATAGACGCAAGCTACCACCACGCCCGCAAGATGGTCAAGAACTATGGGAGACGGGCGTCACGGAACGAAACACCCGCAACCGCTGAAAGCTGTGGCTCACAACACTGGAGGGAACCAACAAGGTTTCCCTCGCCGCGATTCATTCCCGCCCCAGGGCTTCCCGCCGGGCATTGACGGCGTGTCGTCTGGCCCGGTCGGCCTTCTCCCGGGCCGCGCGATAGTCCCCGGCGTTCAGCAGGGCCTCCGCGGACTCCAGCAGTTCCCGGGCGACCAGGTAGCTGGGCAGCTGCCGCTCCTGCGCGCCGGCCTGTTCGGCCGCCCGCAAGGCCTGGCGGGCGTCGCTCATTTCCTGCACGGGTGCCGTGGCGGCGCACCCGGCGAGTGCGGCAAGCGACAGGTATAATGCCAGGGACGCTGCGCGAGGCAGGGAGTTGCTCCACATGGGATGGTGTCGTGCGTGCGTGATCGGAAAGGGGCGACGAACGCCGGTTCGATCAGACGCTATCACCACCCCCCTGAAGCGTCAAGGCACGGCAAACCGCCGAAAATCAATGGCAACAACACCAGGGCAACCTCATGTCGACCCAGACTTCCCCCGTCGTCATCTACCACAATCCGCGCTGCAGCAAGTCCCGGGCAACCCTCGAACTGCTGCGCTCGAAAGGCATCGAACCCCGTATCGTGGAGTACCTGAAGACACCGCCGGATGCGGATGAACTCGATCGCATCCTGCGCAAGCTGGACATGGAGCCGCGGGAATTCATGCGCCGCAAGGAACCTGAGTATGCCGAGGCGGATCTGGACGATCCGGGACTCACGCGCGAGACCCTGATCCGCGCCATGGTGCAGCGGCCGATACTTATCGAGCGCCCCATCGTGGTCCATGGCGACCGGGCCGCTATCGGGCGACCGCCCGAGAACGTGCTGAAGGTGCTCTAGCTATGCGGGCTAGCGCGAGCGAGATCCTCGTCGTTTACTACAGCCGCTACGGCGCCACGGCGGACATGGCACGGCACGTGGCCCGCGGCGTGGAGTCCGTGGACGGCATGCAGGCCAGGCTGCGCACGGTTCCGCCCGTCTCGGCCACCTGCGAGGCGGTGGCGGCCGACATCCCCGCGGAGGGGCCTCCTTACGCCACCGCCGATGATCTCGTCGAGTGCGCGGGCCTGGCACTGGGCAGCCCCACCCGGTTCGGCAACATGGCCGCGCCCATGAAATACTTCCTGGACGGAACCGGCAGCCAGTGGCTTTCCGGTGCGCTCGCCGGCAAGCCGGCCGGCGTGTTCACGTCCACGGGTACCCTGCACGGCGGACAGGAAAGCACGCTGCTCAGCATGATGATCCCGCTGCTGCACCACGGCATGCTGATCGTGGGCATCCCCTACACGGAACCGACCCTCACCGACACGCGCACGGGAGGGACACCGTACGGCCCCAGCCACCTGGCGGGCCCCAAGGGGGACCTGCCCCTGAGCGAGGACGAGAGGGTGCTGTGTCATGCCCTGGGCCGCCGCATTGCGACCGCGGCGCGCGCGCTGGGCACTGCGGGCTGATGCGACTTGCCAACAGCCTGGCCCTGGCGGGGGTGCTGGGGCTGTTCGCCCTGATCCTCATCTGGAACGCCTGGCTCGCACCACCGCAGGTCCTGCCCCGCGCGCTGGTGCTGTTGCTGATGCTGACACCGCTGGTGCTGCCGTTGCCGGGCCTGCTGGCGGGACGGGCATATACCCACGCCTGGTCCGCCTTTCTGGCGATGCTCTACTTCGTGATCGGCGTCTTTCATGCCGCCGGCCCAGGGGCCGAGCGGGGATACGGCTGGCTGATGATCTGCCTGAGTCTGGTCTGGCTCGGTGCCGCGGGCATCTACCCGAGACTGGCCCGACGGCAGCTGCAGCAGAGCGACTGACAGCGCTTAACCCGCATATCTCACCGGGATCGCGGGAGCAGGCGAAGGATTCGGGT
>NZ_MVBK01000035.1:489-75774 GCF_002000365.1 Thioalkalivibrio denitrificans | reverse complement strand
AAGGGGTTTCAACAACGGACCACTGACCACTGACCACTGACAAACCCACTCATTCCTTTCGCGTATGCTCCATTAATCTGTCGCCATGACCACCATCACCGCATCATCAGCAGGCCCCGTCATTTTCGGGGAGGTGCTGTTCGACTGCTTTCCGGATCGCCGTGTGCTGGGGGGCGCGCCGTTCAACGTGGCGTGGAACCTCCACGGGCTCGGTGGGAACCCGTTGTTCGTCGGTGCCGTGGGGGACGACCGGCCAGGCGCCGATGTGCGCCGCATCATGGCGGCCTGGGGCATGGACGATTCGGGCCTGCAGACCGATCCCGCTCACCCCACCGGCACCGTTCAGGTCTCGCTTGAAGGCGGTGAACCGAGCTACGAGATCGTCGCCGACCAGGCCTACGACCATGTGGACCGGCAAGCGGCGCTGACGGCCATCGCGGGGCGCGAGGACGCGATCCTCTATCACGGCAGTCTTGCGCTGCGCGACACCGGCTCCCGCGAAACCCTGGCTGCCCTGCGCGACACCGTGCGCGGCGGCGTGTTCATGGACGTGAACCTGCGCGCCCCGTGGTGGGACAGGGATACCGTGCGCGAACTGGTGGCAAACTCCGCGTGGGTGAAACTCAACCAGGATGAACTCGACGCGCTGGGTGATGGCGACATGCGTTCACCACAGGATGGCGCGCGGGCATTGCTGTCGCGATACGGACTGCGGGCCGTGATCCTGACCCGGGGATCGGAAGGCGCCCTGGTGGCCGCGTCCGACGGATTGGTGATCTCGCAACCCGCCCCGCCGGTGGACGGACTCGTCGACACGGTGGGGGCGGGTGATGCCTTCAGCGCGGTCGTCCTGCTCGGCATCATGGAGGGCTGGGGATGGGAGACGATCCTCGAACGTGCCGCCCGATTCGCCGCGCAGGTCTGCACGCTGCGAGGCGCGACGACCGAGGACCGGTCGTTTTACGCCGAGCAAAGCAGGGCCTGGTAGGCCCGGGCTCCCGCACCGGGAAACTGGCCCGCATATCTCAGCGCCCTTCTACTGCGGCTGCAGATATGCAGGCGAACCAACTTTCCGCTGTGTTCTCACATCCTGTTGATGCTCAGCCGACCGGGGCCCGTCAGGGCAAGGGCGACGGCAGTGAACAGGAACATCCCCTGCAGCTCCAGGGCCCAGCCACCGAAGCGGGTCAGATCGAAGAGTTCGTGGGGATGCGCCAGTGCAATGGCCACCACCATGGTCACCGCGATCAGCGCCGCCCCGACCCGCGCGTAGAAACCGAGAATCAGCAGCACCGGTGCCAGCACCTCGCCGATGTAGACCGTATAGGCGAGAAACCCCGGCAGACCGATCCCTTCTATCATGCCTTCGATACCGCTGACCCCGTGGATCAGCTTGTGAATACCGTGCATGAGAATCAGCCATCCCAGTGTGACGCGCAGGATGAGTTTGCCCAGATCTTCCGTCATAGTCCGGCTCCCCGACCCGTATCCAAACGTGGACACACAATCGGAGTGTCTCCCACGTTCAGAGCCAGGTCAAAGGATTGGACCGACCGCAATTCCGTAATAGTATTATGGAAAACGGTTCGCGCCTGGCCGCACCTCCGGGCGACACATAAGAAGAACAAGTCCGGCGCATCCTCGACAACCAAGAGCCGCCGGTGACAGGGAGAAATCCTTGCCAGTCGACCGATCGAACAGCCGCATCATCCTCGGTTTGCTTCTGCTGGCCCCCCTGATCCTCTGGGGTCTGGCCGACGAACTGCCCGTGCTGGTCCCCAACGCCCACATCGTCGCCTTTCACACCGCCGTGGAGATGTTCGCGGTAGTGGTTGCAATCCTGGTCTTTGCCGTCGGCTATCACGTGCTCGACGAGAAGCGCGCCCGCAGCTCCCTGATGCTGGCATGCGCCTTCCTGGCGGTGGCCTCGCTGGACTTCCTGCACCTGATGGCCTATCCGGGCATGCCGGATCTGATCACGCCGAACAGCTCCCAGAAGACGCTGATCTTCTGGCTCGCGGCACGTCTGGTTGCGGCCGGAGCGATCCTGCTGTACGTGACCCTGCCCATGCAGGAGTACCGCAGAGGCCAGGCCCGTCGCCCCTTGTACGTGGCGGTCAGCCTGGGGCTGGTGGCACTGGTGGGTTGGGTCGGCATCTGGCATGAGCACTGGGTGCCGCCCCTGTTCGAGGCCGAGCGGGGCCTGACCCCGTTCAAGATTGGCGTCGAGGCGTTCGTCATCGTCCTGCACGGGATCACCCTGGTGGTGATGGCATTCCGGCCCGGGCTGCTCGCATCGCCCAGCATGCGTCTGCTGGGCGGCGCCGTGGCCCTGAGCATCGCCAGCGAGTTCTTCTTCATGATCTACCGTGACCTCACGGATGCCTATTTCGTGCTTGGGCACATCTACAAGGTCATGGCGTACCTGCTCATCTACTGGGGCATGTTCCTGGAAAGCGTGCGCAGCCCCATGGAACGCCTGCACGCGGCGCGCAGGGACATCGAAACCCGGGAACGCCGCTACCAGCAGCTTGTGGACACCGCGCCGGACGGCGTACTGGTCGCGGATTCCGACGGCACCATACTGCTTGCCAACCGCAACATCGAACACCTGTTCGGATACCCCGCATCGACCCTGCTCGGCCGGCCGGTGGAGCAGTTGATCCCCGGGCGCTACAGGTCTCGGCTCATGGCCCATCGCGCCACACAGCACGAAGCGGATGCCGGTGCCTCGCCCATGGGCCAGCTTACCAATCTGACGGGACACCGCCGTGACGGCACGGAGTTTCCGGTCGACGTCAGTCTCAACGTCTTCGAGGACGCCGGCACCTCGCGCATTACCGCCTTCGTCAGGGACATGACCGAATACCGGCGCCGCGAAGAACAGATCGAGTACCAGGCCACTCACGACGGCCTCACCGGGCTGCCCAACCGCTGGCTGCTGCGCGACCGGCTTGCCCAGGCCCTGTCGCACGCCGAACGCCATCATGGACTGCTCGCGGTCATGCTGCTGGACCTGGACAACTTCAAGATCGTCAACGACACCTTCGGGCATCAGGAGGGGGATGCGCTGCTCCAGGAGGTGGCACGCAGACTGCAGGGCACGCTGCGGCGTGAGGATACGGTGGCGCGCTTCGGCGGAGACGAGTTCATGGTGCTGTTGCCCGACATGCACCGCGTCGTCGATATCGCCACAGTGGCGATGAATATCCTGCGCACCCTCGCCCAACCCATCGTGACGGCCACCGGTCGCAGCATCTCCACCAGCGCCAGCCTGGGCATCGCCATCCATCCGCAGGATGCCCAGGACGAGGAAACCCTGATCCGCTACGCGGACATGGCCATGTACGAGGCCAAACAGGCCGGGCGAAACACCTACGCCTTCTTCTCCGGGGAGCTGGACCGGCGTATCCACGAGGAGCAGCGCCTGCAGGACCGGCTCAAGCACGCACTCGAGCATTCCGAATTCGAACTGCATTACCAGCCCCTGGTGAGCGTGGCCGGCGGAGAAATCCGCGGGGTGGAGGCCCTGCTGCGCTGGCAGGATACGGAACTCGGGCGCGTATCCCCCGAGCGTTTCGTGGCCGCGGCCGAGAGCAACGGGCTGATCATCCCCCTGGGCGACTGGGTCATCAGAGAGGCCTGCCGGCAGGCCGCCGAACTCGCCGGGGCGGGCACGGCCCTGCGGATGTCGGTGAACCTCTCCGCCATGCAGTTCCGCCAGCAGGACCTGGTGGATCACCTGCGGGAGGCGATACAGGACAGCGGCACGGTGCCCGAGCGACTCGACATCGAAGTCACCGAGACCGCCGCCATGGCCGACGTGGCACTGGCCCGCCGGCAGCTCACCCGCCTCAAGGATCTGGGGGTGCGGATCTCGCTGGATGACTTCGGGACGGGATACTCCTCCCTGGCCTATCTGAAGGCATTGCCCATCGACCGCCTGAAGGTCGACCGATCCTTCATCAACGACATCGGCAAGGACCGGGAATCGGACATGATCGTTCGTGCCATCGCGCAGCTCTGCCATGGCCTGAACCTGGAACTGGTGGCCGAAGGCGTCGAGACGCCCGCCCAACTGGCGTTCCTGCGGTCCATCGGCTGCGACCTGTATCAGGGCTGGCTGCATTCACGGGCCATGCCCGCCGAGGTACTCGCCACCTTCCTCGGAGGCACGACACCGGGCAGGGCCGGCCGCGAAACCGCTCAGAGCAGCCCCCGCTCCGCAAACGAAACAAGTTCCTCGCCCACCACCACGTGATCCAGGACCCGCACGTCGATCAACGCCAGCGCATCGCGCAGGCGCCAGGTAACGGCCTCGTCGGAACGGGACGGCTCGGCCACGCCGGAGGGGTGATTGTGTGCGAGGATCACCGCCGCGGCATTGTGGGTCAGCGCACGGCGCACCACCTCGCGCGGATGGACGCTGGCGCCATCGATGGTGCCCCGGAACAGTTCCTCGAAGGCGATCACCCGGTGGCGGTTGTCCAGGAACAGACAGGCGAACACCTCGAACGGGTAGTCGCGCAGACGCGCCGACAGGTAACGCCGGGTATCGTCGGGGCTGCCCAGCGCATCGCCCCGGGTGAGCGTCTCCGAGAGATGGCGCCTGGCCATTTCCACAACGGCCTGAAGCTGGGTGTACTTGGCCACGCCCAGGCCACGGGCCGTGCAGAACGCGTCCGGGTCGGCCTGCAGCAGCGGACGCAGACCGCCAAAGCGTGAGAGCAGGTCCCGGGCGAGGTCCACGGCGGTGCGCCCGGCGACGCCGGTGCGCAGGAATATGGCCAGCAATTCGGCATCGGAGAGCGCAGCGGCGCCGCGCTTGAGGAGTTTCTCCCTCGGACGCTCGTCCGCGGGCCAGTCGGTGATGGGCATGGGGTTGCACCTCCATGTGCGCAGTTGCAGATCAAGATTCAAGATTCAAGATTCAAGATTCAAGATTCAAAGATATGATGCCATTCATCCTTTGAACTTTGAATCTTGAATCTTCAACCTTGAATTCGCCCTTCCAAGGCGATATTTCGGCAGCGGGTCTCCTTGAAGCCGAAGCTCGCGGCCACGGCCAGCAGGGCGAAGCCGAACAGCAGGAGCAGGCCGTTACGGTAGTCGGCGGCGGCGTAGACGGGTACCCCGGCGATCGTGGTGCCGTCCCAGCCCAGGTCCAGCACCCAGCCGAACAGGGGCTGGAAAATCGCCGCGCCCAGGAACAGCCCGGTGTTCACCAGTGCGATGGCCATGCCCGAGAGCGCCGGCGCCGTGACTTCCTTGGCCTGCGCATAGGCGACCACGAAGCAGCCCGCCGACAGCCCCAGTACAGTGAACAGCAGGTGGGCCATCGGGCCCGGGCTCCACGGCAGGACGAGGAACGCGCCGCAGGCGGCCGCGTAGAGCAGCGCACCCCCGATCAGCACGGGCCGACGGCGCCGGAGCCGGTCCGAGAAGCTTCCCGAGAGCAGGCAGCCCAGCGCAAAGGCGATGAGCGCCACGGTGGTGTACGCGGAGGCGTCGCCCCGGGACAGACCGTGCACGTCCCTGAGCAGAGGAATGGCCCACAGGCCGACGAAGCCGAAAAGTGAGCCGGTGATGCCGAAATCATAGAAAAATCCGGGCCACAGGCGTCGGTGGGCAAGCACGTCGCGCAGGTCAGCGATCCAGTGCTGCTGTCGGGGCGGGTGGGCGCTCAGGCCCTCCATCTCGCGCACCGAAGGGAAACCCATGTCCTCGGGCCGGTCACGCACCTTCCACCACGAGGCGAACGCCAGCGCCAGGGCCAGCACCCCCAGGGCCACGAACACGCTGCGCCAGTCGGTATAGACCAGCACCAGCGCTAGGGGGCCGGTGGCGGCGATGGCACCCAGGTTGCCGAGCAGGAGCGTGGTGCCGCTGATGGTGCCGTAGTGGCGTTCACTGAACCACACGCTGTTGCTCTTCATCAGGCCCACGAACACCACGGAGACCCCGAGTCCCACCAGGAAACGCCCCGTGCTGGCCACCGCGAACGTCTCCGCCAGACCGAACATGATCGAGCCGACCCCGGCCACGGCGTTGCCCAGCAGCACCGCATAGCGCGCCCCGAGGGTATCGGCCAGGACACCCGCTGGCATCTGCATGGCGGTGTAGATGTAGTAATACATGGCCGCCAGCGAACCCAGCGCAGCAGCGCTGATGCCGAACGCGGCGGACAGGTCGCTGGCCACGACACCCGGCGCCATGCGGTGAAAGAACACCAGCATGTAGGCCAGCACGAGAATGGTGAAAACGGTCCAGCGCGCGCGCAGGAACCGCGGCGGATAGGTATGAATCATATGCAGGGGTTCCGGGGTATCCGGCGAGGATACCCGTTCGGGGTCGGCAAATGAATGCACATGGACACGAATGAAATGCAAACAGCCCCACCGCTAAGGACGCGAAGGTATGCGCGAAGGGCGCGAGGTTTCTTGAATGGAATTTCCTTCGCGTCCTTCGCGCATACCTTCGCGCCCCCCGCGGTCAGGCTTTTGACCTTGAATTCGCGTCCATGTGCGAGCAATTGCGGATTCCCGCGCTTGCGGGCCGTGTGACCATGGTTCCAAATACTGCGCCGCGGCCATAGAATCGCCCCATGTCGTCCCTTGACCAGAAGCGCATCCTGCTGGGCGTCACCGGCGGGATCGCGGCCTACAAGGCCTGTGAACTCACGCGTCGCCTGCGCGACGCGGGGGCGGAGGTGCGCGTGGTGATGACCCGCGCCGCCACGGAGTTCGTCACGCCGCTCACCTTCCAGGCCCTGTCGGGCCAGCCGGTACGCAGCGCGCTGTTCGACCCGGAGGCCGAAGCGGGCATGGACCATATCGCCCTGGCCCGCTGGGCCGACGCGATCCTCGTGGCGCCCGCCACGGCCGATTTCCTCGCGCGCCTGGCTCAGGGACGTGCGGACGATCTGCTCGCCACACTGTGCCTCGCCGGCGACGCGCCCCTGTGCGTCGCGCCTGCCATGAACCGGGTCATGTGGGCGAACCCGGCGACACAGGCCAACGTGCGCACCCTGAAGGAGCGCGGTGTGCGAGTTCTGGGCCCCGGCGAGGGAGACCAGGCCTGCGGTGAGACAGGTGAGGGACGGATGCTGGAAGTGCCTGACCTGATCAGCGCCCTGGATACGGTGTTCGCGACCGGTGCACTGGCGGGCCTGTCCGTGCTGATCACCGCCGGCCCCACCCGGGAACCCCTGGATCCGGTGCGTTACCTTACCAACCGCAGCTCTGGGAAGATGGGCTACGCGCTGGCCCGCGCCGCCCGGGAGGCGGGCGCCCGGGTGACGCTGGTGTCCGGCCCCACCGCGATTGCTCCGCCACCAGGGGTGGAATGTGTACACGTCGAGACCGCGCAGCAAATGCATGAGGCCGTCATGAGCCGTGTTGCGCAGGCGCAGGTGTTCGTGGCCACGGCCGCGGTGGCGGACTATCGTCCGGCCAGCATCGCGGATCAGAAGATCAAGAAAGACGCCGCCCGTCGAAGTCTCGAACTGGAACGCAACCCGGACATCCTGGCCGCCGTCGCCGCGTTGCCGCAACGCCCCCTTGTGGTGGGCTTTGCCGCCGAGACGCAGGACCTCGAGCGCAATGCCCGCGCAAAGCTGATGAAGAAGGGCCTGGACCTCATCGCCGCCAACGACGTCTCGGGCGGCAGGGGTTTCGACGCCGACGACAACGCCCTGACGCTGCTCTGGCCGGGCGGCGGCACAACCCTGCCGCTGCAATCCAAGGAACAGTTGGCGCGGCAGCTTGTGGCGGTCATCGCGGACCGCATGGGGGAGGCAAATTCAAGATTCAAAATTCAAGATTCAAAGGGTTGAATGCGTTTACCCTATGAACCTCTTTGGATCCCCGAACTCCCTCCCCTTTGAATCTTGAATCTTAAATCTTGAATCGCCCTTATGAAGATCGAACTCAAAATCCTCGACCCCCGCATCGGCAAGGACATCCCCCTGCCCGCCCACGCCACCCCCGGCTCCGCCGGCATGGATCTGCGCGCCTGCGTCGATGAGGCGCTGACCCTGGAGCCCGGCGACACGCAACTGATCCCCACCGGCGTCGCCATCCACATCGCCGACCCGGGCCTGGCGGCCATGATCCTGCCCCGCTCGGGCCTGGGTCACAAGCACGGCATCGTGCTCGGCAACCTGGTAGGCCTCATCGACTCCGACTACCAGGGCCAGCTGTTCGTCTCCTGCTGGAACCGCGGTCGCGAGCCTTTCGTCATCCAGCCCGGCGAGCGCATCGCGCAGCTGGTGATCGTGCCGGTAGTCCAGGCGGAGTTCGAGGTCGTGGAGTCGTTCGAGGAGAGCCACCGTGGGGAGGGGGGATTCGGATCGTCCGGGATCTCTTGATCCCGGACGATCCGAAGGATGAAGGTGGAAGGCTGAAGGTGGAATCAGGAATGCCTCGCCTCATACCCCCATGGGGCAGGTTGGGGCGGGGCGGTTTCATTCATCCTTCATCCTTTGTAGAATGGGGCCTCGAACCCAAGCCCCCACCACAGGCGTCTGCAGAAACATGGACCAGCAATCCGCAGCCAATACCGCCCGCGTCCTCACCGAGGCGCTGCCCTACATCCAGCGTTTTTCGGGCAAGACCATCGTCATCAAGTATGGCGGCAACGCCATGGTGGACGAGAATCTGCAGCGGGGCTTTGCGCGGGACATCGTGCTGCTCAAGCAGGTGGGGCTGAATCCCGTGGTGGTGCACGGGGGCGGACCCCAGATCGGCAAAGTGCTGGCGCAGATCGGCAAGGAGTCGCGCTTCGTGGACGGGCTGCGAGTGACCGACAGCGAGACCATGGACGTGGTGCAGATGGTGCTCGGCGGGCTGGTCAACAAGCAGATCGTCAACCTGATCAACCGCTTTGGCGGACGCGCCGTGGGGCTGACCGGCAAGGATGGCGGGCTCATCCATGCCCGGCGGCTGTCCCATTCACGGGCGAGCGCGGACGCCGATGCGCCGGAGATCATCGACCTGGGGCACGTGGGCGAGGTGGCCGGCATCGACCCGGCGGTGGTGCACATGCTGGATTCCGGAGACTTCATCCCGGTGATCGCCCCCATCGGCGTGGGCGACGACGGCACTGCCTACAACATCAACGCGGACCTGGTGGCCGGCAAGATGGCCTCGGTGCTCAACGCCGAGAAGCTCATCCTGCTCACCAACACCCCCGGCGTTCTGGACCCCCAGGGCAAGCTGCTGACCGGGCTGACCGCACGTCAGGTGGACGAACTGATCGAAGACGGCACCATCCACGGCGGCATGATCCCGAAGATCGCCTGCGCTCTGGACGCGGTGAAATCCGGCGTGAAGTCCGCCCACATCATCGACGGGCGCGTGGAGCACGCGGTGCTGCTGGAACTGTTTACGGACGAGGGCGTGGGGACGCTGATTCGAAATTGAGTAAGGGCAATTCAAGATTCAAAATTCAAGATTCAAGATTCAAGATTCAAGATTCAAAGGGTAGGGTTCGGGGATTCAAAGAGATTCATTGGGCGAGCGCACTCACCCCTTTGAATCTTGAATTTTGAATCTTGAATCGCGAAAGCGCCCCGTCACCTCTCCGCCAGGAGTTCCCGCAGCCGCTCCAGGTCGGCATCGAACTGCTCGATGATGCGCCGGCGCTCTGCCGTGCGTTCCTCCCGGAGCTGTTCCTGCACCCGGATCTGGCGCTGCACGGAGGCGATATCCTCGTCCAGTGCCTCCGGCGGCTCGCGACCGCGGCTGGCGATCAGATCCCGGCGGCGCTCCAGCGAAGCCTTCTGTTCCTCCAGGCCCCGGATGTTTTCCTCGGTGATGTGCAGGGCGCCGTCGATCAGCGCCACCCGGTCGTCGCGGGCGGCGATGAGTTCGCGCTCGGAACCGAAGCTCTGAAGGAGAATGCGGTCGCGGCGTTCCCGCTCCGCCTCGGCTTGGCGGCGCTCCTCTTCCGCCTGCTCCTGCCGGCGGGCCTCCTCGATCTCCTCGGGCGTTCGCGCGCGCTCAAGGACGCCTCGTCTCAATCCGCGCTCGTCGAGGATCTGGCGCTCCTGGCGTGAGGCTTCCGGGGGCGGCGAGTCACTGTAATGCACGCGCCCCTCCTCGTCGGTCCAGCGATACATCTGCGCCTGTGCCACGCTGGCGGCCAGCATGGCGCCGATGCTCGCCAGCATCACCAGTCTGACTGCAAATCCCATATTCCGGACCCTGTGTTAACCTCTCCCGGCCCGGGCAAGCCGGTCCGGCTGATCGACTATTGTAAACCATCGGGGCCGACGGCCATCCGCCTTGTCTATCCTGGACCAGATCCTGCTGTTCGTCATCGCCCTGGCCGCCAACCTGCTGTCGGCCCTGTCCGGCGGTGGCGCCGGGCTGATCCAGCTCCCCGCGCTCATCTTCCTCGGGCTGCCCTTCGGGGTCGCTCTGGCCACCCACAAGGTGGCCAGCGTGGCGCTCGGGCTGGGGGCGGCCCTGAGGCATCTCAAGGAAAACACACTGGAGCGGCGCTTTGCAGGGTTCATCCTGATCACCGGTCTGCCCGGCGTGACGATCGGCGCCAGCTTCATCCTCCAGGTGCCGGAACGGGGGGCCGAGGTGGCCCTGGGTCTGCTCACCATCGGTCTCGGGCTGTACTCGGTGTTCCGCCCCAGCCTGGGGCAGGTCTATGAACCGAGCCATCGCACCGGACACGGCTACCTGGTGGGCGGGGCGGGACTATTCGTCATCGGCGTGCTCAACGGGTCGCTCACCTCGGGCACCGGGCTGTTCGCCACCCTCTGGCTTGTGCGCTGGTTCGGGCTGGATTACAAGCGCGCGGTGGCCTACACGCTGGTGCTTGTCGGGATTTTCTGGAACGGCACCGGGGCCGTGGTGCTGGGAATACTGGGCGATATCCGCTGGACCTGGCTGCCGGCCCTGCTGGCAGGCTCATTGATCGGCGGGTATCTGGGCGCCAGCCTCGGGATCCGTCACGGCAACCGCTGGATCAAGCGGGCCTTCGAGGCGGTCACCCTGCTGGTGGGCCTGAGCCTGATCCTGCGGTAACCTCGGCCACCGAGATGAGTGAATCCATCACCCGCAGGCGCTGGGCGCACATCCGCATCATCGCCTTCTGGGGGTTTGCCGCCCTGATCATCGCCGGGAGCCTGATGCCCGCGGCCAACATCCCGGAGACGGGACTCTCGGACAAGGCGGGCCACGTGATCGCCTACGCCATCCTTACGGTGCTGGGCCTTTACGCCCACCCCCGCTACACGATCACGGTGGCGGGCGGCGTGTTTGTGCTGGGTGTCGCACTGGAGGGTCTGCAGCACCTCACCCCCACGCGCACCTTTGAATGGCTGGATATCGTCGCCAACGGTGCCGGCGTCGTGCTCGGCCTGGTGATCGCGGCGGTCTCACGCGGGTTTCGCGGATAGGTCCCGGAAAGCTGGACCGAAAAAAGCCGAACCGAAAAAAGCTCAACCGCAAAGGTACGCGAAGGCATGCGCGAAGGGCGCCAAGGCATTTGAACTAAAAGATCGGGAAACCCTTCGCGTTCCTTCGCGCATACCTTGGCGCCCTTTGCGGTTCACGCTTTTCAAACCCATCAAACACCATACTGCACCCGGTACGCCTCCACGGCCTGGAGGTGTTCATCCAGACCACCGCGTTCGCGCATGAAGGCGATGAGATCGTCCAGGGCGGCGATGCTGATGACATCCATGCTGAAGTCCGCTTCCACCTCCTGGATGGCGGATCGATCGCCCTTGCCGCGTTCCTGGCGGTTGAGCGCGATGGCCACGCCCACGGGTTGGGCACCCGCGGCACGGATGATCTCCACGGATTCGCGGATGGCCGTGCCGGCCGTGATCACGTCGTCGACGATGAGCACGCGGCCGGCCAGCGGCGCGCCCACCAGGCTGCCACCCTCGCCGTGGTCCTTGGCTTCCTTGCGGTTGAAACACCAGGGGAGATCGCGCCCGTGATGCTCCGCCAGGGCGATCGCGGTGGCAGCAGCCAGGGGGATGCCCTTGTAGGCGGGCCCGAACAGCATGTCGAAGGCAAGACCCGACTCGCTGAGCGCCCGGGCATAGAAGCGTCCCAGCCGGCTCAGGTCCGAGCCGGTGCAGAACAGCCCGGCATTGAAGAAATACGGGCTGACGCGCCCCGATTTGAGCGTGAACTCCCCGAAGCGCAATACGCCGCGTTCCAGGCAGAAGGCGAGAAAATCGAACTGGTAGGGTTTCATGCAGGGGAAGATACAAGATGCGCCCTACAGGAGGAAAGCACGGGAGAACACTTTCCACATCGGCTCGGGGCCGTTAACCTGCGCAGCCATGCGCATCATCACACTCAACGCCAACGGCATCCGTGCCGCGGCCCGCAAGGGCTTCTTCGACTGGCTCCGGAAGCAGGACGCCGACGTGGTCTGCCTCCAGGAGACCAAGGCCCAGGAACACCAGTTGAGCGACGAGGCGTTCTGGCCCCAGGGCTATTTCACCTATTACCACGACGCCGAGAAGAAGGGATACAGCGGTGTCGCCGTCTATTGCCGCACCGAACCGGACCGCATCATCACGGGGCTGGGTTCGCAGGAGTTCGATCCCGAAGGACGCTATATCGAGGCACAGTTCGGAAAGCTCTCGGTGATTTCCCTCTACCTGCCCTCCGGCTCCTCCAGCGAGGACCGCCAGGCGGCCAAGTACCGATTCATGGAAGCGTTCATGAAACATCTCAGGACACTGCGTCGCAGGCGCCGCGAATTCATCATCTGCGGCGACTGGAACATCGCCCACAAACCCATCGACCTGAGGAACTGGAAGAGCAACCAGAAGAACTCGGGATTCCTGCCGGAGGAGCGCGCGTGGCTGGACGAGGTGTTCGACCGCGTGGGCTGGGTGGACGCGTTCCGCGTCGTGGACCCGCGCCCCGACCGCTACACCTGGTGGTCCAACCGGGGCCAGGCCTGGGCGAAGAACGTGGGGTGGCGCCTGGACTACCAGATCGTTTCCCCGGGCCTGCGCGACAAGGTCCTCTCGGCCGATATCTACACGGCCGAACGATTCTCCGACCACGCCCCCCTGACCATGGACTACGACCTGCCTTTCCCGCCGGACCTGTGAAAAGATTGCCCCAGAGAGGCGGAGGCGCAGAAACAGCAAATGGACAGGATTAACAGGATAAAAGACGGATTCACAGGATTTTTCGGAATAAAGGCGTAAGCACTCTGGACAGGATCGGGATAACCTTCATGATGACGCTTGGCAACCGAATCTCCCGTGGAACGGGCCGGTCGTTTCTGAATCTTTCCCATCCTGTTAATCCCCATCAATCCTGTTCATCCTGTCCAGGATTTTCTCAACGTCTTTGCGTCGCGGTTCAAACAACCCGACCGGCAGCCGCAGACCATGAACGCCTGGCTTGAGAGTCTGAAGGTCTATTACGACCGGCGCATGATCACGCTGCTGGCGCTGGGGTTCTCATCAGGGCTGCCGGCGCCGCTGGTGTTCAGCAATCTGTCCATCTGGTTGCGTGACGAGGGCGTGAGCCGCACCGATATCGGCCTGTTCGCGCTGGCCACCACGCCCTACGCCATCAATTTCCTCTGGGCGCCGCTGGTGGACCGCATGCCCCTGCCGTGGCTCACGGCGCGCTTCGGGAGGCGGCGCGGGTGGGCCCTGTTCGCCCAGGGCTGGCTGATCCTCGCCATCGGCTTCATGGCGCTCACGAGCCCCTCGGAAAATCTCATGGCCGTGGCGGTGGCAGCGTTGTTCGTGGCCTTCGTCTCGGCCACCCAGGACATCGTCATCGACGCCTACCGCATCGACGTGCTGGAACCGCACCAGTACGGTGCCGGATCGGCATCGGCGATCTGGGGCTGGCATCTGGGCGGCACCCTGGTGGGCGGCGCCGGCGGACTCTACCTGGCGGCCACCTTCGGCTGGAACACCGCCTACGCCGTGCTCGCGCTGGCCATCGGCATCGGCGTGCTGGCCATCCTGCTGTCTCCGGAACCCTCGGTACGCCCCACGGCGGAGACCATCGCCCGGGAACGGCGCGTCACCGACCGCCTGCATCACATGCACCGGCTGCGCGGGCTCACCGCGGATATGGCCGCCTGGTTCTACGGCGCCGTGGTGGCCCCGTTCGCGGACTTCATGCGTCGCGACGGCTGGGTGCTGATCCTGGTGTTCATCTTCGTGTTCAAGTTCGGCGACGCCCTGCTCGGGCGCATGTCGGGCGTGTTCTACCGGGAGATGGGCTTTTCGCTCACGGACATCGCCAACGTGTCCAAGGTCTACGGCCTGGCGGCCAATGCCTTCGGGATACTCGTCGGCGGTTTCCTGGTCTACCGTCTCGGGGTGCTGAAATCGTTGTTCTTCGCGGGCTTCGCCGCCGCCAGCACCAACCTCACCTACTCCTGGCTGGCCATGGCCGGTCAGGACATGACGGTGTTCAAAATCGCCGTGATGAGCGACAACTTCACCGGCGGACTGGCCACCGTGGCCTTCGTGGCCTACCTGTCCAGCCTCACCAACGTAGCCTACACCGCCACCCAGTACGCCCTACTGGCCTCTCTGGGCAACCTCGCGCGCATCTGGCTGTCGGCCTCCAGCGGCTGGATGGTGGACCAGCTGGACGGCGACTGGGTCATCTTCTTCGCCATGACAGCCGGGCTCGCCCTGGCGGGGCTGCCGCTGCTGCTGATTCTCATGTGGCGTTTTCCCGCACCGGCTCCCCGGCGGGCGGAGCCGCCCGGGTGAGCATTTCCATGCCTTTGACCAGGGGCGTATGATGAAACCCTGATCTTCACGCACTCACGCGCACCTGTCCGGCGCGCGTCCGTCGCTCATTGTTCTGAAACGCCCCTGTGCGGCGGTTTGGAGGGGATGTTGACCACAAACCGACCATGTCCAAGATCCGTGTTCACAATCTGACCAAGATCTTCGGCGAGCCCACCGGCCCTGCCATGCAGCTCCTGAAGGAGGGGCTGGACCGCAAGGAGATCCTCAAGCGAACGGGCCTCACGCTCGGCATCGCCAATGTCTCCTTCGACGTGGAGGAGGGCGAGATCGTCGTGGTGATGGGTCTCAGCGGTTGCGGGAAATCCACGCTGATCCGCTGCATCAACCGGCTCATCGAACCCACGGCGGGCAGCATCGAGATCGACGGACAGGACATTGCGCGCCTGAGCGACGACCAGGTCCTGGAACTGCGCCGCAGCAGGTTCGGCATGGTGTTCCAGAACTTCGCGCTTTTTCCCCACCGCACGATTCTGGACAACGTGGCCTTCGGTCTCGAGGTGCGCGGCATGGAGCGGGATGAACGTGTCGAACGGGCCGGGGAGTCGCTGCGCCAGGTGGGCCTGGAGGGCTGGGAACAGGCCTATCCCTCGCAGCTCTCCGGCGGCATGCAGCAGCGCGTGGGGCTGGCCCGGGCGCTGGCCGTTGACCCGGACATTCTGCTCATGGACGAGGCCTTCAGCGCCCTGGATCCCCTCATCCGGCGGGACATGCAGCATGAGCTGATCGCCCTGCAATCGAGGGTGCGCAAGACCATCGTGTTCATCACCCATGACCTGGACGAGGCCCTGAAGCTGGGCGATCGCATCGTGCTGATGAAGGACGGCTACGTGGTTCAGACGGGCACCCCCGAGGAGATCCTCAGCTCCCCGGCCAACCGCTACGTGGAACGGTTCGTGGAGGACGTGGACAAGTCCCAGGTACTCACCGCGGGCACGGTCATGCGTGACGCGGGTGCCGTGGCCTTCCTGCACGAAGGACCGCGCGCCGTGCTGCATCGCATGGAGAAGGTCAGCTACTCCAGCCTGCTGGTGCTCAACCGTGACAACACCCTTGCCGGCTACGTGCTGGCCGAGGAGACCGCCGAAGCCATCAGGCGCGGCGACCGGGACGTGTGCGCCATCCTCAGGACCGACTGCCCGCGGGTGGGGCCGGACGAGCCCATGGGCCAGCTGATCGGACTGCTGGCGGACGTGCGCGTCCCCGTGGCGGTGGTGGATGATCAGGATCGGCTGCTGGGTACCATCGTCAAGAGCAACGTACTGTCGGCCTTGGCCGACACCAGAGGCCGGGAGACCGAGGGGGGCCGGGCGGAGGATCCGGCAGAGGACGACAGGGAGGTGCCTGCCGCATGAGCCGCGAATTCCCCCTGGTCGGCAAGTTCCCCCTGGCCGAGTACATCGACCTCGGGCTGGATTGGCTCACCGACAAGTTCGCTTTCATCACACGCGCCGTGAGCAACGTGCTGGGCAACGGGGTGGACGCCGTAGTCACCCTGCTCACCTATCCCCCGCCCTGGGTGGTCATCGCCCTGTTCGCCGCGCTGGCCTGGTACCTGGCCGGCAGGCGCGTGGGCATCGGCACCGCGGCCGGGCTGGCCTTCCTGTGGAACCTGCAGCTCTGGCACGCCACCATGGAGACGCTGACGCTGGTGATGTTCGCCACGGCGGTCGCGGTGGCCATCGCCATGCCCATCGGCATCCTGGGCGGTCTGTCCGAGCGCTTCCACCGGGCCATCATGCCGGTACTGGACTTCATGCAGACCATGCCGGCCTTCGTGTACCTCATCCCCGCCATCCCTTTCTTCGGCCTGGGGCAGGTCTCGGCCATGTTCGCCACGGTGGTGTTCTCCATGCCCCCGGCGATCCGCCTGACCACGCTCGGCATCCGCCAGGTCCCCGCGGAGCTCACGGAGGCGGCCGATGCCTTCGGCGCGACCCGGGCCCAGAAACTGTTCAAGATCCAGCTGCCGCTGGCGGTGCCCACCATCATGGCGGGCATCAATCAGACCATCATGCTCGCGCTCTCCATGGTGGTGATTGCCGCCATGATCGGCGCGGGCGGGCTTGGAGGCGAAGTGTGGCGCGCCATCCAGCGTCTGCAGCCCGGCGCGGGCTTCGAGGCGGGCATCGCCATCGTGATCGTGGCGATGATCCTCGATCGCGTGACCCAGCGCATCGGGCAGACGGGCACAAAACGCCACTAATGCAAACCGCAAGGAGGATCTCATGACGAGACTATTACGCAGCACGCTGGGCGCCTTCGCGGCGCTGTCGCTGGCGGTGCTGGTCGCCGCGTGCGGCCCCGGCCAGGAGCCCCGCGAGATCAGGCTTGCCTACGTGGAATGGGCCAGTGAGGTGGCCAGCACCAACGTGATCCGCGTGGTGCTCGAAGAAGCCGGGTTCAACGTGAGCACCACGTCCGTGAGCGCCGCGGCCATGTGGCAATCCGTGGCGACAGGCGATCGGGACGCCTTCGTCGCGGCCTGGCTGCCCACCACCCACGGCCATTACCTGGAGCAGGTGGCGGATCGCGTGGACGACCTCGGCCCCAACCTGGAAGGCACGCGCATCGGGCTCGTGGTACCCGCCTACGTGGAGATCGATTCCATCGAGGAGCTCAACGAGCACGCCGCGCGCTTCGACAACCGCATCATCGGCATCGACCCCGGCGCCGGCATCATGAGCACCACGGAAGAGGCCATCGAGGCCTACGGGCTTGAACTGAGCCTCATGGAGGGCTCCGACGCCACAATGACCGGCGCGCTGCGCGAGGCCATCCGCAACGAGGACTGGATCGTGGTGACCGGCTGGACACCCCACTGGAAGGAAGGCCGCTGGGACCTCAAGTACCTTGAAGACCCCCAGGGCCTGTATGGCGGCGAGGAGGCCATTCACACCATCGTTCGCGCCGACCTCGCCGAGGAGCTGCCCGGCGCGTATGCGATCCTGGACCGGTTTCACTGGACCCCGGAGCAGATGGCCGAGGTCATGGTCATGAACGAAGAGGGGGGCGACCCCTACGACAACGCCCGCCGCTGGGTCGAGGAGAACCCCGACCTCCTGCAACAGTGGCTCGGCTACCAGTAGGCAAGCACCCGATGAGGCCCCGCTATCGCGGGGCCTTCATCGCAGAGGACCCCTGCATTATTTTCTTGCCTCTTGCCTCTAGCCTCTAGCTCCCTAATGCACCCCTGCAGGCGCCGGCGGCTCGATCTCCGGCGGACTGGGATCCGGCGCGGCATGGTGCAGAACCATGCGCCAGCCGTTCTCGTCCCTACGGTACACATTGGTCGCCAGCACGATGCCCCTGAGCGCGCCGTCCGAATAGAGATTTTCCCGCAGCACGTGCACGGCCAGATCGCCGCTCACCCGGGTCCGGCGGTGACTGATGCGCACGCGCAGCACGGGGCCCTGCGCCAGGATCGCGGCCCAGCTGTCCATCACCGCGGCGACGCCGTCCAGGCGTTCGCCTCCCGGATGAATGCAGCACACGTGCCGGTCATCGGCCCACACGTCGCGCATGGCGTCCAGGTCGGCACGTTCGAAGGCGTCGTAGAAGGCGGCCTCGGCCTGTTCGGGGGAGTCGTACGCGCGCATGTCTCGGGCCTGATGTATCGGTGGCATTCGTGGTAGGTTAGCCCGGATACTTCACCAAGGCGGCTGGCGGCGATGTACAGGTTGTCACCGCAGATTTACGACCAGATACGCCAGTTTATATCACTCACTCAAAAGGTTACACAAAGTCGCCGGCCGCCTTGGTGACGTATCCGGGTCAACCATTCCGCCCCCCCCGCAAGGCCATGTCCCACATTCTCGCCATCGGAATCGCCACCCTGGACGTCGTCAACATCGTCGACCACTACCCGGTGGAGGACGAGGAGATCCGGGCCACGGCGCAACAGGTGACCCCGGGCGGCAACGCCGCCAACTGCGCCCGCGTGCTCGTCCAGCTGGGACACCGCGTGGACCTGGCCGCCGTGCTCGCCCGGGAACCGGACGGCGAGCGTCTTGCGGAACTGCTACGCCAGCGGGGCGTGGGTACCCGCCACTGCGCCTGGCACGAGGGCCGAACCCCGAGTTCTTACATCACGCTGAACGCCTGCAACGGCTCGCGCACCATCGTGCATTACCGTGACCTGCCGGAACTGGACGCCGCCCATCTGCAGTCGGTGCCCATGGAGGAGATGGACTGGGTTCACCTGGAGGCCCGGGACGGCACGGTCACCGGGCAGATGGTGCGCGCCCTGCGGGCCCGGCTCGTGGACCAGCCCGTGTCCCTGGAGGTGGAGAAGGAGCGTCCGGGCGTGGATGATCTTCTTGCGCTGCCGGATGTGATCCTGTTCTCCCGGCCGTTTGCCCGCGGTCGCGGGTTCGACAGCGCCGAGGCCTTTCTGAACCACGCGGGCAGCCGCTATCCGGGACGTATCCTGACCTGCACCTGGGGCGAGTACGGTGCCTGGGCCCGGGATGCCGAGGGACGGCTGCATCATGCACCCGCCGATGCGCCGGCTCGGGCGGTGGATACAATCGGTGCCGGAGACACCTTCAACGCCGGCTTCATCCACGGCATGACCCGCGGCAGCACAGTGCCCGAGGCGCTGCGCCTGGCCACCGGCCTCGCGGGCCGCAAGGTGGGCCAATACGGGCTGGACCGACTGGCGGAAACGACATGACTGAACTGTGCCGACTCGATGCCCTGGACGCCACGGGTTCGCTGGGGCTGACGGCGGATCTCGGCGACGGCCCGGAGGAGATCTTCGTGGTTCGGCACGGGGATATGGTGCGCGCCTATCGCAACAGCTGCCCGCACACGGGGGGACCTCTGGAGTGGCTCGATCACCAGTTCCTGGATGACGAGGGCGCGTTCATCGTGTGCGCGACCCATGGCGCGCTGTTTCGCATCGAGGATGGCTTTTGCTTCGCGGGACCCTGCAAGCGCCAATCCCTGAGCGGGATACCCGTGCGAGTGGAAGACAACCGGGTGGTGCTGGCATGAAGCACCTGCGTTATCTGGCCTACGGCTCAAACCTGCACCCGGGTCGCCTGCACCGCAGGGTGCCGTCTGCCGAACTGGAGACCGTCATCCGCCTCCCGGGCTGGCGGCTCACGTTCCACAAGCGCGGTTACGACGGCTCGGGCAAGGGACATATCGTCTGCACCGAGCACGGCAACGATCACGTCTGGTGCGCCGTGTACCGGTTTCCGGCCGCCGAACGCGGGCCCCTGGACGAGGCCGAACGAGGATACGGGATCACGGAACTGGCCCTGCCCGACGGCAGCCGGGCGTTCACGTACCTGGCCCTGCCCGAGCGGCTGGATACGCGGGCCGTGCCCTATGACTGGTACCGCGACCTCATCGCCCTGGGCGCCCGATACCTGGGGGCCCCGGAGCCCTATGCCGCCGCCATCGAGCGCCATCCGGCCCTGATGGACCCCGACCCTGAACGGTCCGGCCACAACCGGAGCCTGCTGGCGGAGCTGGCCCGCATATCTCACCACCCTTCTACTGCGGACGCCGATTCGCTCGCTGTGACGGGGCGTGCTCCCTCCAGCCGGCTTGACGTAGTATCAGCTACGCCTGCGCCGTCTTCCGGTCCGCGCGCTCCGTCACAGCGGCGCCTCGACGCCCTCGCCACGAACGATGGCGAGATATGCGGGCCATTGTCATTCAATCGCGGGAAACCCGAAAGGTGAATGGCACACAACCCGCCATCCTGGTGCGCGGTCTGAGCAAACGTTTCGGGCCCGTCGAAGCCGTGGCCGATATCAGCTTCCACATCGGACGAGGCGAGACCACGGCCCTGCTCGGGCCCAACGGCGCCGGCAAGACCACGACTCTGGCCATGCTGCTGGGGCTGATGATCCCCAGTGCGGGCGAGATCCGCGTACTGGGCGAGGACATGCGCCGCCATCGCTACCGGGTGCTCGGGCGCATGAACTATGCCTCCCCATACACGGACCTCCCCCAACGCCTGACGGTGCGCGAGAACCTCATGGTCTACGGGCGCCTCTACGGGGTACGCAATCTCCCCAACCGCATCCGCGTGCTGGCCCGCGAACTGGACCTGGAGGCGCACATGCGCCGTCCCTACAGCACGCTCTCCGCCGGACAGCGCACCCGGGTGGCCCTGGCCAAGGCACTGCTCAACGAACCCGAAGTGCTGCTGCTCGACGAGCCCACCGCCTCCCTGGACCCGGACACCGCCGATCGCGTGCGCGGATGGCTCGAGGCCTACCGCACGCGCACCGGCGCCACATTGCTGCTGGCCTCTCACAACATGGCCGAGGTGGAACGCCTGTGTGCACAGGTGATCATGATGCGCACCGGACGGATCGTGGACACGGATACACCCCGGGGGCTGGTGCGCCGCTACGGTCGCCGAAACCTGGAGGAGGTGTTTCTGGACGTGGCGCGCCGGCTCACCACTGCAGGGCCACCGCCCGACGCCCCATGACGGGGCCGTCGAACACCACCTGCGCCGCCGGCGTCTGCCCGCAGGCCACGCCGTAGCACACGTGCAGGGGCAGCAGGTGCTCCTCACGGGGGTGGCAGAAACGGGCACCCGGTGCGTCCTGCCATGCGCACAGCCGCCGCTCGCGGTCCTGGGGCGACAGATCGGGCGACGTGCAAGTCTCGGTCAGCCAGCCGTGAAACCCGTCGACGGCGCCGTTGTCGTTCATGCCCGGATCCATCAGCGCGCGCATGTTGTGAAACGACAGCCCTGAGCCCAGGACCATCACGCCCTCATCCCGCACATCGGCCACCGCCCTGCCGAGCGCAATGTGTGCGGCGGGATCCAGGCTGTCCAGCAGCGAGAGCTGGACGCAGGGGATCTGCGCATCGGGATACATGAGCTTCAGGGGAATGAACAGCCCGTGGTCGAAACCGCGCCGCGGGTCCGTGCGTCCCTGAAGACCCGCAGCCTCCAGTCTTTGCTGCAATTCACCGGCCAGTTGCGGGTCGCCCGGTGCCGGATAGTGGACGCGGTAGGCCTCTTCGGGGAATCCGTAGTAGTCGTAGATCAGTCCGGGTCGCCCGGCACCGGTGAGCATGGGGACATCGGTCTCCCAGTGCGCACTGATCACGACAATGGCGGAGGGCGTTTCCAGCGTGGACGACACGGCGCGCAGGAAGGCCGCCAGCTCGCGATGTCCGGGATCGCCCATCAGGGGCAACGGGCCCCCGCCATGGGGAATGTAGAGGATCGGAGCGGACCGGCGCGACATCCGTACAGCCTGCGGCCTCAGGCGTGCTCAGGCTCTGCCGTACGCCGGTCCGGATCTTCCCAGAGGGCGTCCGCCGGGGGCACGCGGCCCTCCTCCAGCCAGTCCAGCACACTCACCCACTGGTCAACGTCCTTGGCCTGAGTACCGCCGCGCAACTCGTGAACACCCAGACCCGCTTCAAAGGCGCGCACGTAGTTCTGGGAATCCCGCAACACCCCCACCACCGGGATCTCCAGGGAGGTAAGAAAACGCATCAGCGCCCTGAACACCAGGGTGTTGCGCTTGACGCGGTTGGCCACCACGGCGATGCGGTTGTCGGTGCGCGGAATCTTCGCCAGCAGCAGCAGGTCGGCCACGCAGCGGGTGGCCGCATGGATGTCGATGTCCGAGGGCAGGACGGGAATGAGAATGCGATCGGCATCCTTCGTGACCTCGCGCAGGTCCTCCTTGGGCAGCGCCGCCGGCGTGTCCACCACCAGGCGCCGGGTATCCAGCGGCGGCTGCAGCGCGAAACTGCGGGTGACATTGACCGGCAGGTCGAAGGCCTTGATGGGGTGAATGCCGGGCGACTCGTCGTGCCGCTTGCCCAGCCAGCGCAGGCTGGAACCCTGCATGTCCATGTCCATGAGCGCGGGCTGGATGCCCCGAACGGCATAGCAGGCAGCCAGGTTGGTGGCCAGCGTCGTCTTGCCCGACCCGCCCTTTGGATTGAGGATCAGGACCTTGCGCAGACCCGTGTGCTCCCGATGCATGGCCCAAGCATACCCAATTCACGCCTGGCCCGCATATTTCACCAAGGGATCGGCGGCTTGCTCGTGGCTCGTGCCCCGAATAGGGCGCAATCACAGCCGGCAGTCCCAACAGCCTGCACTGGCTGATGCGCTGCGCTTAACTGTCCCACGACGCTTGCAGGGGAAGCGTCCGTAGGTCGGCCTTCAGGCCGACAGCCCGATCTGCCCCGATGGACCGGCGAAACGGCCACGCATCCGCTACGCTCAGGATGTACTGCATCGGTAAAGGCTCCGTCATGCCGGAGCAACAGTTTGAATCCAACAACGTCCTAAGGAGTCCCACAATGGCAGACCACATCTACAAGACCCTGGAACTCACGGGCTCATCCACCACCGGCACCGACGATGCCGTCGCCAAGGCCATCGCCCGGGCCTCGAAGACCGTGCGCAACATGGACTGGTTCGAGGTGGTGGAAACCCGCGGACACATCGAAAACGGCAAGATCGCCCACTGGCAGGTGTCCCTGAAGATCGGCTTCCGTCTCGAGGAGTGAGGCACCGCCGGGCGGCGGCGTCTGCGGGGAACCGGCATGGTGACGGTCAACGCGGGCGAGGCCTGCCCGGGCATGCTCCCATGGCTCCGGCCACGCGTCGCGGGGCATACCGGAACCCTCCGGTGGGCTCCTTGTCTCAGGGACCGGGGTTGCTATAGTTGGCACCACCACGGCCATCTACGGCGGGAAGACCATCATGGAGAAGCAGCATGCCCAAAGGTAAGCAGGCGCCGGCGACGTTCCCACGCTGGGCACGTTGGACACTCTCAATGGGTATTCTGATCGTATCAGCGGTGCTGATCGTGGGGTTCCTGCCACGGGGAGGCATCAGTACGGATCTGTCACAGATTGGCCAGGGCCAGCGTGTGGCCGTCCTGACACATGAAACGGCCAGCCCGGTCAGCATGGCGCTGATGGATCTGGTCAACCAGTTTCGCGCCGAGTCCGACATCGGCATCGAGTTTCTCGTCGCGCATCTGGGCTCACCTGATGGAGACCGGTTCGCACGCGAGCACAACACCTGGGAGCCCGGTCTGCTGATATTCTTCACGCCCGAAGGCGAGCCCTACGCCATGTTGCGCCAACCGCAAACCCAACGCGCCATCCGCGAGGCCGCCGCAGCCACCAGACCGATGCACGACGCCCCGCACGGGGCCGGACAACCACACCACTAGGGTTGTTCCCCGGGGTGAGCTGCTGGCAGNNGCTACGAACGGTGGTGAGATGATATGCGGGCTACCCGTCTCCACCCGCCGCGATCCGCTCGAGGTTGGATCGCACGATGGAGGCAGACTCGGAATCCGGCGGCAGGACGGACAGCAGTCGTTCCCAGTAGTGGCGCGCACCATCGTAATCCGCGGCAAAATAGTCGGCACTGCCGGCCAGCCAGAGAGCCTGCGGATGGTCCGGAGCCAGTTCGAGTGCCTTGTCGATCAGTTCCTTCGGCTCCCCCTCAAGGCCGCCCCTCACCTCGGCGAGCACGTCGGCGTACTGGACGAGCAGGTCCGGATCACGATAGCCGTCCAGGGCAACTGCCGTCGCGAACGCCTCGCTGCTTTCCTCGATACGATCCAGGACCACCAGGGTCCGACCGAGCAGCGCCCAACCCACGCGGTCTTCCGGATTCTCGGCAAGTCGGGCGCGCAGGCGATCGGCAAGGACTGCGAGATTCTCGACGTCGTCCGGACCGGTCGGCATACGGACGGCTCCGTCCGACGGTGACTGTCCACCGCGAGCCATACTCTGTGCCCCGCCTGTGGGCACCGCATCTACGAAGCCGACATTGCCGTACAGGGCAAGGGCCAGCAGCGGCACACCCAGCGCGGCGACCGCCCCGGAGCCGACCAGCAGCAGGCGTTGCCCGGATTTCCTGCCCGACGCATTGTCCTCGGGGTCCAGGGCGCCGCTCTGGACCAACTCCTCCTCCAGGTCAGCCACCGCCGCATCATACTGCTGCCGGGTCAGCGTCCCATGGGCCATGTCGTAGTCCAGTTCCGCCAGTCGATCACGGTAGATGGCTGCGTTCACGTCGCGCCGGGTACGCCGTTTGGCACCCGGACGGGCACTCCTGAGCAGCGGGTAAACCACAAAGCCCACGGCCCCGACAATGAAGGCCGCCAGCGCGATCACAAACGCCGCATTCATTCCTCGAACCTCACTGAATCATTCTCCATGACGAAACCGCTCAAGGGCGGCACGTTCGTCCGCGGTCAACCCCGCACGCGTCAGCGCACGGCGGCGCTGGCGCACCGCCTGCAGCCAGATCAATGTCCCCGCCACCAGGATCAGGAATGGGCTGACCCACAGCAGAGCCGTGTTCGCCTGAAATGCGGGCCGGTAGCGGACGTAGTCGCCGTAGCGTTGGACGAGAAAGTCGATGATCTCCTGTTCAGAGGCACCCGCGACCGTCATCTCATAGACACGCCGGCGCATGTCACCGGCCAGGGCTGCATTCGACTCGTAGATGGTCTCGCTCTGACAGACCGTGCAGCGCAGCTCCCGAACCAGTTTCTGGTACTGCGCCTCCTGCTCCGGCGTTGCAAAGTCCACCGGACTCATCATCGGTTTGGCAGCGCCGGGAGTCGCCGCGAAGGCGGCGAGGACCAGGGTGGCCAGCAAGGCCATGGTCCCAAGTGCACCCGGGCACGTCCAGTGGCGTTGCACGCAATTCTTGAATGCACTCCCCGTCATGGCTTCTCTGCCTCGAGACGGGCGATCAGCGGCAGGACCTCCTCCTCGAGGATTTTCGCGTTGAGTGGGCCAATGCGCTTGTAACGAATCATGCCACGCGCATCGAGCACATACGTTTCCGGGGTGGCGTATACGCCCCACTCCAGCCCCGCGTCGCCATCCGGATCGAAGGCGATCGTTGTATAGGGGTTGTTGTCCCTGGAGAGATAGCGCATGGCGTCGGCGCGCGTATCCCTGTAGTTGAAGCTGTGAATCGTGATGCCCTGCCGGGCCAGTTCCATCAGGAGCGGTTTCTCCCGCAGGCAGGTCACGCACCAGGAGGCCCAGACGTTCACGAGGGCCACCTCGCCGATGAAGTCCGCTTCCGTGATGGTCACCTCGGGATCGAAGAAGGATTCGAGCTCGAAGGCCGGCGCGGGCTTGCCCACCAGCGGAGACGGCAACTCCCGCGCGTCCATGCCCAGCCCCACATAGAACAGCCCGAGTATGGCCAGAACAGCAACCAGCGGAAGCAGGACGCGTCTCAGTTTCATTCCAACACCTCCCGCCCGACGGGCCGCTTCGGCGGTGCGAGCCCTTCCTCGGTGATGAAAGCACGGTCACGCGCAAGACGGTAGCGGCGGTCCGCGGCGGCCAGGAACCCGCCGAAGGCCATCAGCAGGCCGCCGGTCCACATCCAGAACATGTAGGGCTTGTAGTGAAGACGTACCAGCCATGCCTCGCCCTCCAGCCGCTCACCCAGGGACACGTACACATCGCGGGTGGGTCGCCGATTGAGCGAGGCCTGGAGCATGGGGTTTTCGGGCTGAGAATCGTAGTATCGGCGCTGCGGCGTCAGCACGGCCACATGCGCCTCGTTGCGTGTCACGATGATCGTTGCCTGGTCGGCATCGTAGTTGGGGCCCCTGACCGGCTCAACGCCCATCAGGGTGAACTCGAAGCCGCCGGCCGACGCGGTCTCACCGGGTCCCAGCCGCACATCCCGGTCGACCTCGTAGCTGTTCACCATGGAGATGGCCACCACCACGATGGCCAGGCCGGCGTGGGCGAGGTGCATGCCGAAGAAGCTCGGGCGCAGGGACCGCACCATGCTGCCGATCCCCTGGGAGCGCCGGCGCATCATGCGATTGCGGATGTCCAGGGCGGCCGTGAGCAGAATCCACGCGGCCAGCCCCAGCCCCAGTGCGGTCAACGGCTTCCAGAGGCCCATGGTGAGGGGCCAGACGACGCTGATCGCCAGGGCCGCCAGGAACGCCCATCGCAGCTGCCTGGCCGTCTCGACCGGATCCGCCAGCTTCCAGGCCACTTGCGGGGCAATCCCGACCAGAAACAGCAGGGGTATCATCAGGGGCAGGAAGACGGAATCGAAGTAAGGCGGACCCACCGAGATCTTGCCGAGCCCGAACGCATCGAGCGCCAGCGGATAGAACGTGCCGACGAACACCGCCGCACAGGCCACCGCCAGGAGCACGTTGTTGCCCAGCAACAGGGACTCGCGGGAGTACCAGCCGAATCCGCCGCCGAAACCCACGCGCGGGGCGCGCAGGGCGTAGAGCAGGAGCGCGCCCAGCAGCGTCACGGCCAGCATGCCAAGGAGGAAAATGCCGCGGTCCGGATCGGCCGCAAACGAGTGCACCGAGGTGATCACACCCGAGCGCACGATAAAGGCCCCGAGAATGGTCAGGGCGAAGGCCAGTATGGCCAGCATCAGCGTCCAGACCTTGAAGCCGCCGCGCTTTTCCGTGACGGCCAGGGAATGGATCAGTGCGGTGGCGACGAGCCAGGGCATGAACGAGGCGTTTTCCACCGGATCCCAGAACCACCAGCCGCCCCAGCCCAGCTCATAGTAGGCCCACCAGGAACCGACCCCGATGCCGAGCGTCATGAAGCACCAGGCCACGGTGGTCCAGGGCCGGGACCAGCGGGCCCAGGCCGCATCGAGCCGCCCGCTGATCAGGGCGGCAATGGCGAAGGCGAAGACGACCGACATACCCACATAACCCATGTAGAGCAGCGGCGGATGGACGATCATCCCGGGGTCTTGCAGGAGCGGGTTGAGGTCGGCTCCGTCGGCGGGGACCCGAAGCAACCGGTTGAACGGGTTGGAGGTCAGCACCGTGAAAGCCAGAAAGCCGACCGACACCATGCCCAGCACGCCCATCACGCGCGCCAGCATCTCCCGGGGCAGCGCCTTGCTGAAGGCGGCCACCGCCACGCCCCAGGCAGCGAGGATCGTGACCCACATGAGCAGGGATCCCTCGTGGCCGCCCCAGACGGCCGTGATCTTGTACTGCATGGGGAGGGCGAGATTGGAGTTACGGGCCACGTACTCCACGGAGAAGTCGCTCACCACAAACGCCCAGGTGAGGGCGAAATAGGAGAACACGAGGAAGACGAACTGGCCTACGGCGAGCGAGCGCCCCGTGCGCATCAGGGGTTCATTGCCGGTACTTGCACCGATCAGTGGCAGCACGCTCTGGGCAATGGCCAGACAGAGGGCGAGGACGAGTGCGAAATTTCCAAGTTCCGGCAACATGATTCAGTACCCCTTCCCGGCGCCCGGGGGATGTCCCGCCCGCTCGATGGCCGCCTGGGCCTCGGCCGGCATGTACTCTTCATCGTGGCGCGCCAGCACCTTGTCGGCGTGGAAGACGCCCTGCGAATCGATCCGGCCCTCGGCGACCACACCCTGACCCTCCCGGAACAGATCGGGCAGGATTCCTTCGAAAGTGACGGGGACACTGACAGCGGTATCGGTGACCCGAAACGTGACCTGGACGGTTTGCTGGTCGCGCACGACACTGCCGGCCTCCACCAGCCCGCCGATGCGGAATTTGCGTTCCGGCATCTCGGTCATGGCCATCACCTCCGAGGGTGTCACAAAGAACACCATGGCATCGCGAAAGGCGTTGAGGATCAGCCCTGTGGCGATGGCCACCCCCGCCAGCACCCCGAGCACCAGAGTGAGCCGTTTCTGTCGCTTCGTCATGTCCCCGTCCCTTGATGTGTTCGTGTGGAGCCTGTGCGTCGGAACCGCCGGTTCAGGACGGTCCGGGTTCGGCGGTGGCGATGGCGTTGCAACAGCAACTCCGCAGCGAGCAGGAGGGCAAACAGCCCGTAAGACCCCCACACGTAGGGCCAATGGCCGCCCATCGCAAGAAAGTCACCGATTCCATCCCACATTACGAATGCCCCTCTTCACGAATAGTTCCCGCCGGATCCTCCGCCGTGCGCGCGGACTCCGCTGTCGGCGGCTGCAGCAGATCCCGAACCCACTGGGCATCCGCCTCATCTTCCAGAACCTGCACCTGGGCGCGGCGCAACGTGATTGCAGCGCAATAGAGCCAGCAGGCACCCGTCATCAGGAGCAATGCGGCGAACATGGATGGCGCCATGGTGGGGGCGCTGGTCAGGGTCACCGACATGCCCTGGTGCAGGGTGTGCCACCACTCCACGGAAAAGTAGATGATGGGTACATTGATCGCTCCGACCAGGGCCAGCAACGAGGCGGCCCGCCCTCCGCTCTCACGATCATCGACGGTCGCCCGCAGGGCCATGTAGCCGAGGTACAGAAACAGCAGAATCAGTGTGGATGTGAGGCGCGCATCCCAGACCCAGTAGGTGCCCCAGGTGGGCGCTCCCCAGAGGGCCCCGGTCCAGAGGGCCATGAAGGTCATCAGCGCGCCGGTGGGGGCGAGGCTGCGCGCCATCACGTCGGCGAGCCTGATCCGCCAGACCAGGTGGATGACCGCGTACATGGCCATCAGCAGGTAGAGGAACATCCCCATCCAGGCCGCGGGGACATGGATGAACATGATCCTGTAACTGTTGCCCTGCTGGTAATCCGGCGGGGCGACGAAGAACCCGGTGTACAGGCCCGCGATCGCGAGCAGGACGGCCACGCCCGCGAGCCATGGCACCAGCACCTGCACCAGGAGATGGAAATTCCGCGGTGCAGCGAACGTGAGCCAGGGTATGCGGCGAGAAGACATCTTGGAAAACTCCTTGCAGGACAATAGCCGACCGGGAACACTCCGGCTAATCAAGGCTGATGCGCAATGCTCCGGCCACTGCCAGCGGCGCAAGCGGGAGGGCGATCGCCAGCATGGCGCCGAGCAGCGAGAGGTGCGCGTAGGGGCCGGCCTGATGCATGGCCTCGTTCACGGCCCCGGAACCGATGACCAGTACGGGCACGTACAGGGGCAGTACCAGCAACGCCATCAGGGCACCGCCCGCCCTGACCCCGAGCATCAAGGCGGCGCCCGTGGCGCCGAGCAGGCTCAGCACCGGCGTACCCAGGGCAAGCGACCACGCAAGGACCGCCAGCTCGAAGCCGCGCAGGCCCAGAGAGTAGCCGAGCAACGGGGAAATGACGACCAGGGGCAGCCCCAGCGACAGCCAGTGGGCGGTGATCTTGCCCAGTGCAACCAACGGCAGAGGCTGGCGGCCCAGCACGATCTGTTCCAGCGTGCCGTCGCGCCAGTCGTCCGCGAACAGCCGGTCCAGCGATATGAGACTGGCCAGCGCCGCCGCCACCCAGACGCCGCCCGGCGCGAGTGCGCGCAGGATCTCCGGCTCCGGTCCCACGGCAAGCGGGAACAGCGTCGTCACGATGACGAAGAAGGCCACGACGGTCAGCACATCCTGCCGCCGCATGACGATCAACGAGATATCGCGTCGTACCAGTGTCCAAAGCGATCTCCACATGGGACCCTAGCCCGGATATCTCGCCGGGATCGCGGGAGCAGGCGAAGGATTCGCGTCAGTAGGCGCCGCTCTGGAGCGAAACCCATAGCCGTAGCTATGGGTTGAGTGAAGAGCAAGCATACGGACGCGAAGAAAAGCCTGAACCGCGATAGGACTCCGGCGGGAACAGTCCGTCATGCTAAGGTTTGCGACCATTTCAACGTATTCCGCTTATGTTTCAGGCTGTTGTGCACCAGCCGGTGTCCGCCCGGTGAGATATGCGGGCTAGCTCAGGTCCAGGCAGTTTGCCTCGTGCAAACCGTCGAAGGTCTGGTGGCTGGTAGTCACCGCCAGCCCTCCCTGAGCAAGGTGTTTGTTCAGGCGATCCAGAAGCCAGTCAACTGCCCCTGTATCCAGGGCGGTCAACGGTTCGTCCAGCACCCAAAGTGGACTTGAGGACAGCAGCAGTCGGGCCAGGGCGGTACGCCGACGCTGGCCCTGGGACAGGAAACGCACGGGCACATCCTCGTAACCTGCAAGGCCGACCTCTTCCAGGGTATCGAGACAGCGTGTCTCATCATGACGTTCGCCCCGCAGGCCCTGGTGGACGGCAAGATTTTCCAGGGGCGTGAACTCGTCCTTGACCGCATCGCGGTGACCCACGTAAACGATGTCCGCGCGCGCTGAATCATCCAGCTTCCGGATGTCCTCGCCATTCAGATAGACATGGCCCGACTCGAGTTCCGTGAGCCCGCAGATCGCCCGCAGCAGGGTCGTCTTGCCGCAGCCGTTGCGCCCACGCACGAACAGCAACTGGCCGGGTTCGACGCTGAACCCGATTCCGGCAAACAGCGGCCGACCCCCTCTCCGGCAACTCAGATCCCGGGCACTCAACATAGACGGCTACCTCATTAGCATGGACGAGCCGGCGGCAGGGGTGTAAACGCTCATTCCCGACTCATGACCTGATCTCAATATACCCCCGTACCGACCCGCCCGTGAGGCCCCCGTCTTGACATGCATCAAGCAATTCATGCCGCCAGGATACATGATTGGCGCCACTGCTGCGTCACGTCAACCGGGGCCTCTGCACGCCTGCCGGCACCATCGCCAGAGTCAGTGGCTCGTGCCCGGATCCAGCCGCGTCTTGTTGTACACGTTGTACTTGCCCGACGGCCGCTTCATGGGGATGCGCTTGACCTCCTCCAGGGTATCCCCGTCGTATATCACGATCGCGCCGTCGTCGTCCCAGATGCTCAGTACGGCATAACGTCCGTGGCGGTCGTACTCCACGTGCGCGGCGGTCTTGCCGGGCGCAGGGCGCAGGGTACGCACAATCTCCAGGGTGTCCTTGTCGATGATGTGCACCGCATCACGGTCGGGCCCGAAGAAGACATCCACCCAGGCGTAGGGCGAGTCACCGTGGCTCCGCATGAAGAAGCCCGGGCCCAGGGTGTCGATGCGCTTGATGATCTTCCACTCCTCCATGTCGATGACGCTGACCTGGCCTTCCCGCAGGTTGGGGGTCGCCAGCACGGGCCGGCCCCGGTACTCCCAGCTGATCCCCGAACCCAGGTGCGGCAGCCCGGTAAGATCCAGTTCGGCCACCTTGCGCCCCTCGTCCAGGTTGACCACCTGGGCATTGTTGGCGTTGCGCGCCGCGCCGATCAGGTGCCGGTAACCGGGGTCGAAGAAGAAGTCATCCAGGTAATCGTCCAGCTCGATGCGGCGCAGGGGAAACGCGGGCGTCTCCACCTCGCCGTCGGCATCGGCCAGGTAGCTGATCTCCCACACCTCGGCCACGTCGCGCAGCGCCACCACGAAACTGCCGCGGGGCGCGGCGGTGTACACGGCGCTCACCCGGGACGACGTGCCGGCCGCATCGGTGGCATCAAAGATCTTGATGGGCGTCAGATCGGCGGCGTCCAGCAGCACGGCGCTGTGGGGCAGGTAGTTGCCCACCAGGAGATAGCGCCCGTCGCCGGAGACGGCCACATTGCGGGTGTTGATGCCGGCACGGATCTCGGTGACGGTCTTCATGTTGTAGACGTCGAACTTGCTGATCCAGCCGTCACGGGACGCGAAGTAGACGAAGCGCCCGTCGGGTGAATACTTGGGTCCGCCGTGCAGGGCATACCGGGTGGGGAAGCGCGTCAGGACCTCCAGACGGTCGCCGTCCAGGAGGCTTGCGTGGTGATCGCCCAGCTCCACCACAATGAACAGGTTGAGCGGGTCGGCATCAAAGCGCGGCTGGTCGCCCAGCTCCCGGAGGTCGTGGTGCACCAGCCGGGATTCACGCATCTCGTCCATGCCCCAGACCGGCATCTCGGGCAGCGGCTGGTAGATGTAGTCCACCAGTTTCGCGATCTGCTCATCGCTGAGCTGTTCGGCAAAGCCGGGCATCTGGGTGGCGGCGCGGCCATGGCCGATCACCTTTGTCGCCTCGTCCTGGCGCAGCCGCCTGAGGTTCTCCGGCAGCAGGGCGGGACCCATACCCCCCAGGCGGTCGCCGGAGTGGCAGCTGGCGCAGAACTCCTGGTAGAGGCGCTTGACCTCTGCGTCGGCGCTCGCGGAGCCGGGCAGCCACGCGAGCAGGAACACGAGCGCGCACACGATGCCGGTGCCGCCGTGACGTTGGACATATCTGAACATGGGGATCAATCCACGGGTTGCGCGCCCCTTGCGGGGCGCGATTTCACTGGAAGTCGTATTTCTCCGGGATGCTGCGGCGCGAATAGGGGAACATGCGCAGCCGTTCGCTGGTCCCCTCGACGCCGATCTCCTCGTCGGTCAGGTAGCAGGCGGGATCCTCCTGCCACGGGTCGCCGGTCAGCTGCCAGGCGCGCACGCGGGTGTTGCCGCCGCACACCGACTGGTGATGGCACTCGGCGCAGCGCCCCTTGAGGGGCCTCGGCCGGGCCTTGAGGCCGGCCATGAGGGGATCGCGGGTATCCTGCCAGATCTCTGAGAAGGGGCGTTCGCGGACATTGCCCAGGTGGTAGTCCCACCAGAAGGTGTCCGGGTGCACGTTGCCCAGGTTGTCGATGTTGGCGATGTTCACGCCGCTGGAATTGCCGCCCCACTGTTCGAGACGTGCGCGCATGTACTCCACATGCTCCGGGAAGCGGCGGGCGATCCAGAACAGCAGGTAGACGCCGTCGGCATCGTTGTTGCCCGTGACGAACTCCCGGTGGCGCCCAGCCTGGACATCGTCCCAGCAGGCGTCGAACAGCAGGTCCATGGCGTCGCGGGACACCTGGTGATAGGCATCGTCCTTGCGGTTCCTGTTACCGCGCCCGGCATAGTTGAGATGCGACAGGTAGAACTTGTCCACGTCCTCCCGCTCCATGAGCTTGAGCATCTCCGGAAGTTCGTGGGCGTTGTCCATGGTGATGGTGAAGCGCATGCCGATCTTGATGCCGTTCTCGCGGCACAGGCGGATGCCGTTCATGGATTCCTCGAACGCCCCCTGCCTGCGGCGGAAGTAATCGTGGGTCTCCTTGAGCCCATCGATGCTGACGCCCACGTAGTCGTAGCCGATGTCGGCGATCCGGTGGATGTTGTCGCGGGTGATCAGGGTGCCGTTGGTGGACAGGCCCACGTAGAAGCCCATCTCCTTGGCGCGCCGTGAGATGTCGAAGATATCGCTGCGCAGCAGCGGCTCGCCGCCCGAGAGGATCAGCACGGGGACCCCGAACTGCCTGAGATCGTCCATCACCCCGTAGACCTCGGTGGTGTCCAGCTCTCCCGGGAAATCCTTGTCCGCCGAAATGGAGTAGCAATGCTTGCAGGTCAGGTTGCAGCGCCGGATCAGGTTCCAGATCACCACCGGCCCGGGCGGCTGGCGGTGCGGCGGCAGGACGGCGTCGGCGCCCTTGACCAGCTTGTCGAGTTCCCGCATGTACTGGCTGATTCTGAACATGGTGTTACCTCACGCAGTCAGGCGCAGGCCCGTTTTCTTGAGAATGCGCTGACTGAACAGCACTTCGTGGCCGTGGTCGTCCTCGCCCAGGAGTTGGGAGATCATCTGCACCTTCCGGTGCGCCTCCTCGCGGCTGCCCGCATGCACCATGGCGAACAGGTTGTAGGGCCAGTCCGGCAGATGACGCGGGCGATGGTAGCAGTGGCTGACGAACTCGAGCGCCCCGACACGCGGCCCCAGCTCGCCGATCCTGTCGTCGGGCACGTTCCAGACGCTCATGCCGTTGGCGGTGAATCCCAGCCGGTAGTGATTCGGCACGGCCGCGATCCGGCGGATGATCCCCCGATCCTGCATGCGGCGCAGCCGCTGCATGACCTCCTGCACATCGATACCGACTTCCGCGGCGATGTGCGCGTAGGGCTCCGGCACCAGCGGCAGCCCCGCCTGGGTGGCGACGATCAGGGCGCGATCCAGGCTGTCGATGGCCGCCGGCCCGTCGGCGCGCGCTTCCTCGATCCCCTGGCTTGTGGCACTCGTGACGATGCTCATACCGGCAGCCTCAGCCTGACGTAATACTCTTCCAGCTTGGGCATGTTGTAGCAGGGATAACCGCTCGCCTGCTCGATGCGGCGCAGGACGTCCGTGATGGCCTCGGGCGTTTCGGTGGCGAGCACGAACCACATGTTGAAGGCATGCTCGCGCTGGTAGTTGTGGGCCACCTCGGTAAAACCGTTGACGATCTCCGCCACACGATCGAAATCCTCGGGCGGTACCTTCATGGCCACCAGGGAAAAGGCGCCGCCCAGGCGCTCCGCCTGGTACATGGGACCGAAGCGGGTGAGGATACGTTCATCCAGCAGCCGCTTCAGACGCGCCAGCAGCGTGTCCTCGTCGGTGCCCAGTTGCCGCGCCACCTCCGCATAGGGCCGCTCGCTGACGGGAAAGCCGTCCTGCAGGGTATTGATGATGCGCCGGTCCAGGCTGTCCAGGGCATCCGGGCGGGCGGCATCAGGTCGCATAGTCGGCCTCCCGCGCGTCGGCAAGTGCGGGGCACGTCGTCACGCCATGGTAACGGGCGCCGCACTGCTTGAATCGGCGACGGCTGAACAGCACCTGATGCTGCACCGACTCGAGCCCGCATTCCTGCACCAGCTGCGCGATACGCGCCTGCACCTCGTCCCGGGTCTTGCCGTGTATCATGCAGAACAGGTTGTACGGCCACTGTGGCAACTGCCGGGGCCTGCGGTAGCACAGGGTGACGAAGTCGTAGCCGCTGAAGCAGCGGCCCAGCTCGCCCACCGTGTCGTCCGGTACATCCCAGACCACCATGGCGTTGGCGCGATAGCCCAGCTCGCGGTGGCGCACCACGACGCCCAAGCGCTTGATGACGCCGCGGTTGCGCAGCGCCGCCAGCCGCCGCAGCACCTCCTGCTCGCTGATGCCGAGCCCGGCCGCGACCTCCGCGTAGGGCCGGGGCGAGAGCGGCAGGCCCTTTTCGATGGCACCGATCAGGGCCAGGTCGGTGTCCTCCAGGAAACCGACCCGGCTGCGGATCTGCCGCAGATGTTCCCTGAAGGCGCTCATGTCCATTGCAGGTCAAACCCCAGGTCGATGTGATAGTCCTCGAGCAGCGGCAGCGCCAGGACGGAAAGCCCCGTGCTGCGCTCCATGTCCTCCAGCACGCCGCACAGTTCGGATTCATCCTTCGCGGTCACCACGAACCAGAGGTTGTACTCGTGCTCACGCTCGTAGTTGTGATTGACGTGCGGGTAAGCGGTAATGGCCTCGGCCACCCGCTCCAGCTCGGCCTCGGGCACCGCCATGGCGGCCAGCGTGCTGACACCCACGCTGTGGGGCCGGAACACCGCGCCCACGCGGCTCACCACGCCCCGCTCCCGGAGCCGTTCCAGCGTATCGATCACCTCCTGTTCGCTCACCCCCAGTTGCTCGGCCATATCCGCATACGGCCTTTGGCTCAGCGGCAGGTCACGCTGAAAGTCGTTGAGCAGCCGCTTTTCCAGGTGGGTGAGTTCCATGACCATGCTCAGAGTCCGATCCGGTGGGCGCGGGCGGTGAGGAAGATGCCGCTGGGGCTTTCCACGGGCAGCTGTCCGAGCTTCTCCAGGGAATAGCTGTCGTAGATGTGCACCTCGTTGGCGTCACGCACCGACACCCAGATGTGCTCGCCCCGGGGCGTGAACTCCATGTGCAGCACGGCGGGCCCGGGCTTCAGGGATGCCTTGATCTCGAGGGTATCCACGTCGATCACCTGCAGCGTGTCATTGTCCGGGTAGGCGAAATTGACCCACACCGCGTGCTGGTCGGGGCTGGCCATGACGAAGATGGGCTGCCCGTGGACCGGAATGCGCTTGACCTCGCTCCAGTCGCGCCGGTCCACCACCAGGACCGAGTGGTGCCCCACCGCCGGCATGAAGGCATAGTCACCGGCCATGGCCCAGCCCTCCAGGTGCGGCATCTTGAACACCGGCAGCGGCTCGTCGCCGCGCCCGTAACCGTCCATGATGCGCTGCACGCCGTCCTGCGGCCGGCGCAGGTCCAGCATGGCCATGCCGTCCTCGCCGAACAGCCCGGCGATGTAGTAGCGGCCGTCAGGGGTGATCAGCGCATCGTAGGGCTGGCGCCCCACGTCCCGGTGGCGGGTGATCTCCGGGGTATCGCCCCCGCTGAAATCCGCCACCCAGATCTCGCCGGCCTCGAACAGGCTGAACACAAAACGCTGGCGCGGCGCGTCCACGAGGCCCACCACCTTGGAGCGCTCGCCTCCGTCGTCCTTGGCGGGGATGTCGGCCACCAGTTCCAGGGTGCGGGCATCAAACACCTTCACGCCGCCGGGATCGTAGTTGGCCACGGCCAGCAGCCGCCCGTCCTGGGAGATCGCACCCCCGATGCTGTTGCCCGACTGGATGATGCGGTTGGTGATCTTGCGCCTGAGCATGTCCACCTGGGTGAGCCCGCCGTCGCGGCCGAAGATGTAGGCATAGCGCTCGTCCCGGGAATACTTCACCGAGGCATGGGAGAGATCGCCGAGCCCGGTGATCCGGGCCAGGCTGGTGCGCGAGGTGGTCTCGATGATCTGGATGCTGCCGGTGGCCCGCTCGATGATCACGCCCAGATCGCCCGTGGCGCGCAGGCCGTCGGACTGACCGGCAAGCGCCAGGGGGCAGGCGAGCAGCAGCACCCACAGCAGGCATCCGGCAAGTTTCGTGCGCCTCACTACAGGTCTCCTTCGTATAACAGGTCCACAATCCACCGGGCTTCCTGCTCAGTCAGGATACTAGACCAGGGCGGCATGGGCGTGCCGGGGCGTCCGTACAGGACGGTGTACACCATTGTCTCCCGGTCGCGCTGCGCCAGTGCCTCGGGCGTGATCGGCGGGCCCAGCCCGCCGCGCATGGTCAGGCCGTGGCAGGAACCGCAGTCCTGCTTGACCAGGTGGCGCAAGTGAGCCTTGCGCTCGTCGTCGATGGGCGCCTCTCCGGCCATGGCTGCCGGTCCGGCCCCCATGGCCAGCAGCACGGCGAGCGGTATTGCGATTACGAATCTATCCACTGCTCTATGCACTGCGCTCTCGCGCCGTGGGGCACGCCTCCGCCTGCTCGGGCCGATACCAGTCCAGGGTATCCGCCATGCTCACCACCCGCCCGATGACGAACAGCACCGGCGGACGCAGATCGGCCTCGCGGGTCTCGCGGCCCAGCTGGGCCAGCGTGGTCACCAGGCGCCGCTGCCGGCTTGTGGCGCCGTCCTGGATCGCCGCTGCGGGGGTATCACCCGACAGGCCGGCCTCCATGAGCCGGGCGCTGATTTCGTCGATGTTCGACACGCCCATGTAGATGACCAGCGTCTGATCGGGGTTGGCCAGCCGCGCCCAGTCGTGCTCGAGGGGGCCGTTGGCACGGCTGTGGCCCGTGATGATCTGCACCCCCGTGGACAGGCCCCGATGGGTCAGGGGGATACCGGCATAGGTGGTCACGGCCGTAGCCGCCGTGACCCCGGGGACCACTTCGAAGCGCACGTTGTGCCGGCGCAGAAACTCCGCTTCCTCGCCACCCCGGCCGAAAACGAACGGATCCCCGCCCTTGAGCCGTACCACGACCCGGGCGCGGCCGGCCACCTTGAGCAGCAGCCGGTTGATCTCGTCCTGTGGCAGGGTGTGGCGATCGGTGGCCTTGCCCACGTAGATGCGGCTGGCGCCGGCGGGGACCAGGTCCAGCACCCCGGGGGCCACGAGGCGGTCATAGACCACCACGTCGGCCTGCTCGATCAGGCGCAGGGCCCTGACGGTCAGAAGGTCGGGATCACCCGGCCCGGTTCCCACCAGGTACACGCAGGGATCGTCGTTCATCGTTGCACCAGCCTTGTCTCATGGCCCTTGCCGGCATGCTTGGCAGCGTCTGGCAGCGGTTCGGGCGTCATATAGTCAGTTCTTGTCAGCACTGGGCTTTCCGATCGAATGGCGGGCGTGTCCCTCCCCTGGAATCATGGCCTCGGGGCGCATGGACGAGAGCTAGCCCGGCCCGGCCTTCCCTGATGCAGCAAGGCGTCGAGAAAACGGGCTCCGGCCCCCATATTCCCTATCCTTGACCCTATTATTGACTGTCCACCGGTATCATACGCCTTGATTTCGATCAAACTTTGCATTCTTGGCACATCTTTAGAATGACCGCCGGGCAGGCCCAAGGCCGCTTCCCGGCCCCCGGTTCGCTGCAATAATCCGGGCTTGGTTGCGCTATGCTGACAGGCCATTCTGACACACGACGACCACAGCCGATGACGAAAACGATCGCCCGCGCGACTGCCCTGACCCTGGCCCTGCTGGCAGGCGCGGCCGCGGCCCAAGACTACCTCCGTGACCAGACCGAGGTCCGGGCGCTGCTTGAAGGCGCCACCCTGTCGGGGGTCTATCTGCGCAGCCAGTCGGCCTACACGCTGGAGTTCCGCGCGGACGGATCCCTCGTGGACCAGCGCGGCGAATCCGCGCGCTGGTGGGTGAGCGACACCGGCCAGTACTGCCGTGAATGGCTCACCGGCCGCCTGGCCGGCAACAAGGCCTGCATGGACCTGGTCCTCGACGGCAACCGCATCCACATGTATTCCAACGGAAACAGGGTGGCCGAGGGGGAGTTGAGCCGGTGAGCGGAGGTGAATCAGCGGGGCTGGCTTGAAAGGCAATGGACAGGATGAACAGGATGTTTCTGGATTAACAGGATTAACCCGGACATTGCACCAAGGCGGCCACGTAATCCCCGGATCAGCGCACCGTTCGGGCAATGATCTGCGCGATCTCCTCGTCAGAAGCCGCCATCACCTCGGCGACCTCCGGGGGCATCATCTCCAGAAATGCGCTGGTATTCATGCGCGAGATGAACACGTCCCCGCCCGAGGTCTGGTAGATGCTGACACGACAGGGCATGAAGGCGGACACGGGACGATAATCGTCGTTGGCCAGAATGCGTGCGCTGTAGCGTCCACTGCACACATCAATGATCACCACCGGTTCCAGGGTGAAGCCCCGCATGGAGAGCACACCGGCCATGTTGTTGACGTTGAGCACGCTCCAGCCTGCAGCCTTCGCCTCTTCCTTGAAGACCTGCAGAGTCTCCGGGAAAGACTTGTTGCTCTTGACCACCTCCACCAGCTGCGGCTGGTCCCCGCTCTGGGCGAGCGCAGCCCCTGGGAGGATCCACGCAACCAGCAACATGAAGCCGAACCCGAACGCGGCGAGCCGGTGGCACGAACGAGAGGTGAACGGTATCGCAGGAATATGATTCATGTGAACAACTCCTTAATGTTGCCAAAGTGGCCCGGTTTTGGGTCGGCAAGCCGAAGCCTGACCAGCCCGAGCGGCAAAGTGAAAGGCCTTCCCACCGAGGGGCGGCGAGCAAGATTAATGGACAGGATCAAAGGCTTTCAAGAACAACCCTGTAAATCATGTTAATCCTGTCCAAATGTCTTTTGTCTTTCGTCCTTTATCTCTAGTCCTTAATCCTGTCAATCCCAAACAATCCTGTTCATCCTGTCCATTTCATTCGCGGTTGATCATACGCGCCAGCACAGGCGGACTGGCGTCGCCGAAGTAGAAGGTGCGGTGCGGGAACGGGATCTCCACGCCCTGGGCGTCGAAGGCATACTTCACCCGGCGCAGGAACTCGCGGCCCACGTACCACTGCTTGATGGGCAGGGTCTTGATGCGTCCCTTGATGACCACGGCGGAATCATCGAACTTGTCCACCCCGAAGATCTCCATGTCCTCGATGATGTTCGGTCCGTACTCCGGGTCGGCCTTCATCTCCTCGCCCACCGACTTCAGGATACCCACTACCTTGTCGGTGTCCTCCTTGTAGGCCACGCCGATGTCGAACACATAGGCGGACCACTCGCGGGTCAGGTTCGTTACGGAGTCGATGGTCCCGTTCGGGAAGATGTGCACCTTGCCCTCCAGGTCGCGTAGCACCAGGGTCCTGAAGTTGATGGCCTCCACCAGCCCGCCGGTACCGTTGACCACCGCCACGTCGCCCACGCGGACCTGATTCTCGAGGATGAAGAAGAACCCGCTGATGACATCACGCACCAGGTTCTGCGCGCCGAAGCCCACCGCCAGTCCCAGCACGCCGGCCGAGGCCAGGATCGGGGCAACGGACACACCCAGTTCGTTGAGGATCACCAGCAGCGCCATGACCCAGACGACGATCATCACCGCCTGGCGCAGCAGCCGCACCAGGGTCTCGGCGCGCTTGCTGGCCTCCGAAGGGACGTCCCCCTGGCGCTTGCCGCTCTCCACCAGCCGGCGCTGCATCCGCCCCAGGGCGTTGCGCACCACGCTCATGATCACCCAGGCCATGACCAGGATGAGCAGGATGCGCAGCGTGGAAAAGATCAGGTCATCCCATTGGACCTCCTGGAAATATTCGAGGACGAGTTCCATATTGGGGGCTCCTTTCGAGTCCGGTGATCGCGCTGGCAAAGGAAGAAGGTTGAAGGATGAAGGATGAATGAAAACCGGATCCGGCCTGATTCATCCTTCATCCTTCGTCCTTCATCCTTCGGCGGCGGCTACGCCGCCGCCGTCCACCCCAGTTCCTTCGCTTTCGCACGCGCCAGCGCGGGCACGTCCTGCGCCACGAAGTGGCTGTGCAGCACCTGCACACCGATCATGTGGTTGATGACCGCATCCAGCTGCACCTGGGTGGAGGCGGTGGTGTCCTCGGCGTCGTGCAGCTCGAACAGCGCTTTCACGCCGGCCGGATCCAGCAGCCCCGCGGCCTCGATGGCCTCGTCGGAGAGGTACTGGTCTGCCAGTGCCTTCATGGCCGCCCATTTCTTGGGGTCCGTATGCGCCGGCGGCGCCATGAACGCGAACTTCTCGCGCTCGTAGAGCACCTTCGGCAGCAACCCCTTCATGGATTCGCGCAGCACGTACTTTTCCGTGCGGCCCCGGATGCGCATGGAGGGCGGGATCTTCGTGGCCAGCTCCGCCAGGTGATGATCGAGGAAGGGCGGACGCGCCTCCATGGAGTTGGCCATGTCCACCCGATCACCGCCCCAGGTGAGGATCTGGCCTTCCAGCATGGTCTTGATCCACACGTACTGCGCCTTGTCCAGGGGATGGCGCCCCTCGATCATGTCGCCGTCCAGCGCCTCGGCAATGGCGCGGCCCGGCTCGTAACCCTCCACCTGGGCGCGCATGTCCTTGGACATGAGACCCGGAACATGAGCGGCAGTGGCAAGCCACGGCTGCAGGCAGGAGGGCGTGAAGCCCACCAGATCGTTGAGCGCCGGGTCGTTGAGCTCGTTCTCTGCGAGCATGGCGCCGGAGAACAGCTTGTTGCTCTCGGACAGCAGCTGCTCCCAGCTGGCGCGCTCGGCCCGATCCATGGTGTCGAGACCGTGCAGGAACATGTCCCGGCGGAACGCCGGGTAGCCGGCGAACAGTTCGTCCGAGCCCTCGCCGGTCACCACCACCCGATAGCCGGCCTTGTTCACGTGCCGGCTCATGAGGAGCTTCGCCACACCGAGCGTGTTGTAGATGGTGCGTTCGGCATGCCAGAGCGTCTCTACGAGATTGTCGTAGAGATGGTCAGCGTTGAGACGCATGACGTCCTGGTCCGCGCCCACGGACTCGGCCATCTCGGTGGCGATGGCCGTCTCGTCGTAGTCGGCGTTGTCGAAGCCGATGGTGAAGGCCTTGACCGGCGACTGCTGGTTCGCCGCGGACAGACCCAGCGTGATGCAGGAATCGATGCCCCCGGAGAGGTAACAGGCCACCGGCACGTCCGCCTCCAGGCGCAGCTGCACGGCCTGCATCAGCTCCCGGCGCACAGCCTCGATGTAGACCTCGTCGTCTTCGGGCTCGCCGCGTTCCTCGAGCAGCGGGAAGTCCATGTCCCAGTAGCGATCGTCACGGATCTCGAACTTGCCGTGGCGGCGCTCGATGGTCACCACGTGACCCGGCTTGACCTGGTGGATGCCGTCAAACGCCGTGGTGCCGGGTACCACGGTCTGCATGAGCTGATGGTAGAGGCCCTTGGCGTTGAACCGGCGCGGCACATCCGGATGCGCGAACAGCACCTTGATCTCGGAGCCGAACACGATCCTGCCGTTGACCTCGGTCCAGTAGAGGGGCTTCACACCGAAGCGATCCCGGATCAGCATGAGCCGGTCGTGAGCGCGGTCGTAGAGCGCCACGCCGAACTCGCCGCGCATGTGTTTGAGCGTCTCCTCCAACCCGAGGCGCTCGTAAAGATGCAACACGATCTCCGAGTCGCTCTTGGTGCGGAACTTGTGGCCCCGCGACGTAAGCTCAGTGCGGATGCGCTTGTAGTCGTAGAGTTCGCCGTTGACCGCCAGCATGAGGTTCCCGTCATGGGAGACGAACGGCTGGCGGCCGCGGTTCTCGTCCAGGTCAATGATGGTCAGTCGGGCATGGGAAAACCCCACACCGCGGCCCTTCTCCACCCGGTAACCGAACCCGTCCGGCCCGCGGTGATACTGAATGGCCGCCATGGCCACCAGGGTCTCGGGATCGACGGGTTGCTTGGGATCGGCGTTCATCACGCCAGCTATTCCACACATGTGTGTTTTCTCCTGCGAATGTGAACCAACTCAGTTGCAGCGCCGCGGAGCGCGCAACGAAAATTCTTAATGGACAGGATTTACAGGATTTTTGAGGATGAACAGGAAGAAGTCTTTTCAGACAAGATCAACGTGGGCAACGGGGTCGGATTCAATCGAGAATCACGTAGATGCCGTTGATGCAGTTGGATCAATTCTTCTTCCTGTTAATCCCCAACAATCCTGTTCATCCTGTCGTTCATTTCTTCTCAACCCCGGGACGTATCCGGGACATCCATGACCTCGCCGATGCGCCGCACCATGCAGGTGAGCAGTGCCATGCGGATGAATACGGCGCCGCGGGCCTGGGCGAAGTACCAGTTGTGGGATGTCTTGTCCAGGTCGGTGGACAGCTCCTCGCCGCGTGCCAGCGGGTGAAGGATGATGGCGTCTTTCTTCAGCGGCGACGCCGCGCTCAGGCGCATGTCCATGCCCATGGCCTCGAAGGTGTCGCCCACCCACGCGATGGCGTTGATGTACACCACATCCAGATTCGGCAACTCGCCGTCCAGATCCGTGGCCACACGCACTGAAAGGCCGGCCTTGGTCAGCTCCTCGTGCTGACCCTCGTCGAAGAGGTTGTCTTCGTGGCTCAGGATGGCCACTTCCTCGATGGACGAGGCAAAGTACGCCAGCATCAGCAACAGGCTGCGCACCGTGCGCATGCGGCTCGGCACGCCGATGATGCCGATGCGGATGCGCTTGCCGGCCGGCAGATCCGGGCTGGTCAGTTCCGGACGCCACTTGAAGATGGTGTAGACATCGGCCATGGCCTGGGTGGGGTGCTCGTCGATGCCGTTGCCCGCATTGATGATCGGGATACGCAGCGAGTCCAGCATCTCGTAGATCGCCTCGGCCTCCGTATTGCGCAGCACGATCACGTCCCCGTAGTTGTTGAACATCTCGGCGATGTCGGGCAGGGATTCGCCCTTGGCGATGCCGGTGCTCCTGGCGTCGGTGATGGACATGATGTCTCCGCCCAGGCGATGCCACGCGCTTTCGAACGACAGACGCGTGCGCGTACTGGGTTCATAAAAGGCGCTGATCAGGATCTTTCCTGCCAGTGGCGGATGCAGCAGCGCAGGGGTACTCTCGTACTGCGCGGCGAGCCGGAACAGTTGCAGCAGCGTGTCGCGGTCGAACTGACGCGATGAAACCACGTGCCGACTCGACAGCGACATGAGCGGACGCGGGTCCTCGGGCAGGGAATCCAGCAACGCCCTGGGGCGCTCGATGCCGGCGGTGCCGTCCTTGGGCTTGAGCGGGCGCTCAAGCTGCGGATCGTTGGGAACTGCCATGGCGTGCCTCTCCTCGGGTCACGGGTGGGCTTGGGGATGGAACATCAGGGGGAATCCTCTTTATATAGTCCGTGCGCTCAGGCTGAGCGGGGTTTACGAGGCTTCTTCAACCTTGGCGATCTCCGCCAGTGCCTCGTCGGTGGTCATGACCCGGGCATAGCGGTCCTTGATGGTGGTCAGGGTCGCCCGCTGCATCTCCGGCGTCACCGTCGCGCAGCCGTCCTCGATGAGCGTGACGTAAAAACCCAGGTCGCAGGCGTCACGGATGGCGGTGGAGACGCACTCATTGCTGTAGACGCCCACCACGAACAGAGAGGTGACCTCCAGATTACGCAGGACGTATTCCAGGTTGGTGGAGGTGAACACGCCGCTGGCGGTCTTGTTGATGACGATCTCGTCACCCTGCGGTGCCACGATCTCCAGAAATTCCGCTTCCTTGGAGCCCGGCGCGGCATGCAGGTTGAGCCGCTTGTGACCCGGCCCCCGGTCGCGCCCGTCCCGGGTCAGAGACTGGATGCGCGTATGGATCACTTCCAGCCCCACGGCGCGGAACGCGTCCTGCAGGCGCCGCACGTTGGGCAGGACCAGGTCCTCCAGACGGCTGAAGTAATAGTCCTGCGCCTCGGTGGGCACGCCGGAACGTTCCGCGTCTGCGAATACGCCGTGACCACGCGCGGCGTCCAGGTATTGCAGGTCGATGCTCAGCAGCGCCGTGTGGTGCGCGCCCAGCTCTCGCTTCAGTATCCGGTTGGTGATCAGGGTTTCACGATACTGCTCGCGCAACGGGTCGACATTGTCGTACCTGGTCAGATCGGTGACATTGTCGGGCTTGTCGTTCATGCCTTTTTCCTCTTCGCCGGCTGCTCCTTGATGGTCACGCCGGCATCCGCAGCGGCCAGTTGCAGTATCGCCTGCAGGGCCAGGTTCGCCCCTTTCTCGATGTCCTCCCACGGCGTCCACTCGGATGCCGAATGGCTCTTGCCCTCGATGCTGGGCACGAAGATCATGCCGGTGCGGGTGACGGACCCCATGATCTGGGCGTCATGGGCCGCACCGCTGGGCATGCGCAGATGCTCCAGCCCCAGGCGGTCGGCAGTCTCCGTGAGCAACTGAACCAGCCCGGGGTCGCAGCGCATGGGCGGGATCTCCGACAGCACGTCGAACTCGAACATCAGGTCCCGGCGCCGCGCCAGTGCCGAGAGCGTGCGTCGGAAGGCATCCGAGAGATTCTTCAGTGTCTCGGCATCGGTGTCGCGCACGTCCAGGGAAAAGCTGGTCTGCCCGGGGATGGTGTTCGCGGCACCCGGCTTGAGTTCCACCCGGCCGATGGTGGCCCGGCTGTGAGGGCTGCCGTGCTCTTCCAGAATGCGGGTGATCTCGCCGGAAAATTCCGCGAGCCCCTGAAAACTGTCGGCGCGCATATCCATGGGCGTTGTGCCCGCATGGTTGGTCTGCCCCATCAGGCGCACGTCCCACTTGAACAGGCCCGTAATGGCATCCACCACGCCAATGGACACATTGTTGCGGTCCAGCACCGGCCCCTGCTCGATATGAAGCTCCAGATAGGCGTGTATGGATTCCGGGGAGCGGCGTGCGAACAGGGCCGCGTTGGCATCCAGCCCCCAGGCGGCCATGGCCTCGGTAAGCGTGACGCCGTCCAGGTCATGGGCGTTGTGAATGATGGCCGGTGTGAGCTGCCCGGCGATGGCCTGGGAACCGAACAGGCCGCCGAAACGACCCTCCTCGTCGGTGAAGTCCACCACCTCCAGCGGATGCCTGAGTTTGACGCCCGCCTCGCTGATGGTGCGCATCACCTCGAGGCCCACCAGAACCCCCAGCGCCCCGTCCAGCGGGCCGCCGCCGGGCACCGTGTCCAGGTGCGAACCCATCATCACGGCGGGACGCTTTCCGTCCCAGTCCAGGCGTGCGTGCAGATTGGCGGCACCATCCTCGTAGACCTCGAGGCCGGCGGCTTCGGCGCGCGAACGAAACCAGCGCCGTCCCTCCAGATCGCCCTCACTGAAAGCCATGCGGTGGATACCCTGATCCTCCTGCTGACCGATGCGTGACAGGCTCTGCACATCGTCGCGCAGACGTTCGAAGTTGACTCTGATCTCGTTCATGGTCTGGTTGCTCCTTCCGGACATTCCGGACGGATGACACCGGCAGGGCCCGACGGAGCACGGTGCGCGGCGTCATGCGTGAATTCAGTCATCCCCGGCGATGGGTCGCAGGGCGGCCTGTTCGTCATGGGCCTGCATGTGTTCCAGCAGGGCCGCCAGACCCGACTCGAGCGCCGCCAACTGTTGACCGGGCAGGGCCTGCAGGGCACGGTTGAGTTCGCCCTCGGCCGGCGCGGGGGCCGCCCGGAGCAGGTCCTCTCCGCGCGGGGTGAGAAACAGGCTGACCACCCTTTGGTCCATACCTGTCCTGCGCCGTTCCACCAGATGCTTGCTCTCCAGCTTGTCCAGCATGTTGGAAGCCGTGGAAGGATGAATCAACAGCCTGTGCGAGAGATCGCCCACTCTGAGACCGGGCGCGTTGTGCAGCTCCCACAGGGCCCACAACTGGGCCGCGCTGACCCCGCAGGCCTTCTCGATGCTGCGCGAATGGTTCTGCAGGGCGCGGAACACCACCCGCAGCTGACGGATGATGGATTGCGCTGCGTTGGCGCTGCCGGATTCGCCGGACAGGCTGGAACGGGGTGTGGACATGGCAATAGGGTCTTTTTGTCGCAAATATTTTTGTACAATAGCATTTCACGAACAAGAAACTCAACGCGGGGGCGGGAGTCAATTGGCTCTCAGGCCGCCGCCAGGAGACCGCCATGACCCACCAGCTCGAGGAAAGCCTGCAGGCCCAACGGGAGGCCGCGTACCTGCTGCTGCGGCGTTACCTGGCCCTGGGACGCCCCTTCCTGCTGAAATCACAGCTGCACGACGAGTTCGACGCCCTGTGTCAGGACATCGACGATGCCTCGCTGGCGGACAGCCCGCTGGCGCACATGGTGGAACACTGCCAGGAGGCGGTGCTTGCGGCGCCTTGGGTGTGCCTGGCGCTGCGCCAGCGCATCGGGCGCTGGAGCTTCGTGCGCATCCATGCCGACGACCTGAGTGTGGAGCCGCTCACCGTGGGTCACTTTCTGGAGGTGAAGGAGCGCCTGGTCTGCCCGAACCCGCGCCATGAACGGCCGCTGGAGTTCGACATCGAGCCCTTCAACCGGGAGTTCCCGCAGATGCGCGAGACACGCTCCATCGGCCGGGGCGTGGAGTTTCTCAACCGCAAGCTCTCCAGCCAGCTGTTCGATCGCGCCAACGGCGGCCTGAGCAAGCTGTTCCTGTTTCTGCGCGAGCACCGCTGCGACGGTCGTCCCCTGATGATCAACGACCGCATCGACGGCGTGGATGCCTTGCGCACCGCCATCCGCGATGCGGAAAAGCGCCTGGCGCGGCGCGACCGCGACACCCCCTGGACGGAGATTGCCCATGAACTCCAGCACCTGGGCTTTGAGCCCGGCTGGGGACGCGACGCGGGCCGGGTGCTGGACAGCATGCGTCTGCTCTCGGAACTGCTGGAAGCGCCGTCACCCGAGAGCCTCGAGCGGTTTCTGGCGCGTATTCCCATGATCTTCAGCCTGCTGATCCTTTCGCCCCACGGCTTCTTCGGGCAGGCGGGCGTGCTGGGTCTGCCGGACACGGGCGGGCAGGTCGTCTACATCCTGGACCAGGTGCGCGCACTGGAACGCGAGATGCGTGATCGCCTCTCCGAGCAGGGCCTCGAGATCGAGCCCCGCATACGCGTTGTCACGCGGCTGATCCCCGAGGCCCGGGGCACCACCTGTGACCAGGCCGAGGAGGCTATTTCCGGGACCGAGGACGCACGCATCCTGCGCGTGCCGTTTCGCGGCGACGACGGCGAGATCGTGTCCCACTGGATCTCACGCTTCGAGATCTGGCCGTACCTGGAGCGTTTCGCCGACGAGGTGGAACGTACGATCCTCGCGGACCTGGGCGGGCGGCCGGACCTGATCATCGGCAACTACTCCGACGGCAACCTGGTGGCCTCGCTGCTGTCCGCGCGCATGCACGTGACGCAATGCAACATCGCCCATGCCCTGGAGAAGACCAAGTACCTGTATTCCGACCTGTACTGGAAGGACAACGACGCCCAGTATCACTTCGCCACCCAGTTTACCGCCGACCTGATCGCCATGAACTCGGCCGACTTCATCATCACCAGCACCTACCAGGAGATCGCGGGCACAGACGACGAGATCGGTCAGTACGAGAGCTACATGCATTTCTCCATGCCGGACCTGTACCGGGTTGTGCAGGGCATCAATGTATTTGACCCCAAGTTCAACATCGTGTCTCCCGGTGCGGACGAACGCGTGTATTTCCCCTACACGGATACCGGGCAGCGCATCACCGGCTTGCACACCGAGATCGACGACCTGCTCTATGGTGGTGCACGGGACGATGCCCGGGGCGTGCTGGCCGACCCCGGCCGACCGGTGATCTTCACCATGGCCCGCCTGGACCGCATCAAGAACATCACCGGGCTGGTGTCGTGGTACGCGGAACACCCCACGCTGCGCGAGCTCGCCAACCTGGTGGTGGTGGCCGGCGCCGTGGACCCCCGCCACTCCGACGACCACGAGGAACAGGCGCAGATCGAGCGTATGCACGCCCTGTTCGATGACCACGACCTCGACAGGTGCGTACGCTGGCTGGGCGTGCGCCTGGACAAGACCCTGTCCGGGGAACTGTACCGCTGCATTGCGGACCGGCGCGGGGTATTCGTGCAGCCCGCGCTGTTCGAGGCCTTCGGCCTGACGGTGATCGAGGCCATGGCCTCCGGCCTGCCCACCTTCGCCACACGCTACGGCGGACCGCTGGAGATCATCCGCCACGGGACCAGCGGCTTTCACATCGACCCCAACCACGGGGAGACCGCCAGCGCGGAGTTAGCAGCCTTCCTGGAGCGCTGCCAGAAGGACCCGGCACACTGGGATGCGATCTCCCGGGGCGCCATCGCCCGGGTCGAAGAGCGCTACACTTGGCGGCTGTATGCCGAACGCATGATGACGCTGTCTCGCATCTACGGCTTCTGGAAGTACGTCACCAACCTGGAACGCGCGGAAACCCGGCGTTACCTGGAGATGTTCCACGCCCTGCAGTACCGGCCGCTGGCGCTCTTGAAGTAGGAAGGGGGAATTGGGAAGTGGGAAATCGGGGGTTAATCAGCGTCTTGCGCGGCGCTCGACAGGTTGCCGCGCCATAAACGGCCTTGTTCCGACTTCCCAGTTCTCACTTCCCACCTCCGATCTCCCACTTCCCAATTCACACTTCCCACTTCCAACCGCGTGTCCTCCTCTCCGGTTTCTCCGCTCGTTCATCGGTTGTGTCGTTTGTCACTCTCTCTGGTCTTTAAGCTGTACTAAGCTTTACCATGAAAGGGCAACGCTTCGGCTGTTCGGAGTGTTGCCGGTCCATGCATCGTTTCAGCGCACGGGTGTCGGCCGGTTGATGACGTGATCCAGCGTTTCCAGTCAGGTTTTGTGACACACGACCCGACGCCCCGCCGCCGGAAACCCGACATTCTCCCCTGCAACCGGGCGTCAAACGCCGGAATGCCGTCACCGCGCGCCATTATCGGGTGTATCGGACACACCGCCGGAACTGCACGCGTGCCGGCGCGTCCAACAAGAGTGATGAAGTCCCGGGAATCCGGTCGCGCAGCCCGCGCGCCGATGCCACACCGCTTACCGGAACACATCGGATACACGCCGTCCGTCGGCGTCCGAGGGGAGAACGCGCGGTCTGCACCCTGCCGTGGCCCCCAAATTGCATGGATGTACATGCGCACCACTGCGTCCTGACGAGGAGGTGAAGACGTTATGGATTCCGCAGAAACCCTGATCGCCCAGTACGCACGGGAATACCAGCAGCGCCAGGAGTCGGAAATGCCCCTGAGTGCCTACCTGGAGGCCTGCGCGGACGATCCCATGATGTACGCGACCGCCGGCGAGCGGCTCGTGGCCGCCATCGGGGACCCCAAGGTACTCGATACTGCCAAGGACGAGCGCCTCGGACGCATCTTTCTCAATCGAACCATCAAGATCTACCCGGCCTTTGAGGATTTCTATGGCATGGAGGAGACCGTCGAGCGCATCGTCGGCTTCTTCCGCTACGCGGCGCAGGGCCTGGAGGAGCGCAAGCAGATCCTCTACCTGCTCGGTCCGGTGGGCGGCGGCAAGTCCTCGCTGGCAGAACGGCTCAAGAGCCTGATGGAGAAACTCCCCATCTACGTGCTCAAGGCCAACGACGAGATCTCGCCCGTGTTCGAAAGCCCCCTGGGCCTGTTCGACCCGGAAACCCACGGGGCCGACATCGAGGCGCGTTTCGGCATTCCGAAGCGCCGGCTCACCGGTCTGATCTCCCCCTGGGCGGTCAAGCGGCTGGACGAGTTCGGCGGCGACCTGTCGCGCTTCTCCGTGGTGCGCATCTATCCGTCCAAGCTGCGCCAGATCGCCATCGCCAAGACCGAACCCGGCGACGAGAACAACCAGGACATCTCCTCGCTGGTCGGGAAGGTGGACATCCGCAAGCTGGAGCTCTACAGCCAGAACGATACCGACGCCTACAGCTACTCGGGCGGCCTCAACCGCGCCAACCAGGGCATCCTGGAATTCGTGGAGATGTTCAAGGCGCCCATCAAGATGCTGCACCCGCTGCTGACCGCCACCCAGGAAAGCAACTATGTGGGCACGGAAAACATCGGCGCCATCCCCTTCAACGGGATCATCATGGCGCACTCCAACGAGGCCGAGTGGCAGACATTCAGAAACAACAAGAACAACGAGGCCTTCCTGGACCGTATCTCGGTGATCAAGGTGCCCTACTGCCTGCGAGCCACGGAGGAACAGCTCATCTACGACAAGCTCATCCGCACGAGCGAGCTGAGCGATGCGCCCTGCGCCCCGGCCACCCTGGACCTGCTGGCGAAGTTCTCGGTGCTCACCCGGCTCAAGGAGCACGAGAACTCGAGCCTGTACTCCAAGATGCGGGTGTACGACGGCGAGAGCCTCAAGGACACCGATCCCAAGGCCAAGTCCATGCAGGAGTACCGTGACGTGGCCGGGGTGGACGAGGGCATGACCGGCGTCTCCACGCGCTTTGCGTTCAAGGTGCTTTCCGAGACCTTCAACTACGACAACCGCGAGGTGGCCGCCGATCCGGTGCACCTGCTCTACATGCTGGAGCAGTCCATCCGCCGCGAGCAGTTCCCGGAGGAGACGGAGCGACGCTACCTCGAATTCATCAAGGCGGAACTGGCGCCGCGCTACGCGGACTTCATCGGCAACGAAATCCAGAAGGCGTATCTGGAGTCCTACCACGACTTCGGCCAGAACCTGTTCGAGCGCTACGTGACCTATGCCGACGCCTGGATCGAGGACCACGATTTCAAGGATCCGGATACCGGGCAAATGCTCGACCGTCCTGCGCTCAACCAGGAGCTGTCCAAGATCGAGAAGGCCGCCGGCATTGCAAACCCCAAGGACTTCCGCAACGAGGTGGTGAAATTCGCGTTGCGCTCCCAGGCGGCACAGGGCGGCAAGATGCCGTCGTGGACCTCCTACGAGAAGATCCGCGAGGTGATCGAGAAGCGCATGTTCAGCCAGGTGGAGGACCTGTTGCCGGTGATCAGCTTCGGCACCAAGGCCGACTCCGAACTGGAGCGCAAGCACAGCGACTTTGTGCAGCGCATGGTGGAACGCGGTTACACCGAGCGCCAGGTGCGCCGGCTGGTGGAGTGGTACATGCGCGTGAAACAGGCGGGCTGAGCGCCCGCCGGAGGGAATCAGGGCTGTGGTCAATATCGTCGATCGGCGCCTCAACCCCAAGGACAAGAGCCTGGCCAACCGCCAGCGCTTCATCCGGCGGGCCAAGCGACAGATCCTGGACGCGGTGCGCGACGTGTCGGCGAAGCGCAAGGTTACCGAGGTGGGTCACGGGGAGGAACAGATCCGCATTCCCTCCGACGGCCTGCAGGAACCCTCGTTTCGCAAGGACAGGGACACCGGCACGCGCCGTCACGTGGTGCCCGGTAACAAGGAGTATCACGCGGGCGATCGCATCCCGCGGCCTGATGGCGGAGGGGGCGGACGCGGCTCGGGCGGCAGTCCGGACGGCGAGGGCGAGGACGAGTTCCAGTTCACCGTCAGCCGCGACGAGTTTCTGGATCTGTTCTTCGAGAACCTGGAATTGCCGGAACTGGCCCGCACCCAGCTCTCCAAGGTGGAACAGCAGGGCATCCAGCGCGCCGGGTTCTCCGTCACCGGATCACCGGCGAGTCTCAATCTCACGCGCACCATGCGCAACTCGCTGTCGCGGCGGCTTGCCCTGCGCCGCCCCAAGCGCGAGGAGATTCTGGCCCTGGACCGGGAGATCGACCGCCTGGAGCGTACCGGAAAAGATCCCGAGGGACTGCGCGAACTCATCCGTCAGCGTGAGGCGCTGACCCGACGCTCCCGGCTGATCCCCTACATCGATCCCATCGATCTGCGCTTCAACCGCTTCGTGCCCGTGCCGCGACCCATTTCCCAGGCGGTGATGTTCTGCCTGATGGATGTATCCGGCTCCATGACCGAGGACATGAAGGACCTGGCCAAGCGCTTCTTCATGCTGCTGTACCTGTTCCTGGAACGGCGCTACCGGCACGTGGATATCGTGTTCATCCGCCATACCCACATCGCCCAGGAGGTGGACGAGGAGACCTTTTTCTACTCCCGGGAGACGGGCGGCACACTGGTCTCGCCGGCGCTTCGGGAGATGGAGCGGGTGGTGCGCGAACGCTACTCCCCGGCGGAATGGAACATCTACGCCGCGCAGGCCTCGGACGGTGACAACACCCCGGCCGACAACCCCGCGGTGGTGCAGATGTTGGAAGAGGTGATCCTCCCCGTGTGCCGCTACTTCGCCTACATCGAGGTGGCGGAGGAACGCGGCTGGGAGTCGGCCAGCGACCTGTGGGAGGTCTACGAGCAACTGGTGGCGGCGGGGCATCCCATGGCGATGCGCAAGGTCAAGAAGCGCGCGGACATCTTTCCGGTGTTCCAGGATCTGTTCACCCCGGCGGAGCTGAGGGCCTGAGATGATCAGCCATTTCGAATCCGACGCCCGCCTCCTCTACACCGGCCCGGACTGGGACTACCGGCTGGTGCGCAAGGCCTTCGACGCCATCGAGCGCATCGCGGTCGACGAGATGGGCCTGAACCCCTACCCCAGCCAGGTGGAAGTGATCAGTTCCGAGCAGATGCTCGATGCCTATTCCTCCATGGGCATGCCGCTGTTCTACCGCCACTGGTCCTTCGGCAAGCACTTCGCCCGCGACGAGATGCTGTATCGCAAGGGCATGACGGGGCTCGCCTACGAGATCGTCATCAACTCCAACCCGTGCCTGTGCTACATCATGGAGGAGAACACCATGACCATGCAGACGCTGGTCATGGCCCATGCGGCGTTCGGCCACAGCCATTTCTTTCGGAACAACCAGCTCTTCAAGGCCTGGACCGATGCCGACTCCATCCTCGACTACCTGGACTTCGCCAAACGCTACGTGAGCGAGTGCGAGGAGCGCTACGGTGCCGGCGAGGTCGAGAAGATCCTCGACGCGGCCCACGCGCTCATGAGCCACGGCGTGCATCGCTACCCGCGGCGCCAGCCCATGAATCTCAAGCGGGAGATGGAGCGCGAGCGCGAGCGGCGGCGTTTCGAGGAGCAGACCTTCAGCGACATCTGGCGCACCCTGCCCAAGCGTGCCGACGAGGACGGAGACGAGGATCCCAACGGTGACGCGCGCAGGCGCAGCCTCGGTCTGCCGGAAGAGAACCTGCTGTATTTTCTGGAGAAGCGGGCGCCGAAGCTTGCGCACTGGCAGCGGGAGATCCTGCGCATCGTGCGGGTGGTGTCCCAGTACTTCTATCCGCAGAAACAGACCAAGGTGATGAACGAGGGCTGCGCCACAACGGTGCACTACGCCATCATGAACCGCCTGCACGAGACCGGGCAGATCACCGACGGATCATTCATGGAATTCCTGCACGCCCACACCAACGTGGTGTTTCAGCCGGAGTTCGACGACCGGCGCTTCTCGGGGATCAACCCCTATGCGCTGGGCTTCGGCATCCTGCAGGACATGAAGCGCATCTGCGAGAAGCCCACCGACGAGGACCGGCGCTGGTTCCCCGATTTTGCCGGCAACCAGGATGCACTCGGCACCTGGAAGACCGCCTGGGCGGAATATCGGGACGAGAGTTTCATCCTTCAGTTCCTGAGCCCGCGCATGATGCGCGAATGGCGCCTGTTCTCCGTGCTGGACGACGCCGACGACGACGAACTGGAAGTGGAGGCGATCCACGACGAGTCCGGGTACCGGGAGGTTCGCCGCGCGCTGGCCGCCCAGTACGACCTGGCTCGCCACGAGCCGGACATCCAGGTGGTGGACGTGGACCTCACCGGCGACCGTCGGCTGATCCTGGAGCACCGTGTGCTGGACGGCCGCCTGCTGGAGGAGCGCAACACGCTCATGGTGCTTCGCCACCTGGCCAACCTATGGGGCTATCCGGTCAGTCTCGTCGAAGTCGACCCCAGGAGCGAGGACCTCCTCAACGCCTACGAAGACGTGGAGCCGGATCTGCGTCTGGCCTGAGAAGGATTTTAAAGACTCAACGCAAAGGCGCAAAGACGCAAAGGGCCGCAAGATCTTTCAAGAAAAACAGATAAGGCCGGCGAAGCCGGCCTTATCTGCGCTCAGGATTCTTTGCGTTCCTTTGCGTCTTTGCGCCTTTGCGTTGGATTTTCTCCACACACCGTAATCAAAACCGATAGCCGAACTCGCGCTGGAAGCGCTCCGCGAAGCCGTCCTGGTTGAAGCGGTGGTTCTGGGTGCCGTGGTGTTCGATCTTGAGGGCGCCCATGAGGGAGGCAATCCGCCCGGTGGTTTCCCAGTCCATGTCGTGCATGAGGCCGTGCAGCAGGCCGGCGCGGTAGGCGTCGCCGCAGCCGGTCGGATCCTTGATCTCCCGTGCCCTGGCGGCCGGGATGTCCAGACACTTGCCGTCGGTGTAGACCAGTGAACCCTCGCCGCCGCGGGTCACCACCAGGGCCTTCACCCGCTCCGCCATCTGCTCCACGCTCAGACCGGTGCGCTCGCTCATGAGCTGGGCCTCGTAGTCGTTGAGGGTGACCCAGGTGGCCTGCTCGACGAAACGCTTGAGGTCATCACCGTCGAACATGGGCATGCCCTGGCCGGGATCGAAGATGAACGGGATGCCGCTGTCGGCAAACTGCTCCGCGTGCTGGATCATGCCGTCGCGCCCGTCGGGAGAGACAATGCCGATGCTGATGCCATTGGCATCCGTGACCTTGTTGCGATGCGACTCACCCATGGCCCCCGGGTGAAACGCCGTGATCTGGTTGTCGTCCTGGTCCGTGGTGATAAAGGCCTGGCCGGTGTAGATGTCATCCAGCACCTTGACGTGCTTGCGGCTGATCCCGTTCTCGTCCAGCCAGTTGGCGTAGGGTGCAAAGTCGCCGCCCACCGTCGCCATGAGCACGGGTTCGTCGCCCAGGAGCTTGAGATTGTAGGCGATGTTGCCCGCGCAGCCGCCGTACTCCCTGCGCATCTGCGGCACCAGGAACGACACGTTCAGGATATGCACCTTGTCCGGCAGGATGTGGTTCCTGAACCGGTCTGGAAAAACCATGATGGTGTCGTAGGCGATGGAACCGCAGATCAGTGCAGACATGGATGCTCCCTGGTGAAAATCGAGGCGTTAAAGGCCATCGACCTTACCGAAGGCACCCGTGACCTGCAAGGCAGCGGGGAAGCGATTCAAAGTTCAAGATTCAATATTCAACATTCAAAGGGGCGGGCATCCGGCATGGGCCTCAGCGCCCCCTTTGAATCTTGAATCTTGAACTTTGAATCGCATTAAAAAAGCCCCGCTGGGAGGCGGGGCTCACGCGGGAGGTTCGGTTGCCTCCCGGGTACGATTTCCGGTCTTACTGTGCGACGACGTTGGCCGCCTGTGGTCCCTTGGGACCATCCTGCACATCGAAGCTGACCTTCTGGTTTTCGGCCAGGGTCTTGAATCCGGAACCGCTGATGGCGCTGAAATGGACGAATACGTCCTTGCCACCGTCATCGGGAGTAATGAAACCGAATCCCTTGGATTCGTTGAACCACTTCACAGTACCAGTTGCCATGGACTCCTACCTCAAAAGCAAAAAATTGAACACTCACGGTTGATGCGCAGGTCATTTCAGGGCCCCTGGGCGCGGCCGCCTACCCGGCCGCCACGCGAAAGGTGGCCAAACGAACGATCCGCCACCGCTACAACCTACGCAACTTTTCGGTGGCGCGCCACTTTTTTTTTGTCGTTGTCACGCAGTGTTCACGCGCCCGGTGCGCGACCTTGTGCACAGATGCACACTTCAGTCGCACACTCGGCTCTAATCAGGCCGCTGCGAATGATGGGCGTCATGGCCCTATGCATATTCCACGCCCGGGTCACGAAAACGCACCGCTCACCTGCCTGATTCCACGTTCAGGTGACGATCCGGGTACTGGTGAAACGGGGGTCGTGGCGTTACCCTCCCCGGCATGTCCACAACGCAGGCCAGTAGTCCCGTGCCCCTTCAGCCCGGTTGGTCACCGCCGAATTTCACCGGCGAGGGGATCGCCAACCTGATGACCAGCATCGGTCTGGGGCTGGGGATGGACACCGATGACGGCCCCTCCCGGTGCCCCCCGCTCAAGGCCCTCCCACCGGACGCGGTCCGGGGCCACCGCCACGTACTGTTGATGGTGATCGATGGCCTGGGCGAGATCATGCTGCGTGATGGCCACTGCCCCACGTTTGCGGCGCACCAAACCGCCACGCTGTCGTCCGTATTCCCCACCACCACCGCTGCAGGGATTACGTGCTTTCTGACCGGACAGCCGCCGGCCTGTCACGGACTCACCGGCTGGTACGTTTACCTGGACACGCTGGACACGGTCATGGCGGTGCTGCCGGGAAGACCCCGGGGTGAGGGTCCGAGCTATACGGACCTGGAGGTGACACCCAGGGATCTGCTGCGCCTGGAGCCGCTGTTCGAACGCGTGCCGGTGCCGAGCCACTGCATCAGCCCGGCCAACATTGCCGACTCGCCCTTCAATCGCAGCGTCACCGGCGCCGCCCGCGGCTATGTCTTCGACGATCTGCCCGGCTTCTTTCACGAGACCCGTTGCGCAGTGCTGGACGGGCCCGGGTTCACATACGCCTACTGGCCCGAGCTGGACAGCCTGGGTCATCGCCACGGCGCGCAGAGCGCGGAACTGTACGCGCATCTGGCTGAACTTGACGCGGGCTTCGGCCAATTGCTCGGGGAGATCGCCGGCAGCGACACCCTGGTGCTGCTGACCGCGGACCACGGCATGATCGATGCACCGAAACGTCTCGACCTGAATGCGCACCCCGAGGTGATCGAGTGCCTGTCGCATCCCCTGTGCGGTGAACCCCGCGTTGCCTTTGCCTATGTGCGCCCCGACCGTGCCGAGCGCTTTTCCGCGCTCGTTCGCGAGTGGTTCGGGCACTGCCTGATACTGGTGGAGAGCAGCGTCCTGCTGGATGCGGGCTGGTTCGGCCCCGGCACGCCGCACCCCGCGCTGTCCGGGCGGATCGGCGATTTCACGCTGCTCATGCACGACGGCTGGATGATCATGGACCCGCTGCCCCAGGAGGCCCCGCCCGGCATGGTGGGCGTGCACGGCGGTCTGAGCGCGCAGGAACGCCTGGTGCCGCTGATCACCGCGCACGTCTGATAGAATGGAGGCTCCTGCACGAGGTCACCCCCCATGAACGACATCCCGGACATCTACGAGACCGCCGCCACGGAAACGGTGGAACTGGCCAACCGGCTGGCGGCCGACACCCCGGACAACCACCCGTGGGACGTGGCCGACGGCATGCTCGCCGGCGCAGTGCACTACTGGCTCTACAGCCGCCAACCCTGCGGCGACCCCATGTGCGAGGACTGCGCCCCCATCGCCACCGCCGAACAGCGCCTCGCGGAACTCAAGCGGGTGATCGAGGAGATGGCCCGGGACAGCGACTACTACCACTCGCCGACGGACTCGAATGTCGGTCGCGCGTGACGCGCGACCGACAGTGGCAAGTCTCAAGTCTCAAGTGGCAAGGCCCCTCTCCAACCCCCGCGATGCGGGGGGAGGGGCGTTACTCCCTCTCCCTCAGGGAGAGGGCCGGGGTGAGGGTGGTTTCCCTCGCCACTTGAGACTTGCCACTTGCCACTGAGCCGTCAGGCTCTAACATCCAGCCTTCGCAACGACCCGCTCCCGCTGTCTCCCAGCAAGGCGCTGATGCGCTGATCCAGCGCGTCGGCGGGGGTGCGCGGCAGGGCAACCTGGGACCCCCGCCGCATCACGTTGGCCGGCCGCGTCTCCGGTTCGGCGAGCGCCACGCGCAGGCGGCCCAGCATTTCACGCTCGCGCCGGTCCCGGCGCTGCTCGGCCGTGTGTTCGCCCCCGGTGGGCGCGGTCGGCCGGCGCACCGGCTCCTCGCCGCCCCGCTGCGCCTCGCCCCGCACGGGCGCATGCCAGGCCGGATCGGTGTCGATCCGGATCGGCGGGGGCAGCAGGGCGGCCTGGATGGGCGAGAGGGACACGTTTGGAAGTGAGAAGGGTGAATTGGGAAGTGGGAATGTGAGTTTAGTCCAAGTAACAGGGGTGTGAATCGAGATTCAAGATTCAAGATTCAAAGAGAGGCTGAACGTGGGCAATGAGCCTCCTCCTTTGAATCTTGAATCTTGAATCTTGAATCACTCTCACCCATCGGGGAGGCGGATTCGTACGCGGGCGCCGCCGAGGGGAGACTGGTCGATCTCGATCTCGCCCTCGTAGGCGGCCACGATGTCGGCCACCACGGCCAGGCCGATGCCCTGCCCAGGGACCTGCTCGTCCAGGCGGCCGCCGCGGGTGAGAATGGTGGGCACCTGGCCGGGCGGGATGCCGGGGCCGTCGTCGCTCACCGTCAGTTCCAGGCCCCGGTCGTCCTGCCGGGCGTCCACCCGCACCCGGCTGCCGCCGTGCTTCCAGGCGTTGTCCATGAGATTCCCGAGCAGTTCCATCAGGTCGCCCTCGTTGCCGCGAAACTGCAGGTCATCGGGCACGTCGACCTCCAGGTCCACCCGTCGGTCGCCATACACCTTGGCCAACGTGACGCCAAGGCGTTTCACCAGTGGTGCAACTGCCACGGGTGCGCTAAGGGCAGTCCGCCCGGACGTCGCGGCACGTTGAAGCTGGTAGGCCACAATGCGCTCCATGCGTTCCAGTTGCTCCACGGACTGCCTGCGGTCCGGCTCACGGCTGTCGAGACTGCCACGCAGGACGGCCAGCGGCGTCTTCAGGCTGTGAGCCAGGTTGGAGAGGGCGTCACGGTAGCGCGCCAGCTGGGCGCGTTCGTGGTGAACGAGTGTATTGAGATTGTCGGTCAGACCCCGAAGCTCCACCGGGTAGCGCCCCTGCAGGCCCGGCTGCCGGCCTTGCTCCACCGCGCGCAGTTCCCGCGCCACCCGGCGCAGGGGCTTGAGCCCCTGGTGAAGCGCCAGCGCCTGGGCCGCCAGGAGCAGCACCGCCATGGCCGCCAGCCAGCCCCACAGGCTGCGCCGGTACTGCGCGATCTGCGCCTCGAAGGCGGCGCGATCCTCGCGAATGTGAAACTCCAGCGGGTACAGGCGTTCCTCCAATTCCCAGTTCACCGTGAGGTTCACGGAAAACGGCAGGGCATCCGCGTCCGGGTCGCGGCCCAGGGCCGAGGGCGAGGTCCAGAGGGGCTCGCCGTCGGGCGTGCGCACCTCGGCCACCAGCCCCGAACCGGGCAGCATGAGACGCGCTTCCGGCAGCCGTTCCGGCAGATTGACGCGGCCCGCGGCATCCACCTCGGTGATACCCATGAGCAGGTAAAGCTGGGCATGGAGGCGCTCGTCCAGTGCCTGGGCGGCACTGTCGCGGAACGCGCGCTCCAGCGCGAGCGCCGTCAGGACGGCGAACACGGCGACCACCAGGGCCGCGATCAGCCCCACCCGAAGGCTGAGGGAACTCATGAATCCCCGGCGTCCACCAGGTTCAGCCGGTATCCGCGTCCGCGCAGGGTCTCGATGGGGGTCAGGGTGCCGTCCGGGTCCAGCTTGCGGCGCAATCGGCCGATGAGCACCTCGAGCACGTTGGAGTCCCGGTCGTCATCGTGGGCGTAGAGGTAGTCGGTGAGGGTCTGCTTGGAGACCACCTGTCCCGCGTGGCGGGCGAGATACTCGAGGACCCGGTATTCGAAGGTGGTCAGGGAGACCGGCGTGCCGTCCCGGGTGACCGTCTGGGCACCGGTGTCCAGCACCAGGGGACCGAGGGTCAGTCGACCGTCGGTGCTGCCCGCAGCGCGCCGGGCCAGCGCCCGGATCCTCGCCACCAGTTCCTCCATGTGAAACGGCTTTGCCAGGTAGTCGTCCGCGCCCGCCTCCAGGCCTTCCACCTTCTCCTGCCACTGGCTGCGGGCCGTGAGGATCAGTACCGGCACCTTGCCGCCCCCGGCGCGCAGGCGGCGGATGACCTCCAGCCCCGGCAGGCGCGGCAGACCCAGGTCCACCACCGCCACGTCCACCGGGTACTCGGTAAGCTGGTACAGGCCGTCCTCACCGTCGGCGCTGGTGTCCACCATCCAGCCTTCCGCCTCCAGCCGCTCGCGCAACTGTTCGCGCAGGGGGGCTTCGTCCTCGATCACCACGACCCGCATCAGAGCCACTCCCCGGTATGGCCGTGCACGCGGATGGTGCGCACCCGGTTATTGTCCGTCAGCACCCGGATGTGGTGCACGGGTTCGCCGTTCTCCATGCGCGTCTCGGCGGACAGCACACGCCCCCCGGTACGCCGCTGCACCTGGGCCACCGCCTGATCCAGGGAGACCCCGTTGGCCTGTGCCAGCTCCATGGCGTGCCCGCCGGGGGGCTCAAGCACCGTGCCCGCAACGCCCGGCACCGCGAAGGCGCCGAAAGCGAGGAGCAGCACCGCCAGTGCGGCGGGCCGAAGCACGGCAGACGGAACGGATGTCATCATGTGTCCCAGTTTACCGCCTCAGCCCCGGCGTGGAAGTGGCGCGGTGTTGCTTTCTCAGTCCGCCGGCGCCACCGAGACCCTCACCCTGACCGTGGAGCCGGGGTTGTAGGACATGTTGCGGGTGTACTCCCGGCCCTGGTAGCGGTAGGTCACCCGGTAACCCGCATGACGCTCCTCCTCGTAGTAGCGGTCCACCACCCGGCAGTGCTGCTCGTGGGTCGTGTACACCTGCGTCTGCTGGCGGTTGCGGGCCATATCGGCACCGATCATGGCACCGGCCACGGTACCGATGGCCGTAGCGGCCCGGCGCGTGTCGCCCTTGCCGACCTGGTTGCCCAGCACGCCGCCGATGATGGTGCCGGTCAGCGCGTAGGTGCCCGTATCGGGACCGGTGCGATGCACATGGCGCACGGGCTCGGTCCAGCACTCCTCCTGGGGGCTCGCCACGCGCACGATCTCCTTGATGGGCCGCACGTCAACCACCCGTGCCTGGTCATAGAACACACCGCCCGGCCGGTCGTAGGCCTGGGCCGTTCCGCCCAGGACAAGCCCCGTCAGGGCCAGGGAGGTCAACAGAATTCGGGATTTCATGGCTGTGTCTCCTCGCTATGGGGGATGGTCCGTGCCCAGCATGCCGGAGACCCGCTGAACACGGACTGAACCCCCGGGTCGCGTCAGAACTGCGTGCTGTAGCGCACCGTGAAGTCCAGTGTGCTGCGGCTCGGGGGCGCGTGATACACCGTTCTGGGCGCCCGGTGGTAGACCGGCGGCTGGTGCACGACCACCGGCTTGCGGTAGCCCCGGTAGTGGCGCGAGTGGTGTCGGGGGCTATGCTTGTGTCGATAGCCGTGCGCCGGGGCCCAGGCCGGCGGCCCGCCGCGCACGTGGGTCGTATGGTAAGTGATGGTGGTCACGCTGCTCGGGCCGCCGTAACCGTAGTGTCCGGCCATGGCCATGCCCGGCAGCAGCAGGGCGGCGCCCAGTACGCCGGCGCCGAGGCGGATGATGGATTTTCGCATGACGGCTTCTCCTCGTTCGCTTGCGGGCACATCGCCCGGCAGTGTCAGGGTGCCTGCAGGGCACTGAACTCAACCTGAACGGGATTCTTGCGTGAGGAGCGAGGCGAGAGGGGTAAGGCGAAAGCGCTTCCTTACGTCTATGCGTAAACGACTGCCATGACGCGATTCGGCTGGTACACATTCCTGTTCATCGCCCTGTTGGTGGCGTCACAGTTCTGGCTGTTGTGGCGCACCCGCAACCAGCGCGGGCGGGCTGCGCCGCGGCTGGATGACGTGCTGGCGCCGCGTCACCTCGACCAACCGCGGCTGATCCTGTACTTCTGGCGGCCCGGCTGCCACGTGTGCGGACCCACGTCCATGGTCATCAATCCCCTGCTGGACAAGCGCAATGACATCGTCAAGATCAACGCGCTGGAGGAACGCGAACTGGTGCGCCGGCTCGGTGTGATAGGCACGCCCACGCTGGTGGTCATCAGCGAGGGGCGCATCGAGCGCATGCTGACCGGTTCTCGCAACGAACAGCAGATCCGCGATCTGGTGGGCGCCTGGGATACGGACGACGACGACAGGGACCAGGGCGTACCCATGTAGGGCCTTGGCACAGCCGGCATGGATCGGATCGGACTGGAACAAAACCCTACCCGTTCCGGTGTTTTGGCTGTATCTTCTAACCTGTCTCTCGCAACCGGTGCGCTGCTGATGGCCGACAGCCCGGAACAACTGCGTGCAAGACTCGAGGCCGAGACCGGCCCTATCTCCTGGTCCGAACTGGAGCGCCATTTCGCGCGCGGCGTGGTCATCCACGTGGCCCGTGAACTGGACCTGGTGGAAGTGGCCGCCCGCATGGTGGAGGATGACAAGGACACCATGACCAGCTGGCTCGACACGGGTCAGGTCAACCCCGCCACGGACGAGCAGGCGCGGGATTGGCAGGACCGCAGCGCCAGGTTCCGGGCGGTGGTGGCCGCGCCCTGGGTGGTGGTACAGGAGCAATAGGCACGGGTCGGCGCCGCTCGGGTGATCTATGATCCCGGTCAGGGCCCGGAGGGTGTTGTGCCGCCGGGTGTTCGGTCTGGCCACACACTCCGGAGGCTGCCCATGCTGGAGATGAATCCCGAGATCGTTTGCGACGTCATTGCGCGTTCCCGCGAGTTTCACGCCAAGGAGGAGGTGGTGATCCCCGAGGAGCCGGGCAACCCCGGCGACGACTGGGCCATGCAGATCCTGGCCGATCACGCCGACGACCTCACCTATCTGGACCTGAAGACCCAGATCGACGACCTGGACCCCGAGCAGCAGGTGCAGCTGGTGGCGCTGATGTGGCTGGGCCGCGGCGACTACGAGGCCGACGAATGGGACATGGCCGTCGAGGACGCCAAGGACAACTGGACCCCCACCACTGCCGAATACCTCATCGCCACCCCCCTGGTGTCCGACTACCTCACCGAAGGCCTCGCACTGCTGGGGTACAGCTGCGAGGATTAGCGGCTCTTGTTCTTTGAACCACGAAGCTCACGAAGAACACGAAGAAAAGCATTTCTCTCGCAAAGCCGCGAAGCCCGCCAAGGAAAAATTGGGCTGTCGGGCTGTATGGCTTTTCCGCACGCTCGCAATCTTTGCGGGCTTCGCGGCTTCGCGAGAGTCATAACGACCAATCCCGCCAGTGCCCCTCATGTCAATGATCTGTGCACCATCCAATGCGGGCAACGCAGTCCCATTCCAGGAATCCTTCGTGAGCTTCGTGGTTAACAAACGGTCACTCCCCCATCTGCAACAAGGCCCCCCGTCGTCGCGCCGACTGGAATGACCATAGAAAGACCGCCACGCCGAAGGCGATGTAGACGCCGTTGAGGAGCAGGGCGGCGAGGAAGTGACCGGTGTCGAAGACGCCGTCGATCAGCACCGCGCGCATGCCCTCGAAGACGTGCGCCGAGGGCAGGGCCAGCGCCACCGGCTCGAGCCAGTCGGGTAGCGTCTCCACCGGATAGTAGATGCCCGAAAGCGGCGCGAGCGCGAACACACCCACCCACGCCAGGCTCTCCGCCCCCATCCCGAGGCGCAGCACCAGCGCGCTGATCATCAGTCCCAGCGCCCATCCCATCACCAGCAGTTGCGTGAAGAATGCGAGCAGCGGCAAACCCATCTCGAAGATGGAGTAGTGATACAGCGGAATGGCCAGCAGCGCCGCCGCCAGCACGCCGATCAGGGTGCGCACCAGGCTGATCCCGAGCAGCGCCACCACCAGTTCCCAGGGCCGAAGCGGACTCACGAACAGGTGCCCCAGGTTGCGCGAGTACATTTCCTCGTAGAAGGGCAGCGTCACGCCCAGCTGGGCCCGGAACAGCACGTCCCACAACAGCACTGCAGCGATCAGGATCCCGGCCGCCTGCGCCACCCACTCGCTGTGGCCCGTGAAGAACTGCGTGATCAGGCCCCAGAGGATCATCTGCACCGTCGGCCAGTACGCCAGCTCCAGGATGCGCGGCCACGACCCGCGCAACAGGTACAGGTAGCGCAGGATCATGGCGTAAATGCGGATGGGAGAGACGGGGGACATCAGTGGCAACAGGGTGGAGGGGTGTCCAGTGTGGTGTCCGTTCCGGGCATCCGAACAGGATGTCCAACGTGGATGGATCTATCGGTCGACGATGCGCCGGCAACAAATCGCCGGCCGTCCTGATCGAATCAGCCGGCAACATGCATTGTAATGGGTGCCGAACGTTTCCCGCAGCAGGCTGACCGTGAAATGCACGGAAGCCTCTTCCCACTGGGGGAAATGGCAATCCCCGGGGCGGGTGTTTATTCTACGAGTCTGTCTGAAGTTATGGCGTCCGCTGTCGGCGGTCGAGCCGGGAGATGGGCTGAAAAGTCATGGATCTGGTGCGCAAGTACCTGCTGGTCGGGTTATTGTGGGGAATCATCCTCGGCTACGGCGCGGTGGCTATTGCCACCGGTCTCGGCGTGACTGTCCTGTTTCTGATTGTTTACGGCGAAGGCCCGTGGGGAGAGGGTACAGGCACCCTCCTCTACGGGCTGGCCATCGCCGGCTTCACGGCCGCTGTCCTGATTTGCAGCACAGTCGGCTATCTGTTTGGCCGGAGGATGCAGTCCCTGTCACTCGAGGCCAGTGAGCTGGCCATCGAGCACCGCCGGGCCCACATTCTGATTGCGACGGCCATAGTCGCTGCCTTTCTGGGCGCGTATCAACTCTACGCTCAACACACGGCGCTCACGGTTCGTCAGGGCTATCTCGAGCAGATGCTTGACGCCCGTCAGACGGTTGCGGACGTTCGTGCCACGCACCGGCGTGACGGCCGGGGCATCGACATCGCCCTGATCACGCGAGGCGAACGCGCAGGAATGCACGCCCTCGAACTGCTGGTCCGGGACAGTGAAGATCGCCTGCTGGAGCGCCAGCGCCACGAACTGGAACTGCCGGATCGTGAGGCCTATCGCGTGTTGACGGTGGACTACGCGGACCTGATCCGCGCGGTGGTGGAGCGCGAATATCGCGGCCAGGAGCCCGTCGTCCATCGCGGCACACTGTCTGTCATCGCACGGCTGGCACCCCTGCTTGAGCCGCAAGAATTGCGCACCCTGCCGCGCCATGCCGCGACGCATTACCTCGCGCCCGACTCCCCTTTCTACAGCGAACGACGCTTCGACTACCCCATTGAGTTCCGGTTCGAGGAAGGCCGGCACTGGGTGGTTGTGGAGGGTGAGCGTCACCCCGTGGCAAGGTAGCCGTTGCCACGCCGGACACCGCCGCAGGGGCGTTGTGGCGGGGCAGGCACCAACCCGCAGATCTCAGAAGCGGTAACGGAGCCCCGCGGTAACGAAATTGGACCCGGCCGACCTGCTGACCACGTCATACGCCCCCGAGCGATGGTGAATGCGGACGAAGCCTTCCCAGGGCGTACTGTGTGGAGGCGCCGTGGTCACTTCGGTCACCATGAACACGAGCACACGGGTGGCACGCCGGTCCTCACGCGTCTCGATGGGCGGACGCTCGAAGGCATAGGACGGCCCGAAGCCGTGGGCAATCGAGGTGTTCAGGAAGCGATCCCACGGAAACGTGGTCCAGCGCAGGCTGGCGGCGGCATTGAGCTCGAAGTGGTGCTGCTTTCCCCAGTGACGGGCCGCGTTGATCTCGCCCTCCAGGTGCAGGTGCTCGTTGAAACGATGCAGAACGCGCGAGGCGCCCGCCGCGGCCAGATACGAGCTGCGGAAATTCGACCGCAAGCCCACGATCTCCCCGAAGCGGTTTGCGCTCCACTGACCGGCATATATGAAGACAGCCGCGTCGCTCTCACTGACACCACGCACGGTTTGCGTGGAGGGCGGCGACACCTCGCCGGGCGCCTCTGCCGCAATAGCAGGGGACAGGAGCACTAAGGCGAGCAGCACCTGCACCACGCCCGGGGCCGAGAAGGTTGCGCGCCTGTGATTCATCACGGCTCATTTTAGCCCGGATATTGCGCCAGGGATCGTGAGTGATTGTGGTCTCCCGGCCTGTCTCGCGCCGTCTCTGGAAGGAGAAACACAGGGCGGGCCGTGCCCGCCGTCGAATTGGAGGCCATGGGCCGCCCTATGAGCAAGCGAGACAGGCCGATCGACCGCAAGCATCGCGATAGGCCACCGGCCAGCGCCGGGCAACCGGTTGTTCAGCTGGTCAGTTGCCCCTTCAGGTGGTTCAGCGTGGCGCAGTGCTCCACCTGTGGACTGAACAGGATGATCTCGGCGTCCTCGTCCACCTTGAGCGTGTGACCCGGGGGCCAGTAAAAAAGGTCGCCGGCGCGTACGGTCTCCTGCTCGCCGTCGCTGTAGGTGACGGTCAGACGCCCCTGGATCATGTAACCCCAGTGCGGCGACTGGCACAGGTCTTCCCTCAGGCCTTTCAGCAGGGGCGTGATGTCGGTGCCGGCAGCCAGCGAGAAATACTCGCCGGTCATGGCGCCATAGTCGGTCGCGTCGCCGAAGCCAAGCACCTGGCGCGCCACGGCGCCGGTGACGTTGAATACTTCGGGTACCTCGGATCTCGCGATGCGCATGGTTTCCTCCCGTGTTGGACAGGTGTCCGCGGGCCCATCCCTGGCCGCCTGGACAAACAGGGCAGGACGCCTGACGGACAATCACAGAATTAGACCAATCGGTCTAGTCTGGAGTGTAGTTGCCCATGCCGGGACGTCAAGGGGATCGGCCCATCCATGTGGGGCGGGGGTTCAGGACACGGCAGCACGGAAATAGAAGTCGAGCATGGCCTCGAGCGGCGCGGGATCGCGGCGCAGGCGACTGCGCAGGGCCGCACCCTCCCAGCAGTCCAGCAGCAGGCCCGCCAGGTGATGCACGTCGGTCTCCGCGGGCAGATCCCCGCACTGACGGGCCTCCTCCAGGGATACGGCGATTCGCCCGGCGATCTCGGAGAAACACCATTCGATCTTGTAGCGAAAAGCCTCGCTCACGCCGGACAGTTCCTGCCCAAGCCCGCCCAGCAGACAGCCCATGTAGCCTTCGCGGCGGTACTTTTCCCGGGAGAGTTCAAAGAAATCGCGCACGCGCTCCAGCGGCGCCCGCGACCGGTCTCCCAGGCAGGCGTCGAGGCCGGCATGCACTTCGGCCATGTAGTGATCCACCACCTGCAGGGCAAAGTCCTCCTTACTGCGGAAGTGGTGGTAGAAGGAACCCTTGGGAATGCCTGTGGCGTCCAGCAGGGCCTGGATGCCGAGATCGTTGTAACCGTGGCGCAGGAGCAGGGCCAGACCCTCTTCCAGCAGCCGTTGTCTGGTAGTACGCATCGTCATCCCATAATAGACCGATTGGTCCATTCATAAGCATACGTGAAGCGCCATCGGCGTCAAGTGACGGGCGCGCGGGGAATGCGAAGCGGTGCACAGGCATGCGGCTTCGGCGCGATTCCCGGAGGGCGGATGGGTTAGCATCGGTTCACCTCGACCTGCCTGGAGCCCGCGATGCCAAACCTAGCCCGCACATTCCTCACCGGCCTCGCCGCGATTCTGCCCATCATGATCACCCTGGCACTGCTGTGGTGGATCGGCAGCACACTGGAACAGGTGCTCGGCGGCATCTTGCAGGCCATCCTGCCCGAACTGCTGTACTTTCCGGGCCTGGGGATCTTCGCGGGGCTCGTGCTCATCCTCGCCCTCGGTTTTCTCCTGCGGGCATATCTGGTGCGAGGGCTGTTCGACTGGCTGGAAGGCCTGATGGAGCGCATCCCCGTGGTGAAGACCATCCACGGTACGGTGCGCGACGTGACGCGTCTGCTTTCGGGCGACATCCACGAGCGCTTCGGTCAGGCGGTGCTGGTGAGCTTTCCGGGCACCGACTTCAAGCTGGTGGGCTTCATCACCCGGGAAGACTTCACCGGCCTGCCGGACAATCTCGGCGGTGACGACACGATCGCCGTCTACACACCCATGAGCTACCAGATCGGCGGCTACACGCTGATGCTGCCGCGCAAACGGGTGGAGAAGCTGGACCTCTCGCTGGAGGACGCCATGCGCTATGCGCTCACGGCGGGCGTATCGGCACGCAAGGAGAACGGTCGAAGCTGATGATTACCGGCGAACGACCGTGTAGCCCCGGGCATCCAGCAGGTCCAGCACATTGTCCGGTCCCACCAGGTGGGCGGCGCCCACCACCACGAACTCGCTGCCCGGCGTCTCGAGCATGTGCCCGATCTCGACGACCCAGTTTCGATTGCGTTGCGCGATGAGCACCTCCCAGGCCTCCGGGTAATCCGCGAAGGCCTCGCGCATGAGCCGGTCCAGGACCTCCATGTCGCCTTCCAGCCAGGCGGTGACCAGGGCGTCGATGTAATCCCGGTCCTCCAGCTGCGTCAGGGTTTGCTCGATGATCATTTCGGCGTCCTCACCCAGGCCGTGGATGAGGATCTCCATCTGCTCCTGCGCGCTCTCCAGACCGATCACCGGCTTGCCGGTACGCGCGGCGCGCTGATTCAGCACCATGTCCACGCCGAAACCGGGATCGTAGCCATGACTGGCCGCCCAGAGTTGCGTCAGGATGATGCCGGCGAGCCAGGGGCGCATCTGTGCGAATTCGGCACGCGCGGCGCCGAGGGATTCCGCCAGGGCCAGCGCCCTTTCGAAGGTGGCCGGCTCCAGTTCGTCGGCCAGGCTCTGCCCGGGCGGGTAGAACCCCTTCTCGTGGATGAAGCGCATCATCACGGCCTCGGCGGCCTGCAGGTCTCCCACCTCCAGCACCAGCCGCGAGGCGGCATCAAAGCGCCGCTCAAGCTCCGGGTTCAGCCAGTGGATGTCCGGCCGGAGCAAATGTACCGAGCCCATGATGACCAGCGTGGCATCCCCGTCGCGCACCTCCCAGAGCGCCGGTCCCTGCGCCTGTACCGCGCCGGAGGCGGCACCGATGAGAAAAAGCAGAAAAATGTTCCGTATGATCCGTTTCACGTCCATGCCGCGGCTCCCTTGTGCGTGGTGAGACATCAATGCTGCGCGCATGATACATCGGCGACGCGGCGCACCCCGCCGGGACAGGCGAAACTGAGCGCTTCGTCGCAGTACCCCCGGCAGAGCCCGGGGTCAGTCGCCCGGCACCGGTTCCGGCGTGGCGGGCGAGGCGGCGCGGATCCGGTCGATGGGGCGCAGGCTCCCCTGCACGCTCGCATTGAGATCGGTGAGGCTTGCACGGAACAGGGCCAACAGCGGTTCCCCGTACTCGTTCAGCATGGATTCGTGCAGGGCGTCGACGCTGCGGTGCAGGGCCGCTTCCAGTTCGTCCCGGTGCAGTGCTTCGTCCATCCGAAGCAGCGCCCACTCGGTGCCTAGAATGACCCCGCTGAACACCAGTACGCCGCAACCGACGGCCAGGGGACCGGTGAGACCGCATGCCGCGGCACTGGCGCCCGCAGTACCCCGGGAACTGAGCCGGGTGGCGGCCCGGGCACTGGCCGCACGCGCGTTCACCCGGCCTATGGCGGCGCGGGCCAGCAGCGCACCGCCACCCAGCCCGGCCGCCGCCTGGATGCCGATGTGGTCGTTGTGCGGGAGTTGCGCCAGATGCGCCTGCAGGCGCCGGTTGAAGTCCACGGTCTCCCGGTCCGGGGACAGCGGGTGGTCCTGGCGGTAGGACGCCAGTTCGCGGGCCAACCAGGCCAGCCACTGGGCCTCCAGTGCAGCCAGCTCGCGCCGGTACGCCTCGCCCAGCGCCCGATCCACGGCCTCCAGATCCGTCTCCCAGGTATCCTCCGGGAACAAACGCGAGCCGATGGCGGTGGTGATGAACTCCGTGCGGTTGCGCCAGAACGGGTTCGGCATCGCCGCGACCAGGCGGAGCGTGGCGCCGGGGACGGAGTAGTACCAGTCCACGAACCCGGGCACCCGGTCATGAACACCGACGAAAAGCCCATCGAGCTCGTCGTGCACAGCGGCTTCCATGCGATCCAGCGCCCGGCTCTCGGCATCGGTGAGCCATTCGGGCCGGGTGGCCGACAGACGGGCCAGCTGGCGCTCGGGCACCAGATAGACCTCTTCGCCGATCGCCACGCCCACGCGCTCGGGCAGGACCCAATCCCAGGGATCGTCCGCTGTCAGTGTCCACAGGAGCCCGGCCATGAGCAGGCCCACCGCCAGCAGGTAGGCCAGGTGATGGCGTTGCGCATCAGGGGCCGGAATGGCCGGGTTCGTGTCGGTGTTCATGTCGATAGACCATATGTGAGACGGCCGCGCACAGCAGCAGCAAGGGCCACACGAAAAGCCACTCCCGCACCAGCACCACCATCCAGGCGATCACCTTCAGACCCAGACCCGGCAGGCCATCGAACCAGTGCTGCGCCAGCCAGTGGGGCACACCCTCCAGCACGGCAAAAACGGACAGCAGTCCCCCCAGCACGGTGCTGCGGACGTCCTGTTCCGCGGCGTAATGGCGGACCGTGTCGTACAGAGTCACCTCACCCAGGTCCGGCACCGGCTGCCAGAGGCTGCGAATGCCCAGGCCCAGCACGAGCACGATTCCGGATGCCCAGACCACGGCCCGCCCCGCCGTCACGGGCAGGAACTCGGGGCTGGCATGTCGCTGAAGACCGCGTCCCGCCAGCGTCCAGACCTTGGACCACAACGGCACGGAAAGGATCAGCACGACCCAGACGGAAGGCGCGATACCCCGGGCCAGGGAGAGGAGCAGCGCCAGGGCGAACACCGCCGCCAGCAGGGCCTGGCCGAGCAGCATCAGGACCCCGCCGCGCAACCTGGCGGACCACGGACTGGTGTCCCTCAGGTAGACCCGAAGCCAGGCGCGGCGCGCCAGGCGGCGGCGCCAGAACAGCAGCCCCAGCAGCGGCAGCCAGAGCAACACCCACACCAGCACGACTGGACCGTCGCTGAGTCGCGGCAGCACGCCGCCGATCGCCAGCAGCACGACGAGCAGCACCAGCAGCGCCAGCATAAGCCGCAATTCCTCCTGGCTGACCAGCCGGCCCACCCAGTGCCTGTAGGACAGGGTTTGCATCCGTCACTGCTCCCTCGTGGTTGCCGGAGCGAAAGCAATCGGCAACGGGTCACATTACATTCGAAACTTCGTTGACTTTACGCAAATCGCCCCGATAGCGTCACGGGGAGGGCGTATGCCGGCCTCTGCCGCGATACGCCTGAAACCCGTTCGAGTCACGACGATATTCGAGGGTCACGCCATGTCCTGGAGAAGAATAACGGGGTTGATGGTCGGCCTGCTGGCCATGCTGCTCATACCAATCGTACCGCTGCAGGCGGGCATGGTGGGCACCAACGAACTGCTGCGTGAAGGAGAACGCGCACAACTGATCGAGCAGCTGCAGCGCCAGGATGTGCAGCAGGAACTGGTGCAGCTGGGCGTGGACCCGGCGGCGGCCCACAAGCGCGTGGATCAGATGACCGATGAGGAGGTCGCACAACTCGCCGGGCAGATCACCGAGCTACCCGCGGGCGGCAGCCTGTCGACGATCCAGCTGCTGCTGATCATCATCATCATTATCCTGCTGGTCTGATTGGTCGCGGTCCCCGGGCGGCGGGATGCGCTACGAACTCTATTACTGGCCGACGATCCAGGGCCGGGGTGAATTCGTGCGCCTGGCACTGGAGGCGGCGGGCGCGGACTACGTGGACGTCGCCCGCAAGAACATGCAGGCCATGCTGGATGTGCTGGAGGACCCGAAACTTGCGCGACCGCCCTTCGCGCCGCCGTTCCTTCGCGCCGGACGCCTGCTGATCGCCCAGACCGCGAACATCCTGCATTTTCTCGGTCCCCGCCTTGGCCTGTCGCCGCGGGCCGAGTCCTCGCGGTTGTGGCTGCATCAGCTCCAGCTCACGGTGGAGGACCTGATCGTGGACGTGCACGACACGCACCATCCCGTCGGCGCGCACCTCTATTACGAGGACCAGCAACGGGAGGCGAAGCGGCGCTCGGCGTATTTCACCGGCGAACGCGCCGCCGAACTGCTCGGTTACTTCGAGCGGGTACTCGCCGCCAACACTACGGGCCGGGGCCACATGGCGGGCCGCGCCCTCACCTACGTGGATCTGTCCATGTTCCAGGTGATCGCGGGGCTGCGCTACGCCTTCCCGCGCATGATGCGGCGCCTGGAGCCATCGATACCCGGGCTGATCACCCTGCACGATCGCATCGCCCGTCGCCCGGAGATCGCTGCCTACCTGGACTCGGACCGGCGCATCCCGTTCAACGAGGACGGCATCTTCCGCCACTACCCCGGGCTGGACGGCTGACCCCGGGGAAACCGTAATCGCCAGGCAGATTTTTCACAGGCAAGCCGAGAGACGCAGGGCGGACAAACGAAGCGCATCCGCCATGCCTCAGCCGGGCATGGCGGATGCGGCTGCGCCGGATCCGGCCTACGCACTGACCGCCGGGTACCGGAACCGCCAACCCGGAAGCGGCCCCGGTACCTCGGATTACAGCGCCTCGGGGTCCACGACCATGACCACCTCGTGAATCCTGTCGGCGGGCAGGTTTGCGGCCCGGGCATGTTCAAGTACCCGTTCCGGACTCTCGGCCTCGTAGATGCAGAATGTGAGCAGGCCCGAGTCGGTCTTCACGACGTAGGAGCGGTCCCATCCCACGTCCGGGAACCTTTCGTTGCGTACCTGCTTTGAGTACGCAGCCGCTTCCTGCAACTGCGCGTCGCTGACCTGCCCCAGGTTTCTTTCGATCACATATGTGGTCATGGCTTCTTGTCCTCCCGTAGAGCGATCCAGTCAGTGATTCAGGACATCGTCCCGACCGGTGGCGGCGATATCCAGAATCTCCCGGATCTTGGGGCCGGGGACACCGAGTTCCTCCAGCGTGTCCCGGAAATGGCCCATGAACACTTCATACTCGCCCTCCCGAAGTCCCTGGGAGACCGCCCGCTCGTGCGCCGTTCTCAGGTCGCGGCCGTCGTAGTTCTGCGGTCCGCCAAACGCCATGGACAGAAAGGCCTTCTGCTTGCCCTTGATACGCTCGACGTCGAGACCGTCAAAGAATCTGCTCACGCGTCGATCGCCCATGACCTTTTCGTAAAAGCGGTCCAGCGCCGCCTGGATGGACTGCTCACCGCCGATTTCTTCATACAGAGACATGGCTGACCTCCTCTCTCTGCCGGGGCCGGGCGCGAAACCGCGGCCCGTGATAAGCACAGGACGCAAGGCTGTCGTGCCTTGCGCAGGCCATGCTCCCCGTGAGGCGTGTGAACCCGCGTGTGATCAGCATGCGTCCACCAGCGCTTGCCACCCCGCTGCTGAGCAACCCCTATCCGGTGGAGCGCGAACCACTCAATGCACCATGCGCTGCAGCCGCGGACTATCGATGTCCGCGGCCAGCAGGCGGGCGGCGGGCATGGCATCCGCGTCGCCCAGCCGATGGCGATGCAGGCAGGCCCGTACCATGAACTCACGCATCACGCCACGCATGGCAAGCGCTTCCAGGGCATGTGCCCACGCGACCGCACGGTTGGCGTCGCGCGGCGGTGACGCCTCCGCGAGGCCGTCCAGGATCCAGCCGTGCACCCACTGGTAGGGCGATGCCGGACGCAGGCAGCGCCTTCGGGCATCTTCGAGCCAGACGAGTGCGAGGTCGTGATGGCCGAGCCTCGCCTCCACCAGCCCCAGCCCGCGCGCCGTCACCCCCTCCCAGCAGGGATCGCCCAGTTGGCAGGCCAGGGCAAAGGCCTGTTCCAGCCGGCCGTGGGCGGCATCGACCCGACCTTCCTCCATGTCGACCTCTGCCAGCAGGGCCTCCGGCCAGGGGCGAAAGGCGAGCCATCGGGCCTGATCCACGGCCTCAACCGCCTTGTTCAGATGCTCGCGGGCGGCGTCATGGCGCCCGGCAAGCAGGTGCACCCGGCCCAGCAGCGAGTGGGCCAGCGCGCGCTGGTGCTGCGCCCGCACACCTGCCTGTGCCAGCGACGCCTGCAGGCTTGCGATGGCCTGTGCGTAATCGGCCGCGTCGGATTGGTTCATCCCCCGCACACCGTGTATGGCGGCCAGTTCATCGGGACAGCCGATGGCAGCCTTCTCGGCCCTGTCCAGCCATACCAGCGCGCGCTGG
>NZ_MVBK01000035.1:0-329 GCF_002000365.1 Thioalkalivibrio denitrificans | reverse complement strand
CGAGCGCCAGGGGCACCAGCGTCTCCGGCGTTGCGGAAACGAGGTCCAGCACGTCCACCGTGGTGTCCGCGGCCAGGTTGAGTTGTACGGGGTCACCCCTCAGCGCGTCGGGCTTCCCGAGCACGCGACGCAGTTCGGAGAGATTCCAGCGCAGGGCCGCCAGGGGATCCTCGGCCTCGGGGAACAGGAGTTCGGCCAGGTGACGGCGGGTCGGGGGCCTCGGGCACAGGAGCAGGTACGCAAGCAAGGCCCAGGCCTTGCCGCCGCGCGGGCCCGCAAGCCGACGCCCGTCGCGCTCGATGTACGGTTTGCCCAGCACATGGATGGCG
>NZ_MVBK01000034.1:22070-33881 GCF_002000365.1 Thioalkalivibrio denitrificans | reverse complement strand
CCGCGATAGGACTCCGGCGGAAACAGTCTGTCATGCTGAGGCTGGCGACCATTTCAACGTATTCCACTCATGTATCAGCCTGTTGCGCGCCAGCCGGTGTCCGCCCGGTGAGATATGCGGGTTAATCGCCGTCAGGAACCGTCCCCGGCTCTCAGCACCTCGCGCGCGAAGGGGAGTGTCACGCGTCGGTGTTCCCGAAGCGATGCCTGACCGAGGCGCTCCAGGGCGTCGAGCAGCGAGGCCAGGTCGCGGGAGGAAGTCCTGAGCAGGTAATCGGCGACGTCCCCGGGCAATCCGAACCCGCGCCTGCGCGCGCGATCCAGGAGCACCTCGCGCTTTTCCCCGTCCCCCAGCGGGGCCAGTTGAAAGACCGGCCCCCACACAAGGCGGGATGCCATGTCCGCCAGACCCGGGGACAGGGCGCGCGGTGCGCGCCGGTCACACAGCACCAGCCTCGCACCACCGGCCCTGGCCTCGTTGACCAGGTTGAACAGGGCGGTTTCCCCCGCAGGCGATCCGCACAGCAGCCCGACGCCGTCGAGACACACCACGTCCAGACCAGCGAGGCCCTCCAGTGAACCGCTGGCCGCCTCGCGCAGCATGTCCGGCGGCAGGTAGGCGGCGCGGCGCCCCTGCCCCGCCGCCTCATGGCAGACGGCCTGGAGCAGGTGCGTTTTGCCCGTGCCCGCCTCGCCGTACAGATACACCTGGCGTTCACCCTCACCCCGCGCCAGGGCACGCAGGCTCTCCACCGCCAGCGCGTTGGCACCCACCCGATAGCTCTCGAAGTCCGAGCCTTCGGTCAATGCCACATCCAGGACAAACTGTCGCGCCATCACGCAGCGCGCCGGCAGGTGATCGCCCGACAGGTCCAGCCGACCACGTAGCCCAGGCCACTGACCACGGTGGTGACCACGACGATGCCGATGAGCGCGTCCAGGAACAACGGCGGCAGGGGCATGATCCCCGCATTGACCAGGACCGAGATCACCAGAACGATCTGAAAGAACGTATTGATTTTGCTCACCAGCAGCGGCTGCATTTCGAGACGCCGGGTCACGGCCCGGTACAGCAGTGCGCCCAGCATGATGACCACGTCGCGAAGTACCACGAGGGCCATGAGCCACAGGGGCAGCAGCCCCACGAACGCCATGGTGAAGTAGGTGCCGATCATCAGCACCTTGTCGGCCAGGGGGTCCAGGTAACCGCCCAGTCGCGTGTGCCAGCCATAGCGGCGCACCAGCCAGCCGTCGAGACCGTCGGACAGACCGGCCAGGAGCAGGAGCACCAGCACCCAGGCATACTCGCCCTGCAGCAGCGCCCAGATGATGGGCAGCGTGAGCAGCAGCCGCATGCAGGTGATGGTGTTCGGAAGCTGACGCAGGTTCACCGCGACAGGCGAAGATTCACTCGGGCCAGGGTGCCCGGTTCAGGGGTATCCGCCCCGGTTTCGGACGGCTCCAGTACCCGCCCCAGGCTCACCCCGCGTTCCAGATCCCTGGGACTACCCCGCAGCCGGGTGACAAACACGGCCCGCTCGGGCTCCACCTGGTAGGGCCTGAGTTCCGCCACGACGCTCAGCCCCGAGAGGTACTCGCGCACTCTCTGGTAGTCCTCCATGTCGTTGATGCCGTCCACGATCACCTGCACATGATCGTCCCCGGGCAGCAGGCCCGCAATGGCGAGCCGCCTGCCCAGAACGTCCACCAGGGACTGCAGTCCCTCGTCCAGGACATCCTCCACCGTCGGACCCTCGGCCCGGACGTCCTCCCGCAGATCCTGCCCCAGCAACCGCCAGCGGCCTGACCAGGCGTCACCCCGCGGTTGCAGGTGCACGGCCGCCACGTAGCGGGCCGAGTAGCGCTCGGAGGCCCTCAGCACCGGCTCGTGAAAACCGCCGGCGAGATCGGCAAAATCCACCGCGGCACGATCTTCCAGGTCCATCACCGGAAAGATCAACTGAATGCCCCGTGCCTCGGCAACCCGTTCCAGTTCCTCCATGAGGGAACGCCCCTCCTCGCCGCCAAGGATCACGCGGCGTCCGTCGTGCACGGCGCCCAGCCAGATCATCACGCCCGGTCGCTGGGCACCCCACAGGGGCAGACCCTGGTCTGTCAGCAGGCGCTCCAGGGCAGCGCCGTCGAAACGCACCTCCAGCCCCACCCCGTCGTCAGGCACGTCGACATACCGGAACCGCTGCACATAACGGCCCGCCTGCCCGCGCAGGTCCTCCACGCGCGGATCCTCCAGCACCTGGCGGTCTCCCGAGAGCTTCACCAGCACTTTCTCGAAGGCGCGTTCAAAACCCGCCTGGCGCGCCGGCCGGTCGCGATTCTCCACCGTCACCGTCGCCTCGTAGAGACGATCATCCGCGAGGGCGAGCCCGCCCAGGGACCCTGCGACCAGGCAAGCGGCAACACACCAGACCAGCAGGTGGGACAGCAGGGGACGCGGATTTTGTGGCCGGCTCATGGGATCGGGGGATTTTCGGTTGCGGGGCTGGTCGGCTAACATACCACAGTTCCCCGGCGCCTGACCGCGCCCGTCGACACGGGCGACGGGGCCGAAAAAACGTGGGCCGGCCTGTGTTTACACCCCGTCAGCCGACCGCTACCATCGACCCCCCGCAACCGCAGGACCCTGCCATGTCCAGCCCCGATCCAGAATCCCCCGACAGCCCGGAGGCCGGCGGCGGCCTGCGTTACCGCGACGCCGGCGTCGACATCGATGCCGGCAATGCCCTGGTGGAACGCATCAAGCCCCATGCCCGGCGCACCCACCGACCCGGGGTGCTGGCAGGGCTGGGCGGGTTCGGCGCGCTGTTCGAACTCCCGGTGGACCGGTTCCGGGAGCCGGTGCTGGTATCGGGTACCGACGGCGTGGGCACCAAGCTGCGCCTGGCCATGCATCTCAACCGCCACGACACCATCGGCATCGACCTCGTGGCCATGTGCGTCAACGACATCATCGTGCAGGGGGCGGAGCCCCTGTTCTTCCTGGATTACTACGCCACCGGGCGACTGGACGTGGACGTGGCCGCGGACGTGGTCAAGGGCATCGCCGACGGCTGCGAGCAGGCCGGTTGCGCCCTGGTGGGCGGCGAGACCGCCGAGATGCCGGGGATGTACCAGGACGGCGACTATGACCTGGCGGGCTTCGCGGTGGGGATCGTCGAGAAATCCGCGATCCTGGACGGCCGGCTGGTGCGTGAGGGGGATGCGATTCTGGGGCTGGCGTCCTCGGGCGCCCATTCCAACGGGTACTCGCTGATCCGCAGGATCATCGAGCTCGACGGCACGGATCTCGAGCAGGCCTGCGGCGACACCACCCTGGGAGACGCCCTGCTCGCGCCGACGCGCATTTACGTGCGCCCGCTGATGGATCTGATGGCGACACAGTCCGTTCATGCGCTGGCGCATATCACCGGCGGCGGCGTGCTGGAGAATATCCCGCGGGTCCTCCCGCCGGGCACCTGCGCACGCGTTGACCCCGGCGCCTGGACGCGTCCGCCCGTGTTCGGGTGGCTGCAAAAGGCCGGCAAGGTGCCCGAGCGCGAGATGCTGCGCACCTTCAACTGCGGTATCGGCATGGTGGTGATTCTGCCGGCCGACGAGGTGGACAAGGCCGTTGCCCTCCTGGCGCAATCAGGTATCGACGCCTGGCCCATCGGCGAGATCGCCGGCAGCGACGCGGTACCGCCCCACGTGGACCTGGTCACCCGGTGATGAGTCAGGATCTGCTGCCGGTGGTGATCCTCATCTCCGGCACCGGCACGAACCTGCAGGCACTCATCGACGCCGCCCGGTCAGGGGCTATCCCGGTGCGCATCGCGGCGGTGGTGAGCAATCGGCCCGAAGCCCCCGGGCTGGAGCGGGCCCGGGAGGCCGGCATCACCACGCACGTCGTGGACCATACCCGCTACCCAGACCGGGAGCACTTCGACCAGGCCCTGCAGGCCTGTATCGACGCCTACCGGCCGGGACTCGTGGTGCTTGCCGGTTTCATGCGCATCCTCACACCCGGCTTCGTGGAACATTTCGCAGGCCGCCTGATCAACATCCATCCGTCGCTGCTGCCGGACTTCCGCGGTCTGAAGACCCATGAACGTGCGCTTCGCGCCGGGGTCCAAGAACACGGAGCCAGCGTACACTTCGTCAACAATGAGCTGGACGGCGGCCCGGTAATCATGCAGGCGCGGGTGCCGGTGCACCCGGGAGACACCCCGGCGGAACTCGCCGCCCGTGTCCAGACCCGTGAGCACGAACTGTATCCCGCGGTGGTGGGGCTGTTCGGTACCGGCCGGCTGCGACTGGAACAGGATCGGGTCCTGCTAGACGGCCGCCCAGTGGATACGCCGCTGGACCTGGACGCGTCAAGGAAAGACCGCAAGGAGAACTGACTCATGCCCTGGAAGTTCACTGCCGCCGCACTGGCGCTGATCCTCACCGCTGCCCCGGCCACGGCCACGCCGCCCCCCTACACCGCCTTTTATGAGGCAACCGCCTACGGCAACACGCTCAAGACCCGCAGCTCGGTCAACTACGAACCGGGCCGCGTGCGCATGAGCCTCGATGCGCGCGTGGTGGGTTTCCTGCGCCTGCTCGGCCGCTTCGAGATGTCCCGAGAGGCCATCGTCTCCATCGGCCCGGAAGGCCTGAGGCTCCTGGAAAGTCTGCACAGTCAGGTGCAGCCGCGGCGCTCGCGCGAGGTGCATACCCGATTCGACTGGGAGACAGGACGCGCCGAGGGGGTCAACAACGGCGAGCCCTTCTCCCTGTCGGTCAGCGAGGACACCATGGATTACCTGTCCGTGCTGCTCGCCATCATGCAGGAGCTGCAGACGGGCACGGCGGCACAACGCCAGACCGTGGAGGTGATCGAACGGGACCGGGTCCGAAGCTACCGCCTGGTACGCGAGGGTACGGAGCGCATCCGCACCGAACTGGGTCGCCTCGACACCGTGAAGGTCACACGCCGTGACGACGACCGGGGCATCGCCCTGAGCGCCTGGTTCGCCCGCGACCTGCATTACATCCCCGTACGCTTCGACTACGAGGCCGACGGCCGCGTCTACGTCCTCAACATCACCGAACTGGACTGGCACTAATTCTGGTTTTGTGGCGGACGGCGAACTTCAAAGCGTTCAACCACAAAGCACACGAAGGGCACGAAGAAAAAAATGTTCTCTCGCAAAGAACGCCAAGCACGCCAAGGAAAGCAATGTTCAATTGCATCTCTGGCGTAGGTTGGGGTGAGCGCAGCGAACCCCAACGGTGGCACCACCTCTGATCGCGACTGTTGGGGTTCGCTGCGCTCACCCCAACCTACAAGACCCGCTGCACAATTGACTTTTCTTGGCGTACTTGGCGTTCTTTGCGAGAGAAGATTTCTTGGTCTTTTCCTTCGCATGGTTCGTGGTAGAACCACGCGCTCCATGAATCCCTTGGACACCGGAAACGCTCGTGACTGAAACATTCGACCTTGCCGTGATCGGCTCGGGGCCGGGGGGCTACCGGGCGGCGGTGCTGGGCGCATTGCGCGGGCTTGACGTGGCCATCATCGAGGGGGGCGACTGGGGCGGCTGCTGCCTCAATCGCGGCTGCGTGCCCAAGAAGGACTGGTATCACACGGCGAGACTGGTTGCTGCGCAACGGCATTTCTCGGGGCGCGGTATCCAAGGCAGCCTGCACGCGTCCATGGACAGGGCCTGGGTACACCAGGAAGCGGTGGTGGACACTGTGCGCCGAAGCTACCTGGATTACATGAAGCACCTCAAGATCGCCGCCATCGAAGGCACGGCCCGCTTCATTGATGCCGGGACACTGGAGATCGCCGGGCGCCACGCAGACCCGCGCCGCATTAGCGCCCGGCACACCATCATTGCCACCGGGGCCACGCCCTTCATCCCTGCCCCCTTCGAGACCGTGGAAGGCAAGGTACTCACCAGCGACATGCTCTTCGACACCCCACCCCCTGACGGCAAGCGCGTGGCCGTGATCGGCAGCGGCGTGGTGGCCACGGAATTCGCCTTCATCTTCTCCATGCTGGGCAAGGACGTGATTTGGCTGTCACGCTCGGTGGCGCTTCGCAGGATTCCGTTCAGCCCCCAGGCCATGGGGGCGCTGCGCACGGCGTTTGAGGAACACGGCATCGATCACCGAACCGGGGTGCACTTCGAGTCCGTCGACACATCAGGCGACGGCGTGGTCCTCAACCTTGGCGGCGGCGAGCAGGTGGAGGCGGACTGGATCTGCCTCGGCACGGGACGTATACCCAATACCGAGGGACTGGATCCGGGCGCGGCCGGCGTCAGGCTGGACGAGGAAGGGTTCGTGAAGCGCAACGCCTACCTGCAGACGGATGCCGACAACATCTACGCCATCGGCGACGTGGCCGGCCCCTGGATGACCGCAAACCATGCACTCTCCGACGCCACCATCGCCGTGGACAACATCATCACCGGAAACACGCGCACACAGGACCCGCTTCAGGTGCCGGTGGTGGTCTACAGTGCCGTGGAGATGGCACGTCTGGGCATGGACGAGGACATGGCCGAAGACCGGGAGCTGGAGCCCGCCGTGGGCTTCGCCGCGTTCGAGACCTCCCCCTGCGCCCTGGGCCAGGACGACACCGCCGGTTTCGTGCGCCTGGTCGCCGACATGGACACGGGCGCCCTGCTGGGCGGCGAGGTCATCGGCGGCGACGCCGGTGAACTCATCCACCTGCTTTCCCTGGCCCCCGATCGCGACACCGCACTCAACTGGATCGCGAAGGGCGTGTTCAACCACCCCGCCCGCGCCGAAGAGATCCTCAACGCCACCGAAACCCTGGCGATCAAATGGGGCCTCGGCGACACCGTCTTTGGCAAGTTTTGAGATGTTCTTGAACCACGAAGCTCACGAAGGGCACGAAGGAAAAGACAAAGACACGTTCTCTCGCAAAGAACGCCAAGCACGCCAAGAGGAGCAATATTCAATGGCATATCTGGCGTAGGTTGGGGTGAGCGAAGCGAACCCCAACAATCGCGGTCAGGGGGCACACCCATGTTGGGGTTCGCTGCGCTCACCCCAACCTACGAGATCCTCAACACGATTCGCTTTTCTTGGCGTACTTTGCGTTCTTTGCGAGAGAAGATTTTTCCTTCGTGCCCTTCGTGAGCTTCGTGGTTAAAACAACTCACGACTCATCGTCGTCCAGGGAGAACAATGACGCGTTGCCGCCGGTTGCGGCGGTGTTGATGGTGACCACGCGCTCGGTGGCGAAGCGGTGCAGGTAGCGCGGGCCGCCGGCCTTGGGGCCGGTGCCGGAGAGACCCTCGCCGCCAAAGGGCTGCACGCCCACCACGGCACCCACCTGGTTGCGGTTCACGTAGCAGTTGCCCACCCGCACCCGCGAGGCGATGGACTCGGCCACCGAGTCGATGCGGGTGTGGATGCCGAGGGTCAGCCCGTAGCCCGACGCGTTGATGGCCTCGATCACCGCATCGAGATCCCGGGCACGGTAACGCGCCACATGCAGCACCGGCCCGAAGATCTCGCGCTCCACTTCCTCGATACCGCTGATGCCGAAGGCCACCGGCGGGATGAACAGCCCGTGTTCCGTGGCTTCTCCCAAACGGCCCTCGCCCAGCACCGGCCTCCCTGCCTGGCGTTGACGGTCGATGTAGCCCAGCAGGTCGTCACGGGCCTGCTCATCGATGACCGGTCCCACGTCGGTGCACAGCCTTGCCGGATCTCCCACCACCAGTTCCTCCATGGCCCCGGACAGCATGTCCAGGAAACGCGGGGCGAGTTCCTCCTGCAGATACAGTACGCGCAGTGCGGAACATCGCTGCCCTGCGCTGCGAAACGCCGAGGCCATGACGTCCACCACCAGCTGCTCGGGGAGCGCGGTGGAATCGGCGATCATGGCATTGATGCCGCCGGTCTCGGCGATCAGGGGAATGATCGGTCCCGCGCGCGCGGCGAGCGCCCGATGGATGGCCTGCGCGGTCTCCAGTGATCCCGTGAAGGCGACGCCGCCGATACGGTCATCCCTGACCAGGGCGGCGCCGATGCTGCCATCCCCCGGCAGGAGTTGCAGGACGCCGGCAGGCATGCCGGCCTCATGAAACAGATGCACCGCCCGGGCGGCGATCAGCGGGGTCTGCTCCGCCGGTTTGGCCACTACGCAGTTGCCCGCCGCCAGCGCCGCGGCCACCTGGCCGCAGAAGATCGCCAGCGGGAAGTTCCATGGGCTGATGCAGGCGAAAACGCCTCGCCCGTGGAGAGACAGGCGGTTGGACTCGCCTGTGGGTCCGTGCAGAGACTCGCCCTGCCCGAAATCGGCAAGTGCGCGCATGGCGTAGTAACGGCAGAAGTCCACCGCCTCACGCACCTCCGCGACACTGTCGGGCAATGTCTTGCCCGCCTCGCGCACGCACAGGCCCATCAGCTCCGGCATGTGCCGTTCCATGAGGTCCGCCATGCGCTCCAGGCAGGCGGCCCGTGCCGCCACCGGTCGACCGTCCCAGGCCTTGAACGCCCGTTCCGCGACGGATGCTGCCTCTGCCACCTGGCCCTCGGTGGCCCAGACCACGTCGCCCACCGCCTGGCGACGGTCCGCGGGACTCGTCACGGGCACGGCGTCACCGCTCGTCTCCACGCCGTCGATAAGCGGAGCCGCCCGCCAATGTGTTCGTGCGGCCTCCTCCATCTGCCGTGCCAGGCGCTCCATCGTCAGCGGATCGGCCAGGTCCCGCCCGAGGGCATTGCGACGCTGCGCGCCGTAGAGGTCGGGCGGTGCGGGGATGCGCGGATTGCCGAGGGCGTCGAGATTGCGCAGCTGCCGCACCGGGTCGCGCACCAGCACTTCCACGGGGCGCCGGTCATCCTGAAGGCGATTCACGAAAGACGTATTGGCGCCGTTCTCCAGCAGTCGCCGAACCAGGTACGGGAGCAGGGCCTCGTGACTGCCCACCGGCGCGTAAACACGACACGGGGCGCCCCGATCGCCAAGCGCGCGATGCAACGCTTCGCCCATGCCGTGCAGACGCTGATACTCAAAGGGCCGTTCTCCGGCCATCTCACCCACCCAGGCCGCGGTATGCGCATTGTGGGTGGCAAACTGCGGATAGATGCAGTCCTCCGCTTGCAGGAGCAGACGGGCGCAGGCCAGGTAGGAAACGTCGGTATTCACCTTGCGGGTGAATACCGGGTAGTCGGCGAATCCCTGTTCCTGCGCCAGCTTGATTTCGCTGTCCCAGTAGGCCCCCTTGACGAGACGCACCATCAGCCGCCTGTCGTGACGGCGTGCCATGTCCGTCAGCCACGCGATCAGTGGGGCGCAGCGCTTCTGGTAGGCCTGCACCGCAAGGCCGAGACCCTGCCACCCGGCCAGGTCTTCGCAGGCGGACACCGCCTCGATCACGTCCAGAGAGATATCCAGGCGATCCGCCTCCTCGGCATCCACGCACAGGCCGATGTTCGCCTCGGCCGCTTTCACGGCCAGCTCGCCCAGACGCTGCACCAGCACGGGCAGAACCCGTTCCCGCTGTGCGAACTCGTAGCGGGGATGCAGGGCGGAGAGCTTCACAGAGATCCCCGGCGCCCGATGGACGTCTTCCCATGGGCCCTGCCGGGCGATCACGTCGATGGCATGGGCATACGCGGCGTGGTAGCCCACGGCATCAAGGTCCGTGCGCGCGGCCTCCCCCAGCATGTCGAAGGACTGGCGGATGCCCGCCTCGCGTGCATCCCGGGTGCGCGCCAGCGCTTCCTCGATGGTGCGGCCCGTGACGAACTGGCGTGCCAGCACGCCCATGGCCTGACGGATTGCGCCGCGGATCACGGTCTCGCCGCTGCGCTGAACCAGCCTGCGCATCACCCGGGAGATCTCTCCGCCGCCGTTCGCGTCCAGGTTCACCACGCGACCGGTGAGCATCAGTCCCCAGGTGGAGGCATTCACCAGAAGAGATTCGCTGTGCCCCAGGTGCGACGCCCAATCCCCCGCGCTCAGCTTGTCCCGGATCAGGAGATCGGCGGTCTGCGCATCGGGCACCCGCATCAGCGCCTCCGCCAGGCACATGAGCACGATCCCCTCGTGGCTGGAGAGATCGTATTCGTGCATGAGCGCGTCGACGCCGCCGTAAGCGGAGCGCTGTGAACGCACGGTGTGCACGAGTTCCGCCGCGCGCTCAGAGATACGCCCGTGCAGCGTGGTGTCGGTTTCCGCCAGAGATGCCAGAGCCAGCACGCATTGCACCTCGTCCGTGCGCAGCATGCGTCGCACTTGAAGGCGCAATTCCTCGGTGTCTGAATGTTCAGCCATCGGACCCCGTTCCGGATGCCGGCGCAGTCATGCGCGCCCATCCACCCGCCTGTCCCCGGGGCAGCGGGTGAAAGTTTGCAACATTTCGATTATGGGAGAAGTCGCGGCATTGTGCGAAAGCGGGTCGCGCACACCGAATCCCCCTCAATCACGAAGCGCAGGAAAAACAAAAGAGCGGTTCTCTCGCAAAGCCGCGAAGAACGCAAAGAAACCCGATTGAATAGGGCGCCCGATGGGCGCCGTCGGGAACTGACCGAAGGCGGGTCGGCGGGCGCGGCCCGCCCTATGAAATTCCTTTGCGGGCTTCGCGGCTTTGCGAGAGAAGACTTTTCTTTCTGCCTTGTGACATTCGTCGTGCGCTTCGTGCTTGAGGGGGGGGAATCGGTGTGGGCGGTACCTTTCGCCGCGCTCAGAACCACACTCCTCCGATACGCCAGCGCGGGCGGCGCAGGTCCCTGCGCAGCAGGGGGCCATGGTCAATGTCGACGTCATCGAGGCCCAGCGGGCGATGCTCGTGGCTCGGGCGCAGTTCGAGCAGCCTTGCAATGCGCCGCTCGGTGGGCGGGTGGGTGCGCAGCCACGAGGGCTCGGGGATGCGCCAACCGGGGATGAGTATCCGCTCCATCATGCCCCCCTGCACCGATTCCAGCCGCGCCAGCGCCAGGGCGAGGCCCTCCGGGTCGCCGGTGAGCATGGCGGCACCCAGGTCCGCCTGGTATTCCCGGCTGCGCGACAGCGCCAGCTGCAACAGTGCACTGAGCGTGGGCGCGAAAATGAGCAGCGCAATGGCCAGCCAGCTGATGGTCACCTCGCCCATCACCAGCAGGGGCAGGTTGATCAGCAGGAGGAACTGTCCGACCAGGGACAGGACCCCGGTGAGTCGGCTGGAGAGATCGGCGAAGGTCATGGTGCGCAGGTCGTTGTGGGCGATGTGGCTGACCTCGTGCGCCAGCACCGCGATCAGCCTGCGCTGATCCATGCCGCGCAGCAGGCCGTCGGACAGCGCCACGGCCGCCTGGCGGCGGTCCCCGACGGAAAACGCGTTCATCACGCGACTGGGCACATAGTAGAGCGCAGGCACCGCGGGCAGGTCGGCCCGGGCGGCGAGTGCTTCCATGATCGCCGTGAGCACCGGCGCCGTGTGGGTGTCCAGGCGCCGGGCCCGGTACAGGCGCATCACGAGCCTGGGCGGGAGCGCCGGATTGAACAGGTAAAGAAGCAGCACCATGGCCACGGCCACCAGGGCGTACCCCGGGCCGCCGAGCAGCCACCCCACGGCCCCAAGCAGGGCCATGAGCCCGCCCACCAGCAACGCGGAGTGGACGGCGTTCGTGATCCGGTGACTGAGTACGTGGCTCCGTTCCATGACGGCTGTGCTGCCCGGCTAGCCCGCATATCTCACCGGTCGGACACCGGCTGGCGCGCAACAGGCTGAAACATAAGTGGAATACGTTGAAATGGTCGCCAACCTCAGCATGACAGACTGTTCCCGCCGGAGTCCTA
>NZ_MVBK01000034.1:0-22057 GCF_002000365.1 Thioalkalivibrio denitrificans | reverse complement strand
AGGGCTGGGCTCCTACAACACGCATCGCAGGACATGGTTCGCCCCTTCCCGAGAGCCTCCTACGCTTTACCTTTGAACAACCTGTTGGGGTAACACAGCCAGCGCGCCGGGAACGCTTAGTTGGGGGCGCTGGTCAGGCGCATCTCGATGCGGCGGTTGCGGGCGAATTCCTCCTCGGTATCTCCCGGGGCCACGGGGTAGTGCTCGCCGAACCCTGCCGCCGCCAGGTGACGGGGGGAGACGCCGCGCGCGATCAGGTAATCGACGATACTCTGGGCGCGCGCCGTGGAGAGCTGCCAGTTGGACGGAAACTGCTCCGTGCGAATGGGCCGCCGGTCGGTATGCCCTTCCACCATCAGCACCCAGCCGATGTCGTCGGGGATGCGATCCTCCACGTCACGGATCAGGCGGGCCACCCGGTCGAGACGCTCGCGACCCTCGGGACCGATATCCGCCGAAGCGGTCTCGAAGAACAGTTCGGACTGGAACCGGAAGCGATCGCCGACGATCTGGATGTCCTCCACGTCCGCCAGCACCTCGCGCAGCCGCCCGAAGAACTCGGAGCGGTAACGGGACAGCTCCCGGACCTCTTCCGCCAGCGCGATGTTGAGGCGCTCGCCCAGATCCGCGATCTCCAGCTCCTGGGCCTCGATGATGGCCTCCCGGGCGCGCAGGGTCTCGTTGAGCAGCGCCAGCTGCCGCTCCACGGCCTCCATCTGCCGGCGCAGAGTGTCCACCCGCGCCTCGGCATCGGCGGTGAGGCGGCGCTCCTCCACCAGCGCCTGGTCCCGTTCCTCCACCAGGGCCACCAGGTCCTGGATGCGAGTCTCCCGCTCCTCGATCTCGCGCTGGGCCAGGCGCGTGACGTCCTCCTCGTCCGCCAGACGGGCCTCCAGCGCCATGCTGCGATCCCGCAGCACGGCCACGGTCTCCCGCTCGTCCTCCAGTTCCGCGGCCAGGCGCCCGACCTCGCCTTCGAGCTCCGCGCGCATGCGCCGCAGGACATCGATATCCTCCTGCAGCGAGGCGATCTCCAGTAATCGCTCCTCCAGCGTCTCCTCACGTTCGCGCAGTTCCCGCTGGGCCTCGACCAGGCTCTCCTCCAGCTGATGGCGTTCCGCCAGAGTGACCTGCAACCGGCCGGTCAGGGCGCGCACCCGGTCCTGCAACGCCTCCGCCTCGGCCTCGCGCATGGACAGGGTGTCGGCGAGCTCGGTGACCCGCTCCTGAAGCGTTTCAAGGGCGCGGTGACGCTCGAACAGCACGTCGGAGAGATAGAACTGCGCCACCACGAAAAGCATGAGCAGGAAGATGAACACCAGCACCACCGTGGCGAGCACGTCCACGAAGCCGGGCCAGATGTCGGTGGTGCGGCTGCGGCGGCGGAAGGAAGACAGCATGGCGGGAGACCCTGCCTATCCCCTGCCGGGATCGCCGGTGCGGGCCAGGGTGCGTGCCAGCAGGCGGATCTCCTCGCGAAGGACTTCGTTGAGTTCGGTGCGGTCCACGCCGAGTTCCTGGCGCATGGTGTCCAGGGTGTGGGTCAGCTGCTGCAACTGGTCCCGGATCTGCGCATCGGTGGCCGACGATGAGTCGGTGGACTCAGCCAGATTCTGCAGCACGCCCTGCAGTTCGCCCTGGGTGCGGACCATGTTCATCATAGCCTTGTGGTCACCGCGCGACTGCTCGGCCAGGGCACCCACTTCCTCGATGAGGCTCTCCAGGCGCTGCTCGGCCGCCCGGCGGTTGTCCTCGCCCCGGGCCATGACGCGCTGCAGCTTGTCCAGGCTGTCGGAGGTCTGCTCCAGAAGGGCCTGTATGTAGGCGGGCACGCTGCCCTCGCCCTCGGTGCCCAGCCCGCCGCTGGAGAGCCGCGTCTGGCCCGCCAGCCACTCCTCCAGTTCGTTGTAGAAGCGGTTCTGCGCGTGGCCCGACTGCAGGTCGATGAAGCCCAGCACCAGCGCCCCCGCCAGACCGAACAGGGAGGAACTGAACGCCGTGCCCAGCCCCGAGAGAGGCGTCTCCAGGCCCGCCTGCAGCCCCCGGAACGCGGCGGTCACGTCCTCTCCGCCCAGGTGCAGGCCCGAGATCACCGCGCTGACGCCCCCCAGTGTCTCCAGCAGACCCCAGAACGTACCCAGCAGGCCGAGAAACACCAGCAGCCCGATGATGTAGCGGGAAATGTCGCGGGATTCATCGAGACGCGACCGGATGCCGTCCAGCAGGGTGCGAAGCGACATGGTGGACAGCGTGAACTGCTCGCCGTGGCGACCCGTGAGCAGACGGGCCATGGCGCCCAGCAGGCGCGTGCGGGGCATGGCCGCGGCATCCGGCGCATCGGCACTGCGGAAGCGCTCGATCCAGCGCACCTCGGGCCCGAGGATCAGCACCTGGCGGTAGTTGATGACGAGCCCCGCAAACAGCACGGCCAGGATCATGCCGTTGAACACGGGGTTGGCCATGAAGGCCCGTGTGAGCGGTCCGTAAAGGAGGACCACCACCACGGCCACGGCCAGCAGGAACAGGGTCATCCAGACCAGGGCATTTCGCGTATTGCGCATGGGGCGCCTTCTACCATTCTCAGGGAACCATGGATCAGGGTAACTGCATTTGCGGGTCCTGATCCAGCCGAAGGAGGGGGAGAGGATGATTCAAGATTCAATATTCAAGATTCAAGGAAAGTCGGCCAGTGACCGTTTCGGTTGCCCCGCCACCCTTTGAATCTTGAATCTTGAATCTTGAATCTTGAATCTTGAATTATCATTCCCCAGCGACGGTCACCCGCTCCAGCAGCAGCGAGCCGGTGCGGATGTTGCTGTCCGTGTTGACGTCGCTGCCGACGGCGCGGATGCCCTTGAACAGATCCCTGAGGTTACCCGCCACCGTGATCTCTTCCACGGGCCACGCGATCTCGCCGTTCTCCACCCAGAAGCCCGCGGCGCCGCGGGAATAGTCGCCGGTGACCAGGTTGATGCCGTGGCCGATGAGTTCGGTGACCAGCAGGCCGGAACCCATGCTGCGCAACAGCCCGTCCAGGTCCAGGTCCCCGGGTTCGATGGTCAGGTTGTGCACCCCGCCGGCGTTGCCCGTGGTGGTCATGCCGAGCCTGCGCGCCGAGTAACTGTCCAGGACGTAGCCCTTCAGCACACCGCCGCTCACAACGTCCCGGGGTGTCGTGGCCACGCCCTCGCTGTCGAAGGGCAGGCTCCCCAGGGCGCCCTTCAGATGGGGTTGTTCGTGGATGCGCACGAACGAGGGAAAGATGTCCTGCTCCAGCGCATCCACCAGGAAGGATGCCTTGCGGTACAGGGCCCCGCCCCGCACCGCCCCGACGAAGTGCCCGATGAGGGACCGGGCCATCTCCGGCACGTAGAGTGCCGCACACTGGCGCGTGGACAGGCGCCGGCCGCCCAACCGCCGCACGGCCCGACGCGCAGCCTCAAGGCCCACCGCATCGGGGGCCTGCAGGCCGGCCGGGTCCCGTGACACGGTGTACCAGTAATCCCTCTGCATACCCTTGTCGTCCGCCGCCACCACCGAACAGCTCAGCGAGTGTCGCGTCGTCGTGTAGGCACCCAGAAAACCATGCGTGTTGCCGTAGACGACCAGGCCCCGGACCGTGTTGGCGGAGGCACCCTCGGAGTTGATGATGCGGGCATCATGGTTGCGGGCGGCCGCCTCGCAGCACTGCGCCAGCTCGATGGCCTGCTCCACGGACAGGTCCCAGGGGTGATCCAGGTCCAGGTCCGGCCAGTCGCGGGCCATGAGCGCCGGGTCGGCGAGGCCCGCGTATGGGTCCTCCGCCGTATAGCGGGCGATGCGGCAGGCCGCCTGCACGGCCTCGCGCAGCGCCTCGGGGCGCAGGTCCGAGGTGCTCGCGGTCCCCTTGCGCCGACCGAAGTAGACGGTGATGGCCACACCCTGGTCCTTGTGGTGCTCCAGTGTCTCCACTTCTCCCAGGCGCACGTTCACGGACAGCCCCAGGTCGTTGCTGGCCGCCGCCTCGGCGCTTTCCGCACCCGACTTGCGCGCCTCATCGAGCATCTGCTCGACAATGCGTTCCATGGTCTGCTGGTCCCTGGGCAATTCCTGAATGGCTGTCATGCGTCTATCCGATTTCCCGTCATGGCCGATCCCCGGCGACCCGGTGTCCCGACCGTTGTAAGATTGAGTCTGCGACTAGGAATTAAAAGCCTGACCACGAAGTACGCGAAGGGATGCGCGAAGGGCGCGAAGGAAATTCTAATAGGAAAGACCTTGCGCCCTTAGCGCATTCCTTCGCGTCCTTTGCGGTTCGCTGTTCATCCCGTCATTCGAGTTGATTCACGTAATATCTGGGAACTCCACCAGTCTCCACCCGCCGAGCCCACCATGACTGACAACGACGAATACGTCAGCCGAAGCCTCCTGAAGCGCGAGGCCGAGGAGGCCCAGCGGTTGGGTGAGCAACTGGTTGCGCTCGGGGATCCGGAGCTTGACGCACTGGACCTGCCCCAGCCACTCGTCGATGCCATCCGTGCCGCCCGCTCCATCCGCCAGCGCAGCGCCCTGCGCCGTCAGCGCCAGTACGTCGGCAAGCTGATGCGCCGCATCGATCTCGCGCCGATCCGCGCCGCACTCGCCGCGCGCGCGCACGCACGTCACGACGAGGCCCGCGCCTTCAAGGACCTGGAGGCCTGGCGCGAACGCCTGCTCACCGAAGGCGAGACCGCGCTGAAGGACTGGCTGGCCGAACATCCCGATGCCGAAACAGAAACCCTGCGCCGCCTGATCGACACCGCCCGCAACGCCCCGAACGCCCATGCCCGGAAAACCGCGTCCCGCGCCCTGTTCCGCAACCTCAGCGACCAAACCCGTAATTGAAACCCCGTCGTTGGGGTTCGCTCCGCTCACCCCAACCTACAATCCTTTCCTTGCCTCTTGCCTCTTGCCTCTTGCCTCTAGCGCCTTCATGGACTCGCCCCGTGCTTGTTCACCGCGCTGCGGTTGCCCCACCGGTCCAGATCACTGACCTGCACGCCCACCCACCAGAGGGGGCCGACGCTGTCACGGGTGTAGCCGCCCACCAGCTTCTGGCCGTCGTTCAGTTTGACGTTGGGAACGAAGGCCTCCGCGGCCTCGCGGCTGCGGAACACATGCCACTGCACCACACCGTCCCTGCCGCGTCCTTCGGGCAGCGACAGTTCACGGGACAAGAAATCCTCGTCGATCATAAGCCTCTCCAGATACTCCCTGCGTGTCCCTTGAAGATCACTTAATCCGCCGATCAACGCAAATCAATAAAACTCGAAAAGCCCGTCCGCGAAGGGCGCGAAGTTCTCTCTATCCGGATTCCCTTTGCGTCCTTCGCGCATACCTTCGCGTTCCTTCGCGGTTCACTTTTCTGTTCGCTCTATCTATGCGTCTGCCCGGTCAGGTGCTGGTGCCGCCCACGGTCAGGCCGTCGACGCGCAGGGTCGGCTGGCCGACGCCCACCGGGACGCTCTGGCCCTCCTTGCCGCAGGTGCCGACACCGTTGTCGAGCTTCAGGTCGTTGCCCACCATGGAGACGCGATTGAGCACCTCGGGGCCGTTGCCGATCAGGGTGGCGCCCTTGACCGGACGCGTGACGCGGCCGTTCTCGATGAGATAGGCCTCCGAGGCGGAGAACACGAACTTGCCGGACGTGATGTCCACCTGCCCGCCACCGAAATTGACCGCATAGAGCCCGCGCTCGACACTCTCCAGGATCTCGCCCGGATCGTGCTCACCCGCAAGCATGTAAGTGTTGGTCATGCGGGGCATGGGCAGATGGGCATAGGATTCCCGGCGGCCGTTGCCCGTGGCCGGTACACCCATGAGCCGGGCATTCAGGCGGTCCTGCATGAAGCAGCGCAGCACGCCGTTCTCGATCAGCGTGGTGCACTGGGTCGGCGTCCCCTCGTCGTCCACGTTGAGCGAGCCGCGCCGATCCGCCAGCGTGCCGTCGTCCACCACGGTCACACCCTCGGCCGCCACCTTCTGCCCGATGCGGCCACTGAAGGCGGAGGTGCCCTTGCGATTGAAATCGCCCTCGAGGCCGTGGCCGACCGCCTCGTGCAGCAGCACGCCGGGCCAGCCGGGCCCCAGCACCACGGTCAGTGTGCCCGCCGGGGCATCCACCGCCTCCAGGTTGACCAAGGCCTGGCGCACGGCGTCCCGCGCATATTCCAGGGCACGGTCCTCGTCCAGGAAGTAGCCGTAACCCACCCGGCCTCCGCCGCCCCCCTGGGCCTGTTCGCGCCGGCGGTCTTTCCCTTCCACGATGACGTTGACACCCAGGCGCACCAGCGGCCGGACATCCGCCGCCAGGGTACCGTCGGTGTTGGCCACCATGATGACCTCGTGCACACCGTTGAGGCTGACCATCACCTGGCTGACGCGCGGATCCTGGCGGCGTGCTTCCGCGTCCACCCGGTGCAGCAGGTCGATCTTGGCCCGCTCGTCCAGGGTGGCCAGCGGGTCCAGGGGCGCATAGAGCTGATGACCGATCTGGTGACGCCGAACCGCAACCGCCCCCGTGGTGTTCTGACGGGCAATGGCCCGCGCAGCGGCCGATGCCTCCAGCAGGGTGGGCATGCGAATGTCGTCCGAATAGGCGAACCCCGTCTTGTCGCCGCTGATGGCGCGCACGCCGACGCCCTGCTCGATGTTGTAGCTGCCGTCCTTGACGATGCCGTCCTCCAGGGACCAGGACTCGTGGCGGGTCAACTGAAAGTACAGGTCACCGGCGTCGATGCCAGGGCCCATGAGCCCGCCCAGCGCCCGGTCCAGATCGCCTTCGCTGAGGCCGGCGGGCTCCATGAACTGTTGCTTGGCGACCTGCAGTATGTCGGACATGCGGGGATATTCTCCGGAAATCGTTTCAATGGGACAGGACACTGTTGGAGGCCGTTTCCCGGCCTCAGGTTCAACGTGGCGTCACGGAAGCGGCAATTTAACCCGATGGAATGCCGGGTTAGCGCTGCAGGCCCTGTCCCCTCACCGCCCGCCGGGAGTGCGCCGGTGGCTCAGTGTCGGGAAGCTGCGCCGGATCGAGGCAAGGTGCTCCGGGCTGAGCGGACCCGATACCACGCCGGTGCCTTTGGGCAGCCGGTCCAGAATATGGCCCCACGGGTCCACCACCATGCTGTCGCCGTGGGTTTCGCGCCCGTTGACGTGAAACCCGCCCTGCGCCGCCGCGATCAGGTAGATCTGGTTCTCGATGGCGCGGGCGCGTATCAGGGCCTCCCAGTGGGCGCGTCCCGTGATGGCGGTGAACGCGGCGGGCAGTGCGAGCAGCTCCATGCCCTGATCAAGCATGCCTCGAAACTGCTCCGGGAACCGCAGATCGTAGCACACCGCAATGCCCAACCGGCCGAAGGGTGTGTTCACCACCACCGTGCGATCGCCGGGTGCCGTGGTCTCGGATTCGTGGTAGGACTCCCCTTCATCGGGCAGCTGCACATCGAAAAGGTGAATCTTGTCGTATCGGGCCTCGCGTTCACCAAGATCATTGAACAGCAGACTGGCCCCGAACACCCGCCCCGGATCCTCACTGGCCACGGGGATGGTGCCGCCCACCAGCCAGATGCGGTGACGCGCCGCCTGCTCCGACAGAAAGGCCTGCAGGGGACCGCGCCCGTCCTCTTCCGCCACAGCCAGCTTGTCCGCCTCGCTCATCCCCATGAGGGCAAAATTCTCCGGCAGCACCACCAGCCGGGCGCCGCCGGATGCCGCCTCGGCGATCAGCCGTGCGGCCTCGGAAAGGTTGGCCGCCACGTTGGGGCCCGAGGCCATCTGGATGGCGGCGACCGGGATGGTGTCGGGCTGGTTCTGCATGCGTTTGAAGGCCCCTTACGAGTTTGAAGGCCCCTTACGGGCGGATCACCAGTTCCAGTTCGTCGTGCACCGCCGCATCCGCCGCCACGTTCACCCGCGCGGAGGGAATGCCCAGCGCTGCCAGCCAGTCGCGCAGTTCGGCGGCCCACAGTTCACCCTGCTCGCTGTCCGGGTGCCGGATGGCAAGGCGGCGGTCCTCGTCACCCTGCAGCAGCCTGACCGCCTCACGCAGCGGTGGCATCCCGACGAGGGTCTCCGCGCTGCGGGGTCTGGACCAGGTGTCCGCCTCCAGCACGAACACCGTGTCGGCGGCCACGGGTGACAGCGCAAATGCCAGACTCAGGCAGGCAGCAAGCAACGATCTCGGAGACATGATTGCGACTATACCGACCGGGCCCGCGTTCTCCCAAGCGAATCCGACGCGCGGATCAACGGCCGGAACCGCCGTTGTCTTCGTCCGCCGCCCGCGCCTGGACCTCCACCACCGGATCGTCCCAGGTGCCGGTCACGCTGTATTCGACCCGCGCCGCCTCGTCGATGCCGCGTCCCATGCCCAGCACCCTGTCCAGGATGAACACGGCAGCGCCCGCTACGGGGCCGCCCAGCAGCGCGCCGGCCACGGGCAGCGTGCTGCCCACCCGGGGCGTGACCACGATGCGCTGGTCATGATCCCGGGCCACGATGCCGGTGCGCCCCTCGATCTCGACCGTCGCCGCCGCACCGCGGATGCGCAGATCGGGTGTGTACACGTCGCTGCCCGCGAGCCGCACCGTGCCATCCATACTGTCGAAGGCAAATCCGCGCTGGAATACGTCCCGGAAATCCAGGGCCAGGCGCCGCGGCAGCATGTTGAGGCTGAACAGGCCCAGCAGGCGGCCCGCGCCGGGGTCCACCTCCACCAGACGCCCGTTCTTTATCTCCAGCCGGCCGCTGCCCTCCAGTCCTTCCCAGGTGAAATGCGTCGGCGCATCGGGCCAGCGCAACTGCCCGTCCATCTTCCCTTCGCCGCGGTCGAAGCCGTGCTGGAACCCCAGATCGGTCAGCATGCGTCCCAGATGGGTGGTCCGGAGGTCGAAACGCAACTGGGTTTGCTGCCGGCCCCCGGATTCGCGCCAGTCGCCGGTGACCCTGATCTGGCCATGTCCCCCGGCGGTGTCGGCCTGCAGGTGGTGAACCTGCAGACCGTCGCGCATGCGCGTGGCCTCAATACGCAGGTCGGTGTAGCGCCTGCTGTCGTGGACCAGTTCCCGCACGGCACCGCGCAGTGCGGGCAGATCCCGTGGGTTGGGCCGAGGCGGTTCCTCCGCATCACCGTTCGCATCCGGCGCTGTCATGAGATCCAGGTCCGCGTGCTCGATGTTGAAGCTCAAGGGGATGGCACCGGTCAGATCCCGGGGGATGCTCAACTCTCCGCGCAGGGCGGGCGCATCCATCCAGACCTGCCAGCGTTCCCGGTCACGGGTTGCAACCACATGCACGGTCCTCAGCATGCGCCTGCCCATGGTGGCTTCGCCGATGCGCAGATCGATGCTGCTGATCCGGCCGCCGGGCGGCGGTTCTCCGGGGCGGGGCTCGTGATCTTCGGTCAGCGCCTGCCAGGCCTCCAGATCCACCCGGTCCAGGCGCCCTGCCAGGCGCAGGCCTACCTCCGGCAACATCGCATCGCCGTCGTTGAAGCGCAGTTCGCCGCGGACATCGTCTCCGTCGGGCCTGAGGGCACCCGACAGGATGGTGCTGTAACGGATGCGAATCGGCGCGGCGGTGCGTCCCAGGGGCACATCAACCCGCAACGGGACCCGTTCGTTGGCGGCCTTCGCCAGCGGCTCCGGCAGGGTGGAGGCAACACCTTCGAGCAAGGACTCCAGGCGCAGGGCCGGGTGCCCCGGCGTGTCCATGGGCACGGTCAACTCACCGGTCACGCGGGAACGGCCCTCCAGACGGGCCGCCAAGTAAGCGGGCAGATGATCGCCCAGCGCGGCCACCGGCTGCATGCCCTCGGCCCGCACCCGAAGGGGCTCGCCCCCGCGCATGCGTGCCTCCAGGACGAGATTCTCTCCGTTGAATCGGGCCCTGACCCCCTCGGCGTTCACTGTGGATTCGGTGAACGCGACACGGCCGTTCACCTGACGAAAGTCCACCGGATGGGCCTGCAGACGCAGGCGGTTGCCCTCCAGTTCCAGCGCACCGGAGACCCGCGTGGCCGCGGGCCCGCCGCCACGCCTGTGCAACGGGATTTTCAGGGACAGGTCGAGCCGGCTGTCGCCCTCGGCCCGGGTGTCATCCAGCAGGTCGTTCAACCCGCCCGCCAGCGGACTTTCCCGCACGTAGCGCAGCATCTCTGCAAGGGTGCCCGTGGCCTGTCCATCGACTTCAAGTTCGGCCGCGCGGTAATCGGCAATGCGCACCCGCGTCGGCCCGATGCGGGCATCGTAAACCCGCCCGGTGGCATCCTCCACGCGCATGCCGCGGTCGTCGAAGACCAGTTCTCCGGAGACCTCGTGAAAGGCCGGCCAGCCTTCCTGGTAATCCAGTACACCGTCCACCACCCGGGCCCGGACCTCGAACTCGCTGTCCTCATCCGCCAGCGGAAACTTGCGGAAGGGACCGCGAAAGACCAGCCGGCCGTCCACCACGCGCCCGCCCACGATGCTGCGGCTGAGCCACCGTGAGGTGTTCTCCGGCATGATGCCCACCGGCAGGTAATGGGCGACGCGGCTGCCCACGCCGTCGGCGAAGTCCACCTCCAGGTCCATGCCCGGCACGTCACCCAGGTCCAGGCCCAGGCGCGCCGTCGCGCGAATGTCGTCATTACGAAGGCGCAGGCGCTCGCCCGTCAGCCGGTAACCTTCCGCCGTGCGTGTCCATTGCACGGTGCCGTTCAACGAGGCATCCAGGGGCGCGGCAAAGAGCCGGGGCGCAGTGAAGCGCAGGTTGCGCGTGTCCAGCTCCGCCGTGCCTCCGCCCTGATAGGCGCTGAAGCGCCCGGTCAGGCCAGACGCCCCCGGGAGGTCTTCATGGGGCGACACGCCAAGCTCCCGCACAGCGCCGTGGGCGGCGATGGCCATCTCGCCCTCGTCGGGAAACCAGCCATGGAAACGCACCTGCGGCACCGCCCCGGCAGGTGCCATACCGGACAGCAGCGCCCGGTGCTCCTCCTCGAGCAGGTCCTGTGTCAGCGCCAGGGGCCACAGGGGTTCGAGGCGGACATCCTCCGCCTCTCCCCACACGCGCCGTCCCCCTTCGCCGTTACGGTAGGACAGGGAGATGCCCATGCTGGCGGCGGGTTGCCCCGGGTACTGCAGACGCAGCTGATGCAGCCTCACCTGCCAGTCGTGCGGCCCCTGCGCTTCCCAGAGACCGTCGACGGCGAGGTGCTCCAGACGCGTCGGTTCGCGGTCCTGCGCATCGGGCGCTTCCAGGCGTACGTCCGAGGCCTGGACGCGGGCCCGCACCCTGTCCGGCCGACCGGCGGCGATGCGGCTCCAGATCTCCACATCCACCACCCCCGCCTGGGCGTTGACACGCCGGGCCAGGGCGTCCTCGGGCAGCGCGTCGAGGACGATGCCCTGCCCATGAACGTACACGCTGCCCCGCCAGGTCTCCAGCGACTCGGGGTCGCCCCGCAGGTCCACGCCCACGGTCAGGTCGCGGCCAAGCTCCGGGGGCAGATAGACCTGACCGGCGAGGCGCAGGGCATCGGATTCCACCGCCACCGCCAGGTTGATGTCGTCGAAGCGGTAATCCAGGCCCAGCACCTGGTCCGTGTAGCGCAGGCGGCTGGATTCCAGGCGGAAGGTGGTGCCCGCCAGCATGTCCAGGAGGCGGGCACCGTCTTGCCCCGCAGGGACCGCCTCGGCATCCGCCACGGCTCCGGCGCCCGAGACGCTGAACCGCCCCTCGGCATCACGCAGCGTGTGCACGTCCGCCCCCAGCACGCGCACGGAATGAAATCGCAACTGACGCTGCCAGAGGCTGTGCCACAGGCGCACGCCCAGATCGAGGCGCTCCACGCGCAGCAGGGGCTCGTCCGCGTCCTCGCCGTAGATGGCCACCTGGTCCAGATGCACCCGCGGACCCAGCAGACGCCAGCGGGCATCCATGGCACCCACCTCCACCCGGTGGTCCAGCAGTTCCCCCAACTGGTGCGCCACCTGCTCCCGGTACTCCGAGGCCAGCGGCAGGGCGAGACGCAGCACCGTGACCAGCACCGCCAGCAGGATGAGCCCTCCGGCCACGAGCCAGATGAGGGCCGTCTTGGCCCTGCTGAGCACGCCATGCCAGCGCGCACCGCCGCGCGGCCGCACGCCCTGTGCCTTGCCGGGCTGATGTTTTTCGGTCTGGGTAGCGGACATGGTGGGTCGTGAATCCCCCTACAGCAGTACCACGTCGAACTGCTCCTGCGTGTAGAGGCTTTCAACCTGGAAACGGATGGGGATGCCGATGAACTCCTGCAGCTGGGCCACGCTGGCGGACTCCTCGTCCAGCAGCAGATCCACCACCGTCTGGGAGGCCAGCACCAGCAATTCCCGGGCGTCGAACTGGCGCGCCTCGCGCATGATCTCGCGGAACATCTCGTAGCACACGGTTTCGGCGGACTTCAGATAGCCCCGCCCGGAACAGGTTGGACAGGGTTCGCACAACAGTCGTTCCAGGCTTTCCCGGGTGCGCTTGCGCGTCATCTCCACCAGCCCCAGCGGCGAGACCTCGCAAAGCTGGCTCTTGGCATGGTCCTTCTCCAGGGCCTTCTCCAGGGCACGAAACACCTGGCGCTTGTGCTCCTCCTGGGTCATGTCGATGAAATCGATGATGATGATGCCGCCGAGGTTGCGCAGCCGCAGCTGGCGCACAATGGCCTGGGCAGCTTCCAGGTTGGTCTTGAAGATGGTCTCCTCCAGGTTGCGATGCCCGACGAAACCACCGGTGTTGATGTCGATGGTGGTCATGGCTTCGGTCTGGTCGAATATCAGGTAGCCGCCGGACTTGAGCTCCACCTTGCGCTCAAGTGCCTTCTGGATCTCGTCCTCCACGTTGTACAGGTCGAAGATGGGGCGTTCGCCCGGGTAATGCTCGATGCGGGGCACCAGTTCGGGCACGTAGATCTCGGCGAACTCCAGGACCTTCTGAATCGTCTCGCGCGAATCAATGCGGATCTTCTCCAGCTCCACGCCCACCATGTCACGCAGGACCCGGATTGCCAGCGGCAGGTCCATGTACACCTCGGACCCGGAAGCGACGGATCCGGCCCGCTCACTGATGGAGTGCCAGAGCTTGTGCAGGAAGTCCACGTCGTTGCGTATGGCCTCCTCGCTGGCCACGTCCGCGGCGGTACGCACGATGAAGCCGTGGCCCTGTCCCTTCTCCGCCAGCAGCCCTTCCATGAGCCCCTTGAGCCGGGTGCGGTCGTTGTCGTCCTCGATACGCGTGGAGACGCCCACCGTCGGGTTGTTCGGCATCAGCACCAGGTAACGGGAGGGCACGGTGATGTAGGTGGTCAGCCGCGCACCCTTGCTGCCGATGGGGTCCTTGATGACCTGCACCAGGATCTCCTGCCCCTCGCGCAGCAGCCGCTGGATGGGTTCGGTGGGCTTGTGATCGCCGTTGGGCAGTTCCTCGCGCTCCACCGGCGCCACGTCGGAGGCGTGCAGAAAGGCGGCCCGTTCCAGCCCGATGTCCACGAACGCGGCGTCCATCCCGGGCAGCACGCGGCTGACACGTCCCTTGTAGATATTGCCCACCAGTCCCCGGCGGCGGGCACGCTCCATGTTCAGTTCCACCAGGACGCCGTTCTCCACCAGGGCCACACGGGTCTCCTGGGGCGTCACGTTCATCAGGATCTCGGTACCCATCATCGCTCGCGGCTTCCCGTCGCCTCGTTCACCGCCGGCCTCCGTGGGCCACGCCGAATCCGTCGAGTAATTGTCCGGTCTCATAAAGAGGCAACCCCACCACGCCAGAATAACTTCCTTCGATGTGCTCGACGAACAACGCGCCAAGCCCCTGAATCGCGTATGCACCTGCCTTGTCCGCGGGCTCGCCGCTGTCCCAGTATGCACTGATCTCCCGACCGGTCAGGGTACGAACCCTGACGCGGGTTTCCGACAGCCTCACCGCCTCACGCGCGCCATGCACCAGTGCCACGGCGGAAAACACCTGATGCGTGTTTCCGGAGAGACGCCCCAGCATGTGCAGCGCATCCTCCCGCCCGGCCGGCTTCCCCAGTATGGACCCGTCGAGGCTGACCACGGTATCGGCCCCCAGCACCGGCAATCCGCTGCTCTGGGCCATCCATCCGGCACGTGCCTTTTGCAGCGCCATGCGCCCCGCAAACGCCGCCGGCGCCTCGCCCGGATGGGGCGTCTCGTCCACATCCACCGCATGCACGCGAAACTCGACGCCGATCTGTTGCAGCAGTTCACGCCGGCGCGGGGAAGAGGAGGCCAGTATCAACATAGGGCTGGAATGATGAATAGGGGCTGAACCAACTCAAGGATGAAGGTTGAAGGACGAAGGATGAATCAAGACCCGCGGGTCCATTGTACCTTCATCCTTCATCCTTCAACCTTCCCAATCACTCCCTGTGATACGGATGCCCCCTCAACAGGCTCCATGCCCGATAGAGCTGCTCGGCGACGATCACGCGCACCAGGGGATGGGGGAACGTGAGCGGGGAGAGGGACCAGACGAGGTCGGCGCGGGCGCGGGCGGCGTCGGTCAGTCCCTCCGGACCGCCCACGAGCAGCGCCACGTCGCGGCCCGAATGCATCCACTGGTCCAGCTGCCGTGCCAGTTCCGCGGTGGAAAAGGAACGGCCCTTCTCGTCCAGGGCCACCACGAGACAGCCGTCCGGGACGGACGCCAGCATGCGTTCGCCCTCCTCACGGGCGATGCGCGACAGGTCGGCCTTCTTTCCCCGCCGCTGCGCCGGTATCTCCCTGAGCATCAGGCTGCATTCACCGGTCAGCCGCCCGGCGTAATCACCATAGGCCTGCGCCACCCACGCCGGCATTCGCTCTCCCACGGCGACGAGATGGATGCGCATGCATTAACCGATATGGCTCACCGGGATCGCGGCATCAGCCGCGCAGGCGCCTGACCTTGCTCACCGGCTCGGAGGCCTCGGCGGCCGTGGCGTCGGTGAGCCAGAGCTTCTCCAGGTTGTAGAAATCCCGCACACGGGGCAGCATCACGTGCACCACCACGTCGTTGAGATCCACCAGCACCCACTCGTTGTCACGCTCGCCCTCGGTGCCCAGCGGCATGACACCGGCCTCCTTGGCCCTGGCAATGACGCTCTCGGCCAGTGCCTTGACGTGGCGGTCGGAGGAGCCGCTGGCGATCACCATCATGTCCGTGATGGCGGTCTTGCCGCGTACGTCGATGGCGCGGATGTCCTGTCCCTTGAGGTCCTCCAGCGCCGATATCACCAACTCCGTGAGTGCTTCAGTCTGCATGTCTACCCCGTGTATGCATGGCGGTTTCAGGCAAAACGCGCGGACCGGTCGCCGGGATGGTCCGCGTAAAGGCCCTGCAGGCGAATGTACTCGAGCACGCTGTCCGGCAGGAGATAACGCGGGCTTTCGCCCCTGCGCAGCATGGCCCGGATCGCGGTAGCCGATATGTCCAGCTGGGTCACGGAGCGAAAGAACACGGCCCCGGCAGGCGTGTCGCGCAGTATCGCCGGATCCTCCGTCGCCGCCTCACTGATCCAGTCTTCCGGGTCGCGCAGGGGACTGCCGGGCCGGTGCGCCACCACCACGTGCGCAAGCCCGAGAATGTCCTGCCACCGATGCCAGGACCTGAACCCGCCGAACGCATCCATGCCCATCATCAGGCACAGGGGCCGTTGATCGCCCACTTCGGCGCGCAGACTCTCCAGCGTATCGACACTGTAGGACGGACCCTCGCGTTCCAGTTCGCGCCGGTCCACCATGAACCCCGGCTGACCCTGCACCGCGCGCTCCACCATGGCCAGGCGATGCGCTGCGGACACCGCCGGCGCGCCCCGGTGGGGCGGGATGCGGCACGGCATGAACCGCACCTCGTCTGCGCCGAGACATTCCATGATTTCCAGCGCCGGACGAAGATGCCCGAAATGGACCGGATCGAACGTGCCGCCAAGGATGAGGATCATGAGGGCAGGGACAAGGGACAAGGTACAAGGGCAAAGGCACTCCCCTTGTACCTTGTCCCTTGTCCCTTGTACCTGCTATTCCCGTACATGCCCGTCGCCGAGGACGATGTACTTGAGTGTCGTGAGGCCTTCAAGGCCCACCGGCCCCCTTGCATGCAGCTTGTCGGTGCTGATGCCGATCTCGGCGCCGAGGCCGTACTCGAAGCCGTCGGCGAAGCGGGTGGAGGCATTCACCATCACGGAACTGGAATCCACCTCGCGCAGGAAACGCCGGGCGCGGCCGTAGTCCTCCGTAACGATGCTGTCGGTGTGGTGCGATCCGTAGGTGTTGATGTGCTCGATGGCGGCGTCCAGCCCGTCCACCACGCGAATCGCAAGCACGGGCGCAAGGTACTCCTCCGTCCAGTCCTGTTCCGTGGCCTCCGCGATGCCCGAAACGATGGCGCGCGTGGACTCGCAACCACGCAACTCCACGCCCTTCTCCACGAAGGCATCGGCCAGGACGGGAAGCATTTCCGCCGCCACGTGGCGGGACACCAGCAGCGTCTCCATGGTATTGCAGGTACCGTAACGCTGGGTCTTGGCATTGACGGCCACCTTGAGCGCCTTCCCGGGATCGGCGCCGTCGTCCACGTACACGTGACAGACGCCATCCAGGTGCTTGATCACCGGAATGAGCGATTCCTCGCTGACGCGGGCGATCAGCCCCTTGCCGCCGCGCGGCACAATGACGTCCACGTGCTCCTTCATGCGCAACAGCGCACCGACCGCGGCCCGGTCGGTGGTGCCCACCACCTGCACCGCGTCGCCGGGGAGTCCCGCCTGCTCGAGGCCCGCCCGGATACCATCGGCCAGCGCGCGGTTTGAATGAAACGCCTCGGATCCGCCGCGCAGGATGCAGGCGTTGCCGGACTTGAGGCACAGGCCGGCCGCATCGACGGTCACGTTGGGACGGGACTCGTAGATGATGCCGATCACGCCGAGCGGCACGCGCATGCGCCCCACCTGGATGCCGCTGGGCCGATAGTTGAGATCCGAGATGGCGCCGACCGGATCGGGCAGTGCCGCGATCTGCCGCAGCCCCTCGGCCATGACCGCGATGCGCTCCGGCGTGAAGGCCAGGCGGTCCAGCAGCGCCGCTTCCAGGCCGTTCTGCTCGCCCGCCTCCAGGTCCTTGCGGTTCTCCGCGGTGAGGGCATCGGCACGATCCTCGATGATCTGTGCGATGGCCAGCAGGGCCGCATTCTTGACGCCGGTGTCCGCCCGGGCGAGCGCGCGGGAGGCCACGCGGGCGCGCCGCCCCGTCTCCTGCATCTGCCCTTCGATCTCGCCCGCCTTGTTCTCAACCACTGCGTTCATTGCACTTCGTCATCCGGTTTCATCAGATAGTACGCTACCCGTTTTCCTTACTCACAAGGCCCGAACCCTCTGTGTCCTCTGTGACCTCTGTGGCAGAACATTCTTGCCACAGAGGTCACAGAGGACACAGAGAAAACGAGCTAGCCCGCATATCTCACCGGGATCGCGGGAGCAGGCGACGGATTCGCGTCAGTAGGCGCNNCCTGAACCGCGATAGGACTCCGGCGAGAACAGACTGTCATGCTGAGGTTGGCGACCATTTCAACGTATTCCGTTTATGTTTCAGCCTGTTGCACACCAGCCGGTGTCCGACCGGTGAGATATGCGGGCTAGGCCACGTTCCGGGAAGCCCTGAACAGCGGGTGCCCCGCCATGCCTGATATCAATTGTAACAACTCGTCCCACGCGCTGCCCGGCGCCTGGCCCTTCACCACCCGGTCGATTCGGGCGCAGGAGGCCAGCAGCTGCCGCCAAGCCGCCGCCGGATGGCGCGACAGGGCCTTCCTCAGCAGGGGCTGGCGCTTCGCCCAGACCCCCTTCATGGCCTGCGCCGCGGATGCGCCGGACTCCATCTGCTCCGAGACGGTGGCCAGCTGCCGAACCTCCCGGCTGAGCGCCCAGAGCACCAGCACGGCATCCACTCCTTCACCGCGCAGGCCGTTGAGCACGTGGACCGCCCGCGCCATGTCACCGGCAAGTGCCGCGTCGGCCAGATCGAATACGGTGTAGCGGGCGGCATCGGAAACCGCCTCCAGCACGCCCTGCTCGTCCAGGGGGCCGCTGCCGCGCAACAGGACCAGCTTCTCCACTTCCTGGGCCGCGGCCAGCAGATTGCCCTCCACCCGATCGGCGAGCAGGCGCACGGCCCCTTCGTCCGGCTGAAGACCGCGGGTGCGCAGGCGCCGCGCAATCCAGCCGACGGTCTCGGACAGCGTCAGGGGCCAGACCTGGACCATCACGCCGCACTGCTCCAGGGCCTTGACCCATTTGCTGTTGCGCGCGCTCCCGTCCAGTTTCCCGGTGTGCACCAGGAGCACGGTGTCCTCGGCGGGTCGCGCGGCGTAATCCTCCAGGACCTTTGCCCCCTGGGTGCCCGGCTTGCCCGTAGGCATGCGAACCTCCAGCACTCGCCGCTCGGCAAACAGCGACAGGCTGTCCGATGCCGCCGCCAGCTGCCCCCAGTCGAAGCCCTTCTCGACGGTGAACACCTCGCGCTCGGTATACCCCTGCGCGCGCGCCGCGGCACGCACCGCATCCCCCGCCTCCATGAGCTGCAACGGCTCATCCCCCGTGAACAGATACACGGGCGCCAACTCCTTCTCCAGGTAACGTGCCAGTTGGTCGGGTTTCAGTCGCATGGGATTGAATGGACAGGATGAACAGGATTTTTCTGGATGAACAGGATAAACGCAATTGAAGATACAAAGATCCGGATTGAGCACAAGCGATCGCGTAGAGGTGATCCGTTCGTGCTTTTCATCTACAGTCCCTTATCCTGTCAATCCAGAAAAATCCTGTTAATCCTGTCCATTCCTCTTGACCGGCGACGCCGCCTGCAGGCGGAACATCACAAGCTGGGCCAGGTCGCGGTGCATGGATTCGCGCAGGGTTTCTTCGCGCTCGCGCTGGCTGAGGGCCTGGATGGGGTCGTGGACGTACTCGCGCGTGACGGTGAGCGTCACGGGCTCCACCGCCCAGTCGTTGTCGCGGCCGCGCACCTCGTATTCCAGGACCAGGTAGAGCTCATACTCGCTCACGCGGGCATCACCGCCCACCGACAACACCCGGCGCCCGGTGGACAACCTGCGCACCCGTAGTTCCGCCGTGGCCTCTTCCCGGGTGTCGACCACCGTTACACCGGACGCGTCAAGCAGGATGGACAGTTCGCGGGCCAGGTCGTGCCCGGGGCTCACACCCGTGATGTAGGTGCGCTCCATCTGCGGCGGCAATTCGGCCGGCCCGCGAAGGTTGAAGCCGCACGAAGCAAGGAGCAGAGACAAGATACAAGAGGCAAGATACAAGTAGATGTGAGCCGCCTTGCGGCGGCCGGTTTTCTTGTCTCTTGTCTCTTGCATCTTGTCTCTTACTTTACAACTACATTTACGAGTCGGCCCGGCACGACGATCATCTTCGCCACCGTCCTGCCCTCGATATGCCGGCGCACGTTCTCGTCGGCGATGGCGGCTTCCTCGATGGCGGGCCGGTCCGCGCCGGCGGCAACGCGTATCTGGCCGCGCAGCTTGCCGTTGACCTGAACGACCAGTTCGATGGTGTCGCTCTCCAGCGCCGCTTCGTCCACGTCTGGCCAGCGCGCGTCCACCACCGCGTCGTCATGGCCCAGCGCCTTCCAAAGCGCATGGGTGATGTGGGGCACGATAGGTGAGAGCATCAGCACCGTGATCTCCAGGGCCTCCTGCATCACGGCCCGGCCCTGCCCGCTGCCGTCGTCGAAGCGCGACAGTTCGTTCATGAGTTCCATGCAGGCGGCGATGGCCGTGTTGAAGGTATAGCGCCGGCCGATGTCGTCGCTCACCTTGGCCAGTGTCTGGTGCAGCTTGCGGCGCAGGGCCTGCTGGCGCTCGTCCAGGGATCCCGTGTCGATTGCTTCGGCGGGTCCGCCCCGCACGTGTTCGTGGACCTGCTTCCAGAGCCGGCGCAGGAAGCGGTGCGCCCCTTCCACCGCCGAGTCCGACCACTCCAGGGAGAGTTCCGGCGGCGAGGCGAACATCATGAACAGGCGCACCGTATCCGCCCCGTAGCGTTCGATGAGCGCCTCCGGATCGACGGTGTTGCCCTTGGACTTGGACATCTTGGCGCCGTCCTTGAGCACCATCCCCTGGGTGAGCAGACGGGTGAAGGGTTCATCACCCTGCACCAGCCCCTCGTCGCGCATGAGCTTGTGAAAGAAACGGGCGTACAGCAGATGAAGCACCGCATGCTCGATGCCGCCGATGTACTGATCCACCGGCAGCCAGTGGCCGGCGCGTTCATCGAGCATGGCGTTGTCCGCATCGGGACAGGCATAGCGCGCGTAGTACCAGGAGGATTCGAAGAAGGTGTCGAAGGTGTCCGTCTCGCGCTCCGCCGCCCCGCCACACTCGGGACAGGCGACGTCGATGAACTCGCGCATCTTCTTCAACGGCGAACCCACGCCGTCGAACGCCACATCCTCCGGCAGCACGACAGGCAGATCCTTTTCCGGCACCGGCAGCGCGCCGCACTTCGGACAGTTGATCACCGGGATCGGACAGCCCCAGTAGCGCTGACGCGATACGCCCCAGTCGCGCAGCCGGTAGTTCACGCGCCGACGCCCCTTGCCTGCCTGTTCCAGGAAATCGGCAATGGCGTCGAAGGCCGCTTCGGACGACAGGCCGTTGAACTGCGCCGACTCCACCAGCACGCCCGGTTCGGTGAACGCGGCCTGCGTCAGGTCCACCTCCACGCCGTCATCGGCGGGGATGATGACCTGTCGCACGGGCAGGCCGTACTGCCTGGCGAATTCCCAGTCGCGCTGGTCGTGGGCGGGCACGGCCATTACGGCGCCCGTGCCGTACTCCATGAGCACGAAGTTGGCCACCCACACCGGCACGGCCTCGCCGGTGACGGGGTGCACGGCGCGCAGGCCGGTGTCCATGCCCTGCTTCTCCAGCGTCGCCATGTCCGCCTCGGAGACCTTCGTATGGCGACACTGTTCGATGAAGGCGGCCAGTTCCGGGTTGTCGGCGGCCGCCTTGGCCGCAAGGGGATGCTCCGGGGCCAGCCCCATGTAGCTGACCCCCATGAGGGTGTCCGGGCGCGTGGTGTAGACCGTGAGCGGTGCCTCGCCCGGCACGGCGAACTCCAGTTCCACGCCCTCGGAGCGCCCGATCCAGTTGCGCTGCATGGTGCGCACCTGGTCCGGCCAGCCGTCGAGCCCGTCCAGGCCTGTGAGCAGTTCCTCGGCGTAGTCGGTGATGCGCAGGAACCACTGGGGGATCTCCCGGCGCTCCACCGGGGCGCCGGAGCGCCAGCCCTTGCCGTCGATGACCTGCTCGTTGGCAAGCACCGTCTGGTCCACCGGGTCCCAGTTCACCATGGCCGTCTTCTTGTAGGCCAGGCCCTTGTTCATGAGCCGTGTGAACAGCCACTGTTCCCAGCGGTAATAATCCGGGTGACAGGTGGCCAGCTCCCGTTGCCAGTCATAGCCGAAGCCCAGGCGCTTGAGCTGTGCGCGCATGTAGCCAATGTTCTCGTAGGTCCAGCTGGCCGGGGGCACGCCGTGCTTGATGGCGGCGTTCTCGGCGGGCAACCCGAAGGCGTCCCAGCCCATGGGCTGGAGCACGTTGCGCCCCTGCATGCGCTGGTAACGGGCGATCACGTCCCCGATGGTGTAATTGCGCACATGGCCCATGTGCAGGCGCCCGGACGGGTACGGAAACATGGAGAGGCAGTAGAAGGGTTCCCCCGGTGCGTCCTCCCTGGCACGAAAGGTGTTATTCCGTTCCCACCATTCGATGGCTTGTGTCTCGACGGATTCGGGTTCGTAATGTTCTTGCATGGGCCGGTCGTCCGGACTTCTAAGAGAGTGGCGGGAAGGCCTCACGACCTGCCCGGGGCAATGGATCAGGATACCAGTGGCCCGACAGACCCCACAACCGCGCGCAACCGGTGTCCAAAAAAAGGAACTCTGTTGCTGTCGATCATGGTTCCACAGGCTAAACTTCTGTTTAGCTAGGAGCCTGTCGGACT